>JAMXCX010000103.1 GCA_024542985.1 Candidatus Omnitrophota bacterium | reverse complement strand
GAATCCACCGCTTTATTCTGATATGACGACAAGGGAATATCTCAAATTTGCCGCGCAATTAAAAGATGTTCCCATCAAACAACAACGCACTCAAATAGATAAAGTTTTAGCGGAATGTAATCTTAAAGATGTCCAGGATAAAACCATTGGCATTCTTTCTAAAGGGTATAAACAAAGGGTGGGCATTGCTCAGGCCATAATTAATGACCCTGAAGTTTTAATATTGGATGAGCCGACAATTGGCCTGGATCCTGTGCAAATTATTCAGGTGCGCAATCTGATCAAAAGCTTGGAGCACAAAAGAACCGTGATTTTAAGCACGCATATTCTCTCAGAGATTCAGCAGATTGCCCAAAGAGTTTTAATAATTAAATCCGGCGAAATTATTGTTGATGAAACTTTAGAAAATCTTTTAAGAGAAGCTGGATCAAGCCTTGAAGATGTATTTCTGAGGTTGCATCCTGCCAAGACTGACTAATTCCTATGAATAAAATTTTTGCGATAGCCAAAAAAGAGCTAAAAAGCTATTTTCACTCACCCATTGCCTATATTGTTTTAATTATCACTATCTCTGTTTTTAATATATTCTTTTTTATGATCATCGATCAAAACAGAGAGGCTACTTTACGCGATGTCTTTAAGGTTATGGAATTTTTGTTTATTTTTATTATACCTCTTCTAACCATGAAAGTCTTCTCTGAGGAGAAGTTTACCGGGACCATGGAATTCTTAATGACTACCCCTACGACAAACACCGCTATTGTGCTGGGTAAATATTTAGGCAGTTTAATATTTTTTACTCTGATTATTGGGCTAACATCGAGTTATTATTTTATTATTGAGTTTTTCGGTCAGCCTGACAAGTTGGCCATTTTGACAGGA
>JAMXCX010000017.1 GCA_024542985.1 Candidatus Omnitrophota bacterium | reverse complement strand
CTACTGAGTCAAGTGTTCCTGTATTCTTTAAAGTAAATGAACAGAAACAAATATTGGCTATTTATATCAGCATTAATGAACAAAACGATTTGTTAGAGTTAAGGATAACCGAAGGGAAAAGAGACGATTCCGTAGCTGTTGATCCCAGACGGCTGATTATTAATCCTTTAGATGATTTACCTTATCGTTTAGATGAGCTTTATGTGCGGGCTAGCATATGTACGATTAAGGCTTTGGGAAGTTCAGGCTTTGCCTTGGGCCAGGAAGGCCCATCCAGCCTTCAAACTTCATCTACCCGCAAATCCACCCGCAAGCCATCCAGCAATAATAATGAGCATTTTTTAACAGATGCGGCAATAGTCCTTTACAATAAATCTCCTTATAAACTTGCTCCTAATATGCGGGTAGTGATTAAACCTGATGTAGCTCAAACTGCTGATGCTTTTGCTGTTGAGATTCTTACCGGTTTGCAATACTGGCAATTTGAACAGAAGTTAGATCTTGTGGGGTTGCAGTTGTGCACAGGGGATAGCCCTTTTTCCGGTTACCGTAACATAGGCGGAGATGATTTCTTAGAGGCCCAAGGCCGCTATGACCGCAAAGTGTTTAAGGATTTTATGCGCAAATACGGCCGGGTAGGCTCACTTCTGGATACTTGGGATGAACCACTTACCCAAAAATTTCTTGTAACTAATGGAATTGATCCCCGCCTTAAACCGGATGTCACTAAAATAATTATTTTTGCTGTTGATGCTGTGTTTCCTCAGAAGCGTACTGATTATTTTGCCTTTGCCAATCTTTTAAATAATGTTTGTGACCTTTGGGGAATACCTGAAGGGAATCGTAATATTTTCTATGGCGATATCTGGGTAACAAAACAGGGTGATAAATGGCAGGTAGAGCAAATGAGTGGTTCTGAATACAGTGAAGTTTTAGAAAGTATTGATAAAGAAGGCTTAAGGCTTTTAGAATTTCAGGCAGCTTGCATGTTAGAAACACCTCAAAGTGGCTTAAAAGGCTTTGCCCTAAATTCTCAGTTACGTATAGAGGGGGATAAAGTAGTAGGGTATGTTCTTAAAAAAACTGCCAGTGGTGATTATAGAGTAGCAGAGATGGAAATAGAGGCTCTTAACAAGGGACATGCACAGTATAGATATTTAGAAAGCATACGCAATGAAGCAATTATGATGCATGATATCTTAGCAGATTTTGGCGGTGCTCATGTTACTCTTCTAGGTTACGGGCCCTCTTATGATGGTGAAGGCCATGAGGGGTTTTGTGAAAAAGGAACCCCCAGGAAACAAGAGTGCTTTATCGGATTGGTGAATGATTATGATGCAACCTTTCATATTAGCGGTGCTCATTCTAAGGAATTTTACGGTTTTAAGAATATGTTTGTTGCTATTCAGGCCGGGGATAGCCAAATAAGAAGGCCGAAATTCGCTTTTATTACTTATGGGCCGGCTGATTTTATGTATCGAAAAGAAGCAAAAATAATTGCCATTGCCACCGGAAACGACAAGAGCCGTTCTGTTTACAGGTCAGTAGAGGTTAAGACTGATATTGACTGCCCTTTAAGTAATGTCCAGGATAGCCAAGGAGTCTATGTTTTAGATGCAGCGGCAGCAAGAGAATTGAGGATTTTACGTTGTCCCTGGGAATTCGGGATATTGCCTGAAGAGTTTTGGACCATAGAAAATACCCGCCATGTTTATGTGCAATTAGCAAAATCTCTTAGATGCAGGATTTCTGAAGTAGATATAAAAGCAGCAGCCCAAAATTGGCTGCAGGCTGTTCAAACTCAGGAAGCAGGTAAAGGTAAAGACGTGATGGAGGAGATTGATCAGAACCGTTGGCGTAATCTCATAAATTCCATAGGTATGCTTTTTCGGGCCGGGCATAATCCTAAGCTATTGCCTAAGAATATAGCTGAGAGAATGCGTTCAGCAATAGTACGCCCGGCAGATATGATTAAAAAACTTGCGGATAAATGGAATGTTTTAGAAGGAGACAGGGTTCTCTGTTTTAGCCCGCATATGGATGATGAAGTCTTAGCCATGCATCATCCTTTAAAGTTTTTCTCTGCACATTATGAGCTTTCAGCTTATTATACTTCCTTTGGTTATACGGCAGTATATAGTGATTATGTTTTAGGCTTACTTGAAGTTGCAGAAAGACTAGACCCTTTGGCAATTAAAAATCTTATAGTCACCGATAAAGAGGATTTATTAAAAGAGCTAGTTGCAGAAAGAGGAAATGCAAGGGTTATTCCGGAATTAGATTATGAAGTACTCCCTTATATGAGTGAAAAAGAAAAACAATTGCGCGCTAAATTATTGTTAATTGATTTAAACAGAAGGCATGATTTAAAAGGTAGCCAAGGAGAGCGCTTAAGGGATCAATACAGAACGCATGAGGCAATTCGTGAATTAAGAAAGTTTTTAAGAGAAGTAGATAATAGGAAACCTCATGACGGGGGAGTAGACATCGACATAATGCGTTTTTTAAAGACTTCCGTTAGATTTATGGAAGCCCAGTCAGCTCTGATGTTTTTAGGTGTGTCTTACAGAGGTATTCATTGGCCGCTTACTACTAGTTTTTACGGCACGCCGGGCCGGTCTCTTGCTATCAATAGGTCTGATATTGACCAGATAAAAGAAATAATTTTAAGAGAAAGGCCTAAACTGATTATTTTTAACGGTGAACGTTTTCCTGATTTTGGCGGGCATTCCAATAACGAAATAGGTATTGCTATCGCTTTACGTGAACTCTTAGAGGAAGGCAAAATCGATAAGGATACTATAATTTTGCAGTGGGCCGGAGTATGGGACAGGATTGCGGCTGAAGATGCTTTTTTAAGCCTAGTACATACCAAAGAAGAGCTGGATGAATTCATACAAGCATTTATCTATTTTTACCGCACTCAAGCTCCCTACGCTCCGGTATTAAATGCTTCTTCGGCAAAACCACAGTCTTTTGCCCACGATGTTTTAGCCAATACTGACGCATCGAGAGAAGAAATGTTGAATCTAATTACTGTTACTCCTGATATAGCTGATATCCTCAGTCACGAAGGAGGAATATTGCATTACATAGTGCGTACTTTGGGAGACCCAGATACTATTGCTGATTTTAAAGAAAAAGAAAAAGTTTTAGTGCGTTCAATGTTAAGTATAAATAATTCAAGCAATGCAGCTATGACCGGGCCGGCACCTTATCCTGAAAATCTTGATAAGTTACCCAGCCTTCTTAGAGATAAGATGTTGGCAAGGGGAGCTATATCAAAAAGAGAGATGCAGTTATTTGGCTATGAACAGCATCTTCAAACCTCATCCACCCGAAAAGGCATGCCTTGGACTGGAAATAATAAAATGATAAACGGCGCTCCTTTTATTGTGCCGAATGAAATTCAAAGGCAGGCTCGTATTGAAGATACCTGGGTGAGAGTTATTCCGGAAGAAGAGAGCGTTAGGTTAGAACGTATAAGAGGAAGTTTGTTAGCTTGGTTTAGCTGGTGGTGGCAGAAGAAACAGGTTTTAGAGGCCTTATTAAGTACAAGAGCGTCGGATATTGATCCGGATAATCCACCTTTGATAAGAATTACTGAGGATACCGAGTTAACTAGCGACAGGATTGCAGCAGTTAACTCCCAAGAAAATATTATTTACCTTCACCCTTACTTCTTTCTCTTACCTACCATAATTCAAGACGATATTTTACGTCATGACCTTCAGGAATTAAGAACCGGCGACCATGATTCAGCTATTAGAGAAAGCACTAGTTATTTTATGAAAGCTCCTTGGCAGGAGTTAGGAACCTTTTTAACAGCAATAAAAAGTGAAAATGTTATATTAGCCGAGGATTATAAGCACGCGCTTTTAATGGTGGCTTTAGAGAAGAATTGTTTAGTCAAAGCTATAGCAGCATTAAGAGACCAGGAGCCGCAGGAGATAGCCAGCAAATTATGGCAGAGCCAAGTCCCGGTTAGAGGAATACGCTTTGAGGACTTAATAGGTGCTGAGATGCCTTTAAAGAAGGCTTTGGATATTGTTATCAGAGTATTTGATATCCATAAAATCACTTACCAATCCCGCGACGGAATTAATTATATTCAAATAGCATTTGAACCTAGAGATGACATGGGAGCTTTTGATATGGTTGATATAAGAGAGAATTCTTCGGGAAGCTGGCATGCTTTTTATGATTCAAGAACAAGAATGATAGATTTAGAAGCACGCGCAAATCTAGAAGAGATGCAAAGTGTATATGCATATCTTTCTAGAGGAGATTCTGTGGCGGGAAAGCATAATGAATCAGAGCCTGATTTAAAATTTCAAAGGTTAAATTCATTCGGCTATGCGCCGGAGGTAACTCAAGGTTTGCAAGAAGCACTGGCCAGATTTATCCAGCCGCATAAAGAAACATTAAGACAATTAAACAAAGACTTAAAGCAGTTAAGAAAAACCCAAAGAGGAGTTGCCGAAGAGTTAATGCATTTAATGTGCAGCCAGGTTAAACGAAATGATAATGAGTTTGATTTAATGACTTTATTTAAAGCGGGCAAAGGAAATTGCATTAGCTTTACTCAAGTCTATATTTTATTAGCTGCTGAGATAGGTCTTTCTGTAGGTGCTATTGAAGTTAATGATTTAACTGCCCAAGGCCAAAAAATCGGCCATGTTTGTGTTTTACTTAAGCTTAGTGACGGGCAGTTAAGCATTATAGATGTAGCCGGTAATGCTACTACTGCTCCTTTTCGTTTAAAGAAAGTCTATGAGCGGGATGGACAATATTGGCAGACAGATTTTGGAGGAGAGAAGTTTCCTTACCGACGTTTTCGTCAAGTTAGCGATCAAGCATTAAGGGCAATGGCTCTTAATAATCAGGTGCGGGGTTTGGCTCAAGCCCAAAGAATCCCTTTGTTAGAAGAAGCTTTGCGTTTAGATCCCAATTTCGCAACTACCTATAATAATTTAAGCCTTGTTTATGGGAATCTAGGCGATGACAGGCAAGCAGAAACTTATGCCAGGAGAGCCATAGAGCTAGATTCAAAGTGTATTATGGCTTATGTATGGCTGGCAGTTTCCTTAGCAAAGCAAAGAAGATTTCTTGAAGCTAAACCATTTCTGGATACAGCTGTAGAGATAGACCCGACATATGCTCAAGCTTATCAAATAAGAGCAGCTGTTAACCGGAACTTAGGAGATCATCAAGCTGCAGCGCGTGATTTTCAAAGAGCAAGTGAGCTTAAGGCAGGGAAAGGAGGAGCCTTCTTTTTGCTGATTCCCAAAGTTGTTTTAGGAAAAGCCACTCTTGCAGGTAGTTCAGCCGCTACAGGCATTAGCCTTGCAAGCTTGATAAGTAATCCTTTATTTTGGGTAGGAGTTGTTTTAGTTATTTTGTTAGCAGTAGGAATAGCTATTTATTTTAGACGTAAGCCTGTTTCTCAAAAAGTAAGAGACCGGGTAGCTATAAGTATAAGAAGTATGCGGCATAGCCCGGCAAGCGATGCTCACAGCCTTGCTTGGGGAGCAGAGATGAAATTAGAAGGTATTCTCCGCAAATATCCGGGAGAAGCTACAAAAGAAGTCAAAATTTTAGCTGCCAGAGCAAAACATACTAGAGAATCTTTAGATTATCTTCATGAAGCAGCCAGAGATTATACCGGCAAAAGGTATCTTTATCGCAGAGAAGTAAATTCTTTAAGGAGAGAATTTGGAAGTATTCTACGATATCTGGAAGAAACAATAAGCATATTTAAGGCAGAATACAAAGATTATGAATTGAGAAGACCCGAAGGTATTGTCTTAAAGAAGGAAGAGCAAAGAAAAGCCGAGATCAAAGAGGCCTACCAGGCTTTAGTGAAACTTATAAGTATTTTAAGAAACCGTTTCCGCCTTTTCGAAGGAAAAGAAACAAAGGTTAATATTAAGGTAAGTGAGTTAGAAAAATTAGTCACAAGAGCCTGCCAATATTGTATTACTGATGAAAACCGCTATAAAATAAGCGTAGCCGATGACCTTAACAGGGACCTCTTGGTAAGTGTTGATTTTGTAGAAATAATTAACGCAGCAGCTAATATAGTAAATAATGGTTTAGAGTCAGCCCTAGCTAGAGAAGTTAAGCCGATGATAACGATTGAAATTGCAAGAAGAGGCAGCCAGATTGCAATTTATATTTCTGATAACGGAGAAGGAATTCCTGCCGAAGGCTTAGAGATAACCAGTAGCGGCAGGCCGAAGATATGCGTTTTAAATTATTCTACCAAAAAACAAAGAAGTGGAAACAAAGTGAGAGGGCTTGGAACTACTGAAGCCTGGCAGGCTGTAGCCGGAAATCTTACAATCCAAGCCCTTACCGCAGAAGAGCTAAGTACACTTAACATAGGTGGGGTGTCTAGCCAACATTTAGAAGAAATCACCAGGCAAGCTTTGATTAATCCTGAGGTAGGCAAATACATTGAATTATTAGCTACGGCCTACTTACTTATTTGGGCCAGGTATGAAAGGCGTTTCGATGCCATGCTTGATTCTGAAAGCCTTGATTTCGTTTTATCTAATGATAATGCTGACTGTGTTCGCCAGGATGCTGTTTTGTTTAAGCATGTTATAGGAAGATTAAGAAGAAGAGTTAATGAGTTTTTTGATGAGCAGAGAGATCCGACAGAAGGGGAATTAATAAGAAATTTTGTTAGAGAATTGTTAGGCAGAGAGTTTCCGGGCTTAGAAAATATTATTGGTTTAGCTGTAACTGATGAGGTTTCAATTGACCCTCAAGTGGACATTCCAATGCAATCCAGAATTGATGTTCTGGAAGCTTTAGGTTTATATAGAGGCTTATTGCAGGTACTGGGAAGATTAGCTGCGAAAAGAAGGATAGCAGTTGGTACGACCTTTGCTCTCGGTTTACCAATTTTTGTTATACCTGAGAGCTTAGAAGAAGCTGCTGCTTCACCTTTAGCTGGTTTGCAAGGTCTTCAAACTTCTTCTACAAGGAAAGCGAGAGCTGATGGGCCGAAAGCTAGAGACTGGCTTGCTGCAAATGCGCCTCTATTAATAGGTAAGAGTGTATTCTCTATCTCTCTGGAAGGAAATATACCTGAGCTTTCAGCTTCAGATATTCAGTCTTTGGGAAATAGAGAGATAGGCAGAGAAGCTCAAAATGCAAATACCAAGGGTGGTTTGGGAGCCCATTATGGAGATAAGCTAGAAGGTTTATTTGAGGCAGGTATTGACGGAGCTGGAGCCATGCCCATGTATGCAAAAGTAGGCAAAAACGAAAAATGGATTGATGTTGATTGGGATGAGTTAGTCCGTCGGGGAGTTATTGAACGTGTATATAAAGGTAAAGAGCCTCTGACTTTAATTATTAATATTTGGGATGAGACAAACCCTTTTAATCTTAAAAAAAACCAGGCAGTTTCAATTGAGGTTTATAAAGTGAATAGAGGAGGTACTCCTCTATATCTTTTCAGAAATAAAGATATATTTGATATTCTTTATACTGATGACAGGCGCCATCGTTTTACACAAGAAGTTGTCTTAGGAAAGGCAGTGCATCAGCTTCTTAAAGAACTTGAGATTGTACCTGATATTCTTCACTTAAATGAAGCTCATACAGTAGTTGCTGCTGCCTTAATAAAGGCTGATCCTTTCTTTAAGAAAACTAAAGTCGTCTATACTGTGCACACCAATGTTGCTGCAGGATTAGAAATGTTCTATGAAGGCGAGATACATCCTCAGATACGCGATTTAAATAGAATTATGTATCAATTAGGTATTCCTTACGATAGGGCAGTGGAATTCCGGGGGTACTTCCGCAGATTACATACAGATACACATCAGTACATTATTGATTTTTGCCAGGCAGCTATAAAACTTGCTGATGTAATTAACGGAGTAAGTAACGAACATGCCCAAGAGGCAAGAAAGCTTTTTAAAAGAATTTATGGAATAGATGTGGATGTCAAAGGCGTACTCAACGGTTCGGGCCGAAGCTGGCAAAGTGATAGATTATTAAAGCTTCAAGCTAAAGGCAATATTCCGACTAAAGAACAGCTCGTTCAAGCTCATGCTAATGCAAGATCTACTGCTTATTTGGAAGTTGCCGATAGAACTGTAGATGAGGCTAATCCTAGGGGGATAAGGCTCGGTTCAAATAAACCGACTTTATGGGCTGTACGCAGATTAGTAGGATATAAAAGTCAGTATCCGATGTTGCGTTTTCTTATACATCTCTTAGTTGCCGATAGAGATAAAGGATTCAGACGGGAAGATTTATTAAGCCTTTGGCAGCGGGATATACCTGATTTAGGAGGTCATGATGATTATCGTAAGTATAACCAAGACATTGCAAAAACAGCAAATTATATATTAGATAATCTTTTTCAAGACAGAGAAATAGTTTACGGTTTGGGCCTGCAGGTTGTAGTAGGAGGCCCGGACCCGGTATTTGAACAAGAATGGGTAAGGCGTTTTAAGGAGTGGCAGAAGAGGCCGGAATTTAAAGGAAGATTCGCCTATGTTCCTGATTCTGACGCTCAACTTTTAAAAATGCAGGCTACGGGTGCTGATTTATGTATTAATATGCCCCGGGATTTAGAAGAGGCTTGCGGAACTTCTTGCCAGAGAACTGGTTTGGGTGGGGGTATAAACATAGCTCCTCGTGGTGCTGGGCCAGTTGAATGGATAGATGATTATGATGAAAATTCCCGAGAAGGGAATGGATTTTTATTCGGGCCGTATACTCACACTAGTGATGATGGGCCTATAGCTGATAATATGTGGTTTTACCGCCAAGGGCCAGTAGATATTTTTAAGAAACTTCAAATAGCAACAGGTATATTTTATGAGGACCAACAACATTGGCAGGAGCTTATGTACAGGTCTTATTTAGCAGCAAGAGAAAAAGTCACAGCCGAAGCCATGGAGCAGCGTTATGCCGTTAGGGTTTATAATCAAACAGTAGCGCTTCAAAATTGCTTTATTCAGGCTTATCCGGAATATAAAGAAAAACTTTTTGAAGAATTGCTTTCTCAGGAGATAAGAACATTTGTGGGAGTTGATGCACCAGCAATCAGCGCTCAGAGGCTAAACTCAGTAGTCGCTGATAAGGCTTCTGAAGTCATGCTCATTGAAACTACCCGTATTCAGGAGGGACAAATTGAACACATTATTTACCACGTCCATAATGAGGGAACCATTCCTCTCTCAGAAATAAATAATCCTAATGCCTGGGTGGGGGCATTGAATAAGAAAAAAGCCAAGTCTTCTACTGTCAAAGTGCAGGTTCCTGAGCCTTCGAAATTTGATTCTCTTTCAGGTTGGCTTAAAGAAGCGAAGCCTGCGATCAGTAACACCTTAGATAAGAGACAGAGAAAGATGTTGCCATATTGGTTGAGTGGAAAATATGTTCCCAAGGTGAGAGACCTTGAAGAGATTGCAGTAGGGGCAGGGATTGATGTAGCAGATTTGATCCGATTTCGTTATTGCAATGAGTGTTTAGGCATAAATGTTTCCACGCCTCTTGCCAATCGCTTTGCTGAAAGTAAGGTAAGGATACCTTCTAATCTTAAAATTGCGCTTATAGAGGTATTGAAAATTTTTGAGGCCCAGATTTTAAGGCAGGCAAAAGAGTCTCAAGAATTAGATAACCGGGTTGTAAAAGAATACAGCAGACAACTTACAGCCTTAGGTAGAGATGTTAAGGTGTATCATTCTCGGCTTTTTGCTGAGTCTACTTCTTCTTTTGTACCGGAAGATACCAGGCTGACTTATAAAGAGCCTTTTGCCGTTACAGCCTTTGTTAATCGAGGAAACCCTGCCGATTATATGATTATTGTTTACGCCGCCGATGAGAAAGATTGTCGAAGGGATAAACTGATTGTAATTGGCTCTGAAAGGGATGCTAAAGATCATATCGTTACTTTTAAGGTACCTACTTTTAAAAACCACGATGTGCACAAAACAAGATTTATTAAATGGGAATGTTTTCATAAGAGAGGTACTGCTTTTTTTATTGATTTCGCTTGGCGTGCACGACAAGATTACTTTAAGGATTCCAGAAACCGCGATGCCTTTGTAGAGAAATATTTTGAGCAAGGCGAGAAATTTAAGTCTCAGCTCATGGAATTTCCCGGTACAGAACTCGCCTTGCCTTACTTCCAGAGAGATATGTGGAGGCCTATTAGCGGGCATATGCGTGTAGTGAGCAGTAAGAAAAGGATACACGAGAGTGAACCGCGGGCCATCGTGCACGTCTTTCGTGATTCTCGCAGAATAATTCAACCCTTGCGTACTTCGGATGGAAGGATGGATTATCTTTTCTTTCTTCCGCTTAAGAGGGAAACCCGGATTTACAGCTCGCTTCAAGCGAATCCTCAAAAAGGTCAAGACCAAAAGGAAACTACGTTTCCGCTTTTAACTTTAATGAGTTCAAGCAGAAGACAACACCTATCACATATCCCGGAACTTAATACTTTTTTTCTTGGTCTTCTTTCGCGTTATGGAAATTGGCAGGTGCATCCGCTTATTCCTTCCCGTCATACTATAGGTAGGCATCAGCGTGTTGAAGTTGGATTAGCGACAGGTTCTCTAGGCCGTTATAGTATCTTTTATTTGGGTGCTGAATTCAAAGGTGTGATTGCCTATTTGACGCCGAAAGGCCATGCCGCTAAGAGTTGCGGGGTTTCCGTGGTGCGGATTTATGTTGGTCAATCGGAACAGCTCAGCGAGGCGGGAAATTTCTTAGATCGAAAAGGTAAAATTATTAGAGGACCGGTGTCTATTAATCCAAAAGGGAAGTGGGTGAATAAGAGAGGTCAGCCTTTAAACATCCGGTCTTTTCAATTGGTAACCGAGGTTACTCTACTTGATAATCAGTTATTTTACGTTAATGGGCTTATCTCTACAACCTCGTTTCCTCAGGTTGGCGGGTCCTATATTCATCTGCCTCTTTTTCAACATCTCATCGTGGAACAGCTGCAAGAGAGGCCTTCGAGCCTTGATTTTGGTGTTGCTCAAGGATTACAAGAGCTCGGTGAACCGCTTCCCATGGTAGGTCCTAAGGGAAGGGTTACTAGACATCATCGTTCTCAGGGAACATTCAATGTATTTCCTACGAGCGAAACTCAATGGTTTTTTAATAATAGTAATCCTGATGTCCCGGTTTGGGAACGTCGTCGTGTCATTAAGATTTTACAAGGACGCCAAACATTCTATCCGCAAGAAGAGCAACTTATTCTTCATTCAGAAGGTACATCAGGGGATTATTCTACCGAAGGGACTTTTGGAAGGTTTGAACGGGATGTTTTGTGGGCAGCTATGAATACTAAAGGTGGGAGGTACGTTCGACTTGAAATTATTAAAGATGATGATGAGCGGGAAAGAGGTGGGGTTCATGTAGTTGAGAAGGATGGGGGAAAAGGGAAAGATTCGCCGTTGAGTCAGAAGACTCGTATGGTTAGAAGGTTTAATGAGGCAAGAAGGGATATCCGTAGGTACAGTAGCGGGGCCATTGAAGTGCCGCAAGTAGTATACGTGGTGTCTAAGCTACCCAGAAAAGTGAGTGTGCGTACAGAAGGTGATAAGACGGTGGAGTGTATGTTAAGCGTTGCGCCAGACGGTAAGATGGTTGTGAATGGACGGGCTACTCGGGGGACACGGATGTATAAACATGGTGTGCAACCTAAAACTAAGGATGAGCCGGAGAACGTAACAGTCATTTCTGAACAGCTCTTTAACGATACAGGCGAACTGTATACAGTCCTTGCTCATGAAACCAATATTCCCCATGATGCTGTAAAGATTGTAGTTGAACCTGATCCGGAGAGAATTAGAAAGACAATGCGTTATAGCCGAGATAGGCAGCATAGGAGAGGTCTTAAACGGGAACGCGAAATCCTTACCGGATTAATGCGCGACCAAAAAATAGAGAGTCCAGAACATATCCGCCATTTACGCAGAGTAGAGGGCGAGCTTTTAAAAGTACAGGATAGTGGGGATTTTATGCCTTACACCGGCGAAGACGATTATTCTGCAAACAGCGATATTACAGCGCCGTTATTAAAACCTTCTTTGGAAATTGAAACTGCACCTATCGCCGTTCCAGACAACTTTAATTTTCGAACGCAGACAGTTCAAACACAAATGTTAGTTAAATCAAACAGAATTGTTTTTACCCATCAACAATCGGATTTAATAAGTAAATTTTCGTGGTGGTTCTGGCGCAAGGGAGTATTACAGAAAAGAGCAAATGAACTTGTGGCTGAAGCATCTGCGCGTGGTCCACCAGGATTTGGCGAAAAATTAAATGAAGCTCAATTTGTTATTACCTCAGATATATCCTTAACTCAAGGTAATGTCGCAGCAGTTAATAACAACACCGTATTCATCCATCCTTATTTCTTTAGTCTTCCTAAAATAATCCAGCAGGATATTTTTCGCCATGATGTTTGGGGGCATTTTGCCTTAGGCTTAGATGAGCAAGGTGCTCAAGGCTTAAGCTATGAGTATTTTACTTCTAACCGGAAAGATTTATTAGCTTTTGCACAGGCAGTAAAACAGTATAACTTGGTCCTTGATTCAGTATATGAAAATAATATAACTGCCCTTATTTTAAAAGGTAATTGTTTAGTAAGTGCTATTTCTGATTTGCACCCGGATTTAAACCGTAAAATTGTGGCTGAGAAATTTGTGGTTAGTGGCATTAGTTTGGAAGATTTAGAAGGCCAAGAAATGCCTTTAAAAAAGGCGTTAGATGTTCTCCTGGATTTAGATAATTTTGATATCCATGATTTAGACTATATCTTTGATGAGCATATTCAAGCTATTGCTATAGCTTTTAAAAATACAGGCACAACCGGTGATGAAGAACCTATCGTTCTTATTATGAGAGTATCTTCTGGTTATTGGCATGCTCATCCTCGTCCGGGACCTTGGAGTGATGGCAGTACACCCACATTTGTGGCAGTATTAGCCACGAAGCAGGAGCAACTATATGAAGATTTAGAAAATAAGGATTTCCAGACTGACAATGTGGGTATGGAAGGTGGATTTTCTCCAGTGGCGTTCCTTAAAACATTGCCGCCTAAACCTGACCTATCCGCAGACGGCGATGATACTTTAACGCGCGAAATTGTCGATGGAAATATCCGGCAAACTAGAGGATTAAAAGTAAACCGGAAACACCCGGTGTTTGACGTTTCTGATGAAACTGAGTTTATAAAGGCCTTCTTCAGTAGCCGCGACCTTTACCAACGGATATATGCGTCGCTAAAAGATCTTGAAATTGAGCTTCATGTTTTATGTCAGTTACCTCACCCCGGGTATTGGCAGATTGAACCCCAGAATAGGTTGTTAAAGATTTTCATTGAGAAAGGCGTTTGGGATAGCGGGCAAGGTGGGTATAAAGCCGTGCATGAAACCGCAGCCGCTATAACCGCAACTTACCAAATACCTGACCCCGGCAACGAAAAGAATATGGTGGTTTACCCTACGGACCATGATACAAACGAAGAGATTGAAAAAGATTTTGCGATGTGGCAAACGTATGTTCGGTCGCAACCGCAACCGGGAAGGATGTCTAGAAGATTTCTAATCGGTGTTGGCGGGAGGTTAGGAGCAGCTTTAAAGCAACGGCAGCTTTACACTTTTTCTGCGCGCGCCTTTAACCGGATTTCTGGGGCAGAAGTCGGAAAAACAGATTTCGCTGGTTCTGAAGAAGGCGATCTTTCCGACGAGGACGTTATGGCTTGGATTGATCAGGATGCGGCGAGAGAAAAGAATGTTACCGACGCTAGGAAAAAGTTCGCCCGACAACTCCAGGTTGCGGAAGCTAGAGATTCTAACTGTCAAGTCCGCACAAAACAAGCTAACCAAGTGTTAGCAAAGTTAGTTGACCGCGTACGGGGGCAGGTTAATCCTCAACCAAAGTCGCCCGGAGAAGAAGTTTTTAAACTGCTGGCAAAAATGTATAAGGGCGAGGAAGTGATTGTTGACCCGAAACGTGGCACCTCATACCACCTTAAAGCTGTTGTGCGAGTTGTACCTATAAACTGTGACCCGGCCCAGTTTAAAGTTCCCGGGCAAGATCCGGAAGAAAAAATGTTTCTTCACTTATCGCGCGGGGAAGGTCCTTTAACCTGTAAACTATACATGCCTTTCTCTGTGTTGCAACAGGAACTAAAAACGCATCCGACGCGACTGTTCCTTGCAATTAGTAGCCTGTTTCTTCCCTTAGTTCACGCTGCGAATATTTACCAAATTTGCGGCGTGAGTCAAGCTAAGACAGCAAAACCAGCCGTTCAGGAACCTAAAACAGCTACAGACGTGATTATCGAAATTAAGAAAAGTAAACAAGCTATTCCCGACCGGATGGTTAAGCAATGGATGCAAGAACAATTGGAGATGTTTAAACAAACTAACGCAGCACAAATTGCACGAGATAGGCGGTTAAACATGGCTGTAGGGTGGCTTAATTCTATATACTACGGCCGGTCGGCTACTGTTGGTGAAGGCGAAAAACGGCGAGAGTACATAGTCAACGTTACGCCAATACGCTGGCTTCCCGGCGATCGGAAGCAATACGCTAAGTTCGATATTCCCGGCAGCGACCCACAAACTTTTTATGTGGATAACTTAGGAAAATTAGTTGCGAATCAAGTAGTTATAAATATATACGTAACGTCAATGTTTTGGCAGGCAACTGACCGGCCGAAGCTGTTTCAACAAGTAAGCGCCTGCGTTGTTTCAGTGATTACACATAAACCAAGGGAAGAGATGTTGCCGCTTTTTGAATTTCAAGGCCGCGGGCCAGGGCCGCAAGCAGGGAGTGTAACTGCTTCCTATGGTAAAGGGAAAGCGCCGTTTAGGCGGCATAACCGAGCTGAGATTATAAGTGAAATTTTTCCTAAGAAAGTTATACATCTGGGACAATATAAGAAAAAACCTTGGGAAGACGATATCGAGGTAGGGTTAGGCAATCGTAACACGCAAAAAATTGAAAGAAGCCTGTTAGCCATGGCTAAATCATTCCCCAAGCGTGCGGAACGAGTTTGGGATGAAACTACAGTTATCGAAGTGGATATACCTACACATTTTCTTATTTATGGTAGATATCCTCAAGATGAAACTTACTGGCAACTTACCCATGTTGAAGTTTACCTCGACTTTATTAAAGGTAGGCCTGTAGTTAGGAAGAGAATTTATATTTCTAAACGGTTTCTAGATGCTTTAGATTTAGACAATGATACTCATATGTTTGTCTTGGCAACAATATTAAACCATGATCAGTTTGAGATAGATAAAATTAGCCCGATGGTCGAAAAAAGGCAACCCATAACTATTGACGATATTGATGTCTTCCATAATAACGCTGTTTTTCTGTACTCTGATCCATTTGGAGTTGGCGAGTTATTATCTGCTGCCGGCCGTGCGGATATGGATATCGACACTTGGCTTGAAGAAGAGTTTGGGTCAGTAGATGAGTCCACAGATTTGTTGATTAAACATGAAGAGTATATCTTGAAAATGAGAATTTTCGCTGCGTCGGCAGAGTACGTTTACGAGTGGGTACGCTATTTAGGTAATGGGGTGTTACGTGCAGTAACTCGCTTTTTGTTTGATATTAAACTAAGGGTAAAGGTAAAGCCGGAGAGAAAAGATATTCATGTGCGGTTAGGAAAAATGTATACCATTTTAGGGTGCTGTTATGACGCGCAAGCACAAAGAATAAAAGCCATTGGTTATTATCGGCAAGGAAGAAGGAATTTCAGCAAAGTAAGGTTAGAAGATTCTGGAGTATTGCCTATTCAGAACCAGATAAGGTTGTTGTATTTGTTAGCGCATGAACGTTTGCTTGACGATTTAGAATATGAGCTAGATAAAATGCGCAGTTACGAAGATTTTTATAGTGGCAAGCGTAAAGGGTCACAAACAGTTCTTTCTCCGGAAGAAAGAGAAAAAGAAAAGGCCCAGTTTTATAATTTTGTTCACTTACAGCTGCCGAGCATAAAAGAGTCGTTAAGGAGTATCTTAGAGTATCACTTAGAATATCCTGAAGAAGACTCTGAAGCAAGAATTCGCGCCTGCTTAGAGAAAGTGAAAGAGTTCCAATATTTTGAGCAGCCTTCGATACAGGAAAATGAGGCCGGAAATGAAGACCTCTCTGCATCCGGTGATTACGGTCTTAGCCGTAAAGAAGTTGATGCCAATATTGCCGAAGCATTTAAACGCCAGCCGGAGCATCTTGTTTTAGATAATAATTCAGAAACAGTCCGCCTTGTCAGGGATTTCTTCAGCGCAGAAGAAAAGTTTAAAGGCCGGTTAAGAGAGTTCCGTTATGAACGCATAGCCCAAGAGCTCAAAGAACTTATAGTAGAGATTCACGTTTTTAATGAGCTACCTCACCGTGGCTATTGGCAGATAGAGCAAATAGATGGACAAAAAATATTAAAGATATTTATCCGTAAAGGCGAAGATATAGGTGCAGTTTCAGTGCATGAAGCAGCTGCTGCTATAACTGCAACATTTCCTTCGAGACGATACGGAGGGATTAAGCCTACCTCTCATGAAACAAATCTGTTAATTGAAAGAGACTATTCTATTTGTAATTCCGGAATTGAGCCAGATGAATTATCCAGCGGGGAAATAATTGAGTTTTTAAAAGTTGCCATGAAAGAAATTCTGGCAGAAAAAGCAGGAAGAATTGATCTTACTGCCAAAGATACCATTAAGAATATTCCTGATGAGGCTAAGCTTCGTGCCTATACAGAGGTAGATTGGCATTACCGGCTTAAAGTGGGTACAGCTGTTAGCGCTAATGCATTTAGCCATTTAGTAGGAGGTGATTTTAACCCAGGACAAAGACGGGAGTGTACAAGCAAAATTGCTGAAAGCGCTCATGGTGTAGATATTTATATTGTGGCTGATGAGCTATTAGCAGGTCGGCGTTTTTGGATAAATTTTGTTCAGGAAAGAGGCGTTATAGAAGTTTTCTTTGGCCATCAGGCTTTTGTGGACTTAGTAATACAAGATGGGAAGTTAACTTCTGGAGATATTATTCAAATTTTGTCAGAGGTTTCTAATGTTTTACGACAGGGAAGCCGAGGTAGGACGCAAAAATATTTGCGCAGGGTACGTAGACTAGAGTGGCCTCAGAAATTTACCTGGAAACGCCGCTCAGGTTATAGAAAAAATAGAGAAGTTAAATTGCCGTTTTTAGGTAAAGACAGTAAAGATGTTGAGCACGCTGACCAGGAGCCCAAAGATGACAAGGTTAGCTCTAGAGATGAAGATTCAGCAACCCCCGAAGCAGATTCAAATAGTCAAGAATCAAAAGTTCTTGATGTTCAAGAAACAACAGATCAAACGCTTTCAACTGTGCAAGATATGCTTGAAGATGAACAGCCTGCTTTAGTTGCTTCAACAGCAGTTGTAGCACAGTCTTCAAAGACAAGAGCAAGAGTTGAATATCGAGTTTCGCGTCAAGATATTCTTAAAGTAGCTCAAGATGCAGTGGCTGGAAAAATGTTACCTAATATGGTTAGGATTTCTTCCGAGGACTCCGGCAGTGTAATAAATATATGGGTAGATACATCTGATTCACCAACCGCGGGTTTTAGTTTTGTCGTGCTGGAAAGTATTCCGGGATTTTTACGCTGTAAGCCAATATTGCCGGATGCAGCTACCATAGCAGGTAATTTATCAGTACAAAAAGAAGCACGTTATAGAGCAAGAGTAGAGCTTGATAAAGTAGATGATTCTCTTAAAAAGAGACAGCCGCGCATGGAGAGTTTAAAAAGACGCACCGATAAAAGTTTAGGTGATATTTTAGCGGATTCAGAAGACCGTAAACAAGGATGGAAGGATACAGTGTTAGGGTCGCTCGAAGATATTTTTTCTTATAGAGACAGTGATTTTGAAGCAGCTAAAGCAGCTAATCCTCAAGAAGTAACTGAAGTGGTTGATGTAGTAGTTAGCCGCTACAGGCATCATCAGCAATTTTTACCCAGGCTCCTAGAGCTTAGCCAGGAGTTACGCAAGAATACAAAACAAGGAGCAGTTTCAAGAGAGGTAGTAGATAGAGTGTTGGGAGAGCTTCAGCAAGCTTTAACAGCTTGGCCAAGAATTGGATATTCAATACGTCATTTTAGAGAAAACCTTCCCCAGGATAAGACCCTGCAAGCAAATGTATTTTTAGACCTTTTAAATAATAGAATTCCTGCTGAAGTCAGGATGCAGGATGTATTTGAATTTGCCCGAGTATCTTCTCGGGGTATTTTAGCCCAAAGTTACTATGGTGCTCATCGTTGGGTTTGGAAAGAAGAAGCAGCCCGCCTTAAAGGGGAATTGCAAACAGCAACAGGAGAGGTTCTTAATCAAGGAATATGTGAGTTATACCAACTAGCTAAGTGGGCAGATGTTCTTGAATGGGAAGCAGCTTTTACTGAAGCGGTCAGAGAAAACGCCGAGGTAATAAGGCTAAAAGAAAAGGTAGGTGTTTATAAACATATAAGAGGCTGTGGTGTTTTATTGGTTGATTCTTCAGATAAAGTCCGCAGGTTTATTGAAGGGGGAAATGGTTTTTCATCCGGAGATGACATTGCGGTGTATTATCATCCTTTCAGGATTTTAGATTGGTATGAGCCAGGTGACCGCATCGTCTTATGTATGCCGACAATGGGATATATACCAAACGTAGAACAGCTCTATGCTTATGCTGAAGATTGGTTTGCTCTTCAGCGTCTGCTGCCGGGCAATCCTGAAATCTGGTTTGCAACAGCTTCTCATAATGGTAATTTTATTATTTACCGGCCAAACCAGCCGCAGAGTTTAGATTCTTGGAAGAAGTTAATTTCAGAAATATTGGGGATTAAGGGCCAGTACGATAATTTTGCGGCTTTTCTGGAAAGAGAGGTATTTGTGCCTCCGGTTAAAGGGGATGATGTAGTTGGTTCACTTTCTAAAAGTCTTGGACGCACTCGAGGCAAACGTATGGGCTCTAAAAAAACAGTAAGGGATCGCACAGCTATGTTTGATCCTATGTATCAGCGGGCAGTAGGATTGCAAGGTTTGCTCCAGCAAGGTTTAGAGGAGGCTTATGGAAAGTCTGCAGGAAGTAGGATGATGGCTTTGGTAAGCCATACTTACGGAAAAGATTTTGCAAGCTTAAGAGCTCAAAACCCGGCCTCAAGCGGTTTCTATGATGCAATTTGTATTATTGCGCATGGCATACGTATATTTGTAGGAGAGATTGCTCCGGTTATAACTTTCTTTGATAATGATGATTGGTTTGTTACTGTGACAATTCCAGGATTAACTTCTAGCGAACAAGAATTGAGAGCTGCTGTCGGCCAAGATACAACAAAAGAAAAAGGCAAGAAAAAAGGGAATGGACAGAAAGTAGACCAGGAAACGCAAGTTACAAGAGTAAAAGGGGATTTGCATAGAAGAGTCCGCAAACATCCGGAGGCATTTCCAGCTGAAAGGCAAGAGGAAATAGATGTTTTTATGGATGAATGGGTACGCCAGCGTCTAGCTTCCGGCCAGAAAACACCATATATGCAATTACAAAAAGCTTGGCAAGGGGCGCAAAGAGCTAAAGAAGCAGCTGAAAGTGTTCTGGGAGAATTCAGCACTTCTTTAAGGGCTATTGCCCAATCAGGTGACCTAAGTCAATCCCTTCAGGAGCTAGGAAAGCTTACAGAGAATATAACCAGTGCATTAGAAGCTACTGATGCCGAAGATAGTTTTCATGCTCAGCTAGAAGCAGCAAGACTCCGGGTTGAGACTGCCGGCGCATTATGCGCTGTATTAAACGAAGCACATGAATTAGCTGAATTGGTTACTTCTGATGATTTTGACTCGGTTCAGGACTTAAGCCAAAGGATAGAACAGGCTAGTTCTCAATTAAATCCTGATGAAGATACAGCTTGGATTGAACAGGCTGAAAATATAAAAACTGAGTTAGTGCATGTGTTTGTAGAGCAAAGGCTTGAAGATATTGGATCTATGGATTCAGAAGGCCAAAAGCAACAAGCAGGAGAGTTATTAGTTCAAACTATCGAAAGCATAGGAATGCTCACTGGATTTGAGGGACTGGTTGCGCATCTTGAAGAGTTTGCCCAAGAACGCAGCCTTCCGCCGGAGCAAAAAAGAGCCAGAGAGATTTTAGCTAGCGCTCAATATAAAGAATTTTGTGATCCTAAAGGTCCGAATAAAAAAATAGTTAGAGTCTTAGTGGCTATTGGCGATGGGCAAATTGATAAGGGAGATGTCGGTCGGATAGCCAGGGCTGTTAGAAATTTGATAAAACATAGCCTGACGGGAGAAACCCAGTTTTATAAGGAAATTTTAGAGCTTACTAAGTCTATTTTAGGTCCATCCGATGATTTGCAGACTTCTTCAACACGAAAAGCCAGAAGTAAAAATGAACCGATTACTGCGGTTATTTCCAACGCTCATAGCATAACTTCTTTTTCTCAAGGCCGGGGGGCAAGAAATTACCCGCGTTTAGCCAAACAATTTCGCTTTATGCGCAGAGCCTTAAATACTATTGCAACCACTTATATTGCCGAATCAGGCAAAGTGCGTGGCCCGCCTAGTAAGTTTGCTATTGCTTCTAACAGAAAAGGCAATATTTGGAATATTACCGGCGGAGAACGCACTGCTAGAAGAATCTTAAGAGAAGCTGAATACACCAGAGAAGAAATTACCCTTGTTGTTGAGCAAATAAAAATTCATGAATCATCCTCCACAGAATATGAAGCCTTAAGAGCCCAAACCCTTTATTTTATATTAGACCGTTTAGACTATCCACGCACAAACATACCTATAATAATAAGAGAATTTAGGAGATTATTTTCCCGAATAAATTTTGATTGGTTTGTGCAGCAATTTCCTATTCGTAATACTAGAAGATTAAAAAAAACCCTTAAAATTCTGATGGCTTTTACCCGGCTCGCTGCACTTCTTCCTTGCTCGCGTCCTACCAAGCTAATGAGGCTTTTAGCTACGGCTTTTGATAATGATGATGTACTTGAATTTATAAATGATTCAGGGTTATCCCGTGGAGCTAAGTCAAGAATGAGAAAGCGCCTTTTATCTTGTGTTGCGCTTTCTCAGGTTACTTATGTCATTTTAACCCTGCTGGGCATAAAAGCCAAAGGTATTCAAGGGGCTAATCCTAATATTGTCGGGGTGGATCATGCCGGGATTTTAATTCCTTTGGGCGATAATAATTTTATGCTTGTTGATTTTTCCCTAGGTGTCATTCGAGAGTTTAATCTAGAAAAGTATTACAGAAAAGAAGGTAAATCTTTAATCTTAAAGAATAAGCAGAGAGTCGCTTTTGCCGAGCTATCTCAAAGAATAGAAAGAGGTGCCTTTAGCAAATTATCTACAAAAACTTTACTTAATTTTTTCTATTTCGTTGCCAACGTAACCGATACCTGTGCCATTAGCCCTTCAGCATATATTAATTTAGGGCTTGCTTATGCAGATTTAGCCCAGCAGCTTAAGAAGCAATCCCAAGAGACCGGATCTAGAAAACCTTCCAAAGCTACTTTAGCTAAAATTAACTATGCCTACAAGAAAGCAATCGTTTACTACAACCGGGCAATTAGTTTGGATCCTACAAATTCTGCAGCCTATTTCTTTTTGGGAATTAATTATTTTGATATGGGTCAATATAGCAAGGCAGCTGCTGCTTATGAAAAAGCTGTTGAAGCTTATCCAAGATTATATCAGGCTCTGTGTAATATTTATTTCGCTCATCACAATATGGGTAAGCCTCATAAAGCCATGCCTTATTTAGCAAGAGCAGCACGTATCAATCCGAGAATATTAAATGCTATGCCGGAAGAATTATCCGGTGTAGTAGAGGTTATGCTCCGCGAGAAAAGAGGTTTTCATGTGACTCAAAAGTTAACACCTCAGGAAGCAGCCCTAGCAGACTTTGAGAGCGGTAGAGTAGTTTCTTTAACTGATGCTTTTAGCGGTAGAAACATAAGTGGAGCTTTTGAAGAAACTTTAAATATGGTTCGAACGATGCCTTTAGAGTTACGCAATAAAGTAAGAGAGGTTTTTTATACTAATTTACATGGTGTAGTTGTTGTTAGGGGTCCTTATTCTAAACAGTGGCGTATTGTCGATGTTGAAGGACTTGGAACTTTAGTGTCAACGCAGGTTTGGGATGGTTATCAGGACAAAAGGTCAGTGGTCGCTGAATTTATTACTTATATTATAGAAAGACTTCATGGGCAACGAGCCCAAATGCCAGAAATTCCAGAGCAAGCTTATGAGGAGTCTGCAGCAGAATTTAGAAATGTTTCTTTTAGATTAGAGGTCCAAGCCGGCAGTACAGGCCTACCTAGAGAAATAGTTCAAGAAATAGAAATAGCACGTTTAGCAATTAGACGTATGGCGCGAGTAAGTGAAGTTTATGCTCAAGAGGTAGAACAGAGCCTAGATGGCATTCTCCAACACTTACAACCAGAAAGCCTAAGAACTTTTGAAGCTGATTATGATAAATTTTACAAAGCAATATATGCAAAAGCAATGAGTGAGTTTACTGGCAGGGCTGGTTATCAAACAGCTTTAGTTAATGTAGATGCAAAGAAAAAACATTCTGCAGCAGTGGCTATTCGTGCACAAATACCTTTTATTGAAAAATGGGGAGCTGTATTTAGGCGCGGTCAGCCCAAGCCGGCAGATATTTTGTTTGTTGAAAGATGCCTAGTGAGATTTGTCTTAGAAGCATTAAAAGGTTATGTGCGTCCAGATCGTGATGAATTCTTCCGGGATTATTATATTGATGAGCAAATGGATCAATGGCGAGAAGATAATGTTAAAGGTAAACCCTATGATGAAGAGTTAGCAGAACAAGAATATCTTTATCGCCAGGGAGTAGAGGATAGTTTGCCTGAGGATATAGTTTCATTCGTATTAAGAGAAGAGTTAGCTAAGCTGCCAAAAGATCTTGGTACATTCATAGATGAAACTGTTAGCGATAGTTTTAGAGGATGGGTAGACCAAGTGCATGGTAAACAAACTCCTAAAGTAGTAGCCTCAACTGTTGATTCAAGTGTCAGGGCGATCTTTGATAGGCTTTTTAGACAAGCAATGCTTGAGGTTATAAATCCTATAAGGGCTGGGCCAAATAGTGGACAGCGTCGAGTAGATCCTTGTCTTAACGGCCAGCAAGCCAGCGAAGAAGAAATCCATGATGCAATCAGTCTTTGTAGTTTAATTATAGATAAAGTTCAATATGATAATTTATTTGAAGAACGCTTAGATGAAATAGCTTGGTTTTATAAAAATATATTGGGAAGTAAAAAGTCAGCTCATAGGTTGGGAGTTAGCTTTGTAAATGAAGCTCATAGAAAGTTTATTTATGGTGGACACGCTGACAGGATTGAAAATACTTTGGTGGTCTTTTTGGGAACTAAGGCTCGTCAGGGTGCTATGGTTCATGAATTAGGTGCAGGTTTTGGTCTACCTCATTACTTAAATGTTTGGTTGGAGCAACTATACCGGGGAGAAATCCCTCGGGATTCTTTTGCCGGTAAGTTAACAGCCAAATTAACAGCCAAGTTGATTTTATGGCTAGCTAGGAATTATGTCAATACCAGACTTTGGTATGCAAAACACATCTCACGCATAGGCTATCCACTTATTTTTGATAAGACGGCCAATTCAAATAGTTCTAGTAATGGCAATGAAGCACTAGTGCTCCAAGAATTTATTGATGAGCATAGTTTTCCTAAAGGTGTTGTTGAAGATGGAACGTTTTACCTTCCCACACCCTACCCGGCCTTAATTGCAGCTTTTGATGAATTGGAAAAGCTTTATGGAGGTAAAGGGAGTTTGCAAGGAAAACGATTGCTTGATTTAGGAACAGGAGATTTAAGAGTGGCTCTTGTTGCCGCCAATATCTATGGGATGGAGGTAACTGCTGTTGAGAAGGATAAGAATATTCACATGAAAGCAAATAAAAATTACGAAAAAGCTACAAAAAGAGGGTTTACCGGTGGCATTAACTTTATCCAGCAGCCGATGAGTGCTTTTGATTTAGACTGGGCAGAATTTGATATTGTCTTTTTCTTCTATACAGAATCATTCTTTGATTATGCAAGAGGAATACGTATAGATATTCAGCGTCACCTAAAGGAAATGGATAAGGATAAAATAGTAGCAGTTATCGTTTTTACTGGGAAACAGCTAGGGGTAAAGGTGGATGAGTTTCCTGATTTAGCCACAGTGCACTCTGAGCCTATAGAGATATATCCTGCGCGCGGCGGTCTTTTTGTCCAGTTCTATAAACTGTTTACAAATTCCGCGGCTAAAAAAACTACCCAAACCCTTACCGCCGGGATTTATTTCCGAGCTGCCCTAAGATATCTATGGAAAGGTGAGCTTGGCATTGCTTTTATATTCTTTATTTCAGCAGCAGATATTGCAATTGCTTTTTTAAGATTTAATGTAAACAATTTATTAAGAGCACCTCCGGTATTGCGAGTATTTTCTACTGCCATAGCCCGACCTAATCAAGAGTTTCACCCAGCCTTTAGGTATTTATCTAACCGCACAAAAACTTTAGTTAGAGAGCATGAAGAGCTGCATGTTCAGCACGCAGAGGCAAGTGAACAGGAGATATGCGATTTGCAGGCAGAAAATATAAGGTTACAAATACAAAAAAATCGGTTGCAGCAGAACAACCAGGGTTCACCTCTTCCGTGGCTGGTGGGGTCCCTGGCTGTTGCAGCCGTTATATTTTTGCTTACTGGTGATTTTTCCGGGGTGGGTGAGTTTTTACTTCGTCATTTAGGTATAGTAGTAGTTGAAGCGATTGCAGTATTAGCATTGGTTTTTGCTTTTTTATACTGGAGATTTTCTAAGACTCAGCAGCTCTTAAGAGAAGGCAAGTTGCGCATTGTAAAGCCTGAAAAGCTGAGCGAATTTTCTTTTATTGAGAATGCTTTTGATATTTTTACGCTTTTAGTTTTTGTGTTTAGTATGGGTACGTTTTATCGATTTCTTCCTGAAACGCCAGTTGAAATTCAACAGATAAGACCGTTTTATATTATTACTGCACTTATTTCGATGACATATTTAGTGCTTTTTGCTTGGCCTCGGAGGTATATAAGGAGTTTTTCTGTTAAAGCAGCAGCCCAGCAAAAGTCAACAAAAGAACAAACAGCCAAGGTTAGTTTTGATTCTGTAGCCGGCGGTGTTATTTTATCAGCTGGTCTGTGCCTACTTTCTGTATGCTTATTTAAGGTTACTCTTGCTTTAGCTATCCTACAGATTCCTTTTGTAATTTGGATAATCAGAAATTATTTTGCCCGGTCTAAAATACCTAAAGACCAAAGAGAAGAAATAAGCTTTGTTAATCTTAACTCTAAGCTTACCTGGATGGTTATAGGTTTATCAGTAATTGTTCTAGGATTTTTATTTTGGGAAAGCATACCTCTTTTTGTTTTTAATAAACAAACAATAGGTACTATCATAGCAGCTACCTGCATAACTTCTTTTGGTGATATTGTGGGCAGATACTTTGCTAAAGGGCAGAAGTACCCGGTTTGGCTTATGGGGGTTCGCTTTTTGATTGTATTTTTTATTGTTGGGCCTTTATTAGGTTTTAACTGTACGCTTATGGTTGAAGGTGTTAATCATTATTTTGCGCAAACTCAAAACCTGTGGTCTTTTACCAATGCCTTTAGAGGATGGCTGATGTTTAGTTCCGGAGCTTTCTTGACATCAGTTATTTATTCTTTGCCGGTTCCGGGTTTATTTGAGAAATGGGCTGTAATATCAAATTATAAAAATAAGAGATTTAATGTTACTGCCAGAGATGTTGTAGAGGTACGGCGGGATTACCGGTTTAGGAGACAGCTTCTTAAAACATTAGAAGGTGTAAGCAATAGATGGATAGTAATTGTTTTTAATTTTATTTATATGAATATTTTACCTTTTCTTGCCGTACATTGGTTTAATCGCAGCCAAGGCCATGGCCGCATTCGAATAGTAGGAGCTACTATTGTTGGGGCTTCAGTTAGGATTTATGTTGCCTGGAAGAGCGGTAGGAAAAAAGTAGGAGGCAAATTCTGGAAAGAAATAAAAAGCACCAAGAAAGGCCATTCCATCACCGCAGCCGGTCAATTCACCGCAGCTAGAAAACATCCTGAATATGCCCAGCAATTTAACTATATAGGTAAGGCTCTCTTAGAGATAGTTCAGAAAGCCCAACAAAAGGGCTGGATAGAATTACGCGGACCGCCGCAGGAGTTTGCCGTTGCCAGGCGTAATGCTGACGGTGCTGTTATTTGGAATATTACCCCTGAACAAATCCGCCAAATACATTCTGATGCAGAATATATAATTAGACAAATTCAGATACATGAGTCTTACCCTAGAGAAGAGAAAGGACTTAGAGCGCAGATAAATGAATTTTGCGTAGTAGATAGCCAAAGACTTGATGGTAATGGCACGGATAAAGTCAGCTCGGCTGTGCCAAAAAAGACCTTTAGCCTAAGGCCAATTTTTACATTTATTACGTCTCTATTGCTGGTATTGGTAATTCAGACAGTTGCTTTTGGGGGCAGCGAAAGCCTGGCTATAGAGATGTTTAGTAGTCCTACGGTGGATGCTTTTATGTCTGCATTACTTACCTTCATGATTAGTGATCCTTATATTATTGCGCTTGTGGTGCCGTATCTGATTTGCATAATAGCACGGCTACTTGGAAGCCTAGAGACACAGGTTTTTATATTGATGTTAGCACGTATATCTTGGTTTATATGGGCTGTCTATGGCGGCATCACGACGGGTTTA
>JAMXCX010000016.1 GCA_024542985.1 Candidatus Omnitrophota bacterium | reverse complement strand
CGTATTTTCTTCATAGTGAAAAGGTTCGTCTTGTTCAGGATCTTCTGTATATATTCTCTCGCTGTTCTGAAAGTGCGTATTTTTAGTGCCGTCTTGAGCTTCCCACTGCACAACAGTAGTCTCACCATCAACTACGGTTCTTACAAACCAGTCTGCTCTTTGCTTAATGGCCGATTGCAGGGACCTTTTCACATAAGTCTGTACTCCCATAGCCGCGGCTACAACTAAAGCAAAAAGAATGGCGTACTCTGCTGTGGCTTGAGACTTTTTAAATTTGATTAACATCTTTTGCTCCTTCCTAGCTTTAAAGTAATTATTTAGCTAATCACTTACTCCTCAAATACCTACTGTAAACTTTACTTCTGGCTGTTTACTGTACAGATGCTCCGCCGGCCGCATGATTATAGAATGCTGTTGACTTATCTGAAATAACGTCTGAAGCTTGAGTAAACATATTGGTAATTGCTGACTGGACTATACTATCCGGTCCCGATGTTGCTGCTATTACTGCGGTTATAATTGCGGCCAAAACCAGAATGTACTCTAAAATACTCTGGGCTTTTCTTTTTCTCATCATAGCTTACCTCCCCTACATTTATTGATTATTACTCTCTAAATATTACTATTTATTCAATTTCGAGATTTACTACTCCGTTTTGATGCTCTTGAAAGAAATCCGCCTGCATTTGCGCTCCTGTAGAATCCAGGCTTCTTGCTACCCCTACTTTTAAGAGGCCAGTACCGACTAGTATGGTGACTATAACCCAAACCATAAAAAGTAAATACTCTAAAATACTCTGGGTTTTAATTTGTTTAATTTTTTCCTTAATAATCATTCTATCTATTAGTTTCATTTAACTCCTGGGCCATATGCCTCATTCTTACTGACACAGCTCTTTGTAAATAAACAACCATTACTCCCATAGCCAAAGAAACAATTAAAATTAAGGCGGCATATTCAAGAATACTCTGTGTTTTTGTCCCTTTTAACCTCATATTAATGCTCATATTCTGAAAACCCATCATAGCCTTCTACACCCTCAAGAAACTCTGCATCATCTTCAACGTCCCATTCAGCAATTTCTGGCTCTGGGGCATCATCCTGCCAATCTTCAGGCCATTCCTGGGTACTATCGTCAACTCCATCTTCTAAGGTCTGGCCTATAAGGGTATCTTTAGAGTGGTAATTAGCCGCCGTACCGTGTTTGGCGAAAAATCCTCCCATATTAGCTGCCACAAAAGCACCTATACCTACAGTAGTAAATACAAATGATACCAGGATATATTCCAGTATTGATTGAGATTTTTTAAACTTTTTGCTTTTATTTGTCATAACTCCTCAAAAATAAAAAATCCGGGCTGCTTTGGTCTTTTAGAAGACTTTCGGCAGCCCGGTTATTCCTTTTTTGAATACTATTAGCTTAGACTTAGAAGAGAACCTAATTGAGAAACTCCCAAAATAGGTATATTTATTAGTATTTCGCAGAACCCGTGGCTTTGCTCCCCCGCTAAAAGCGGGATTGCCTTTTCGTTGCCTCCCCTGATACGTTATATAAATATACCATATATTAGGCCAGGAAATCAAGTCTGGATTTTAAAAATAAAGCAACTTTGAAACCGTTTTCAGTTTAAGTAATAAAGGCTCTCCTACCGTCTATAAAAAGAGAGGCTCGGTTAAAACTCCTTTTAGCCTGCTTAGGTATCTGTTTTAAAAGAATTCTCACGCAATCCTTATCCCAGCTAAAGTCTCCTCTTTTACCCTTGGGCTCCCAACCCCATATTAGCTCTTTAAAAATAACTGACAGAATTTGGCCTATTCTGGCAAAATCCCGAGACTCCTTAAATCCCAGGCGTTCGGGTAAAATTTTCCTTAGGTAATCCTTATTTTTACTAGAGGAAAGTAGAGATTTCTCTATAACTTCCATATCTTGAGAAAACTCCTCATTTATATTAGGCCATAAATACAGGTATTTTTTTAAAAAAGCAGCTATATTTACTCTTTTATTGCCTATAGTAAGGGTGCTTAAAAGCCCCCAATCCGGTAAAAGAAGGACTTTTTTCTTTATAAGGAGGTTGTCTAAAGTAACCCCCTTCTTTGCCTTGGGATGCGAAAACTTAGTCAGGGCATTAAAACAGAAAAATTCGCCCAGTTCGGGCCATAAGAACCTCTTAAATTTTTTAGGCCGAACCAGGAATTCTGCCCCCCGCCAGGCAATTTGGGGACAGTAGCCAAAAAATAAGTTGAGTTTGGGAAAATTTACTTTGAGCTCATATAAAAGCTTGTTGCTTTCGCTTAAAAACTGTACTTTTTTCAAACCACTATTTATACCGTTAATAAAATTAAAGACCGATAAAGAAAGATAATCAAAACTTTTGGTATAACCCACTATAATTATTTTACTTTTTAGCATTTCTTTTAAACGCCCTATAGCCGCTCCTAAAGGAAGAAAAAAAATCCCAACTCTGCAGGGTTCGTCCCAAAAAGTAGACATTTTAGCATCACAAAAACCACAATCACCATTGTTAAAGTACAATTTTACCGAAGAGACAAATCTTATATTTTCTTTCACCGGCTTTAAACTCACCACAGGCTTATACCGAGCCAATATTTTATTGAAATAGTTAAGTTTGCGAATAGGCAAGTGGCTTAATCCTGCTAAGCGCAGGAACCCTATATTTTTTGCGCTTTCTTCCAACTTCTCGCCAATAAAGGAAGAGAATGTTGCCAAAGTTATTAATTTAGTAAGTAAATCTTTACTTAACCGGGGAAAGTATACTCTCAAGCTATTACTTATATGCTCAAATAACCCTATTTGATAGTCTAGAGCTTTAAGCAGAATTAACCCGCAATTATCAACCCCCCTGGTTCTATATAGCAAAGAAGCCTTTTTTGGCCCTTGAGCCTGCTTTAATCCTTTTACTTTGAGGATATTATGAATAGCGCTTTTTGAAATAATAACCTGGTGTCTTTTTGCCAGCCTGTTTGCCAATCCTCTAACCCCCAAATAAGGCTGTTTTCTAGACTCAAGTACCACCAGCCTGGCTAAAGAAGAAGTTATCTTTTTCTTAGGCATAGAAAGTTATGGTTCTTTCTTATTTAGGTTGATTGAAAGAACCTGATTGCAGTGATTAAATGCAGATTACAAAGATTAAATTATTCTTAATCGCTGTAATCTCCTTTTTAATCGTTGAAATCAGGCGCTGGTGCTATTATGCAACAGCGCCATTATAGCAGATTTTTGGAAGGGAAAAAAGCTTAATACAGGAATCAACATAAATTACACGCTAACACTGTATGAATAGCTAATTAAATTAGGGCAAATTTGCGTGATTCCGCTTTTAACGAGGGGACTCGTGACTATTCGTGTATAAAAAAGACGAGGGGGCTCTTCACCCCCTTGGTTTGGTTAATCCATCAAACCCTTGTTTCATTTGAATATAACATATAGAAAGATAAACTTTCAAGTGATTAGATAAAAATAATGAAAACGCTATAATTGTAGAAATGATAATACTGATTTTAGCGAAGGCGGGTTAAAAAAAGTCTTAATCTGAGAATACATCATCCTTAAGCAGGCCTAGCCTTTCGAATTCGGCAAAGAAACGGGGATAATTTCTCATCACTGTCCTGTATTTACCTTTGATTTTGCCCTCCGGGGTCTTTCCTGTACGGTAGAATATAAATAAATCCTGCAAGGATACTTCGTTGCGGGCAAGCCCTCTAACTTCAGAAATATGGGTTATCCTCCGAATTCCGTCCGAAAAGCGCTCCTGCTGAATTATTATATTTAAAGTATTTCCAATCATTCTTCTTATCTCCTCAACCGGAAGTTTTATCCCTGAAGAAAGGATGAGAGTTTCCATACGGCTGGTTATCTCCTGAGGTGAATTTCCGTGGATTACTGCTAAAGTGCCTCTATGGCCTGTAGACATAGCCTGAATCATATCCAAAGCTTCCGGGCCCCTTACTTCTCCGACAATTATTCTGTCCGGCCGCATACGCAGGGCGTTTCTTATTAAATCCCGCAAAGTAACTTCTCCCTTGCCGTCTTTATCCGGAGTCCTGGTTTCCATAGGCACCAGATTATTTTGATGTAACACTAATTCTGCTGTATCCTCAATAGTTACTAACCTTTCCTGTTCAGGGATATGATGAGAAAGCATCTCCATGGTAGTTGTCTTTCCTGAACCGGTTGCTCCGGAAAAAAGTATATTTACCCTCCCCTTTATGCAGGCAATTAGAAAATCAGCCATTTTCTGATTAAGTGTTCCCCGCTTTACTAAATCATCTAAAGTGTGAAGTTCCCGGTTAAATTTCCTTACTGTAATAGTTGTTCCGCAACGAGCCAAGGGATAAGTGATAATATTAACACGAGAGCCGTCTTCCATGCATACATCGCCATAAGGATTGTAGTAAGATACGATTTTACCAACTTTAGTAAAAATCTCTTCAATTATATCTTTCATATCATCTTCGCTAAAAATCACTTCTATCTGATGCTTTACGCCTTCTATTTCCAGAAAGGTCTTATCATTGCCATTTATCATTATTTCAGTAATCGTAGAGTCTTTTAATAGTTCTTTTAGTTTATCTAGACCTCGGCCCATAGCTTACTCCTTGGGAACGAATATGTTCCTTGGTAAATCAATACCTCTGGCACGGATTTCATCATAAAAGGTAGGAATATATCCTAAAGAGGTAAAATAACCTTTAACATTTTTATCTTTATCCAGTCCGGTTTGGCGAAAATAAAATATATCCTGCATATTTATATGAGTCTCATCATGCATTCCAACTACCTCAGTAATTGCTGTTACTTTCCGAGCGCCGTCAGAAAGACGCGATGTCTGAACTATCAAATGAAGAGCTGATGAAATCATCTCCCTTATTGAGCGGACAGGAAGCTCTATCCCGCTCATCAAAATCATACTATCGAGCCTGATTAGAACATCATGGGTTGTATTAGCGTGTAGCGTAGACATACTGCCGTCATGGCCGGTATTCATCGCCTGAAGCATATCTATAACTTCATCACTTCTAACTTCTCCTACAATTATCCTATCCGGCCTCATACGCAAAGTATTTCTAAATAAATCCCTTATGGTAATCTCTCCTCTTCCCTCTATATTGGGAGGCCGGGATTCTAATCTAATCCAATGGGCTTGATCGAGCTTTAATTCAGCCGAATCTTCAATAGTAACTATCCTTTCATCTTCCGGAATATATGATGACAAAATATTAAGAAAAGTTGTTTTTCCCGAACCCGTACCTCCGGAAACAAGTATATTCTTTCTTGCTATTACCGCAGCTCTTAAAAAAGCAGCCATGTCCGGGGTTAAGCTGCCGAACTTTTCTACTAAATCCTTCATATAATAGCGCTGGCGGGCAAACTTTCTAATAGTTAAAGTCGGCCCGGTCAAAGAAAGCGGAGAAATTATTGCATTAACCCGGGAGCCGTCGGGAAGACGGGCATCAACATAAGGAACAGACTCATCAATACGCCGGCCTAAAGGGGCAAGAATTCTTTCGATTATAATTCTTACCTGTTCATTTCCGGTAAATGCTTTGCTGGTCAATATTATTTTACCAAGTCTCTCGATATAAATCTGGTTTTTATTATTAACCATAATTTCTGTTATACTGGGGTCTTTCAATAAATCTTCTAAGGGGCCTAAAGCCAAAGCCTCATCTAAAATTTCTTTGGTAATTTTCTTTCTTACCTCGTGCGAAGAAATAAATCCCCCGGCTTCTTGGCTGATAATATTAGTAATTACGCGCTCGGCTCTTTGCCTTAACTCTTTCATTTTTTGGGGGCTGTAGGCAAAAGTCTCAACCGGGAGTCTTTTTAAATCTAAAGCCTCAAGAAGTTCTTGGTGAATTTTTCTCTTAAACTTTATCACCTGGTCCTCTTCTTCTTTTAATACAACTCTTTCTGTCTTTTCAGTAAGGCCGATTTTTTGCCAAAATATTTCGTCATCCTCTACGCTTTCTTCTTTTTCTAACCGTATCTCGGTAAGGTCTTTATGCTCAATATACATATCCTTTCTTTCTATTAACTCTTTGACTAATTTATTTATAGCTATAGATATTTTAGAATTCGGGCTGTCCACAACAACCGGGATACCTCTGTTCACTGCTAAGCCTACGGTTTTACCCTCGGAAGGCATAAGAGCAATAGTCTCTGAGGGAAGCAGCACCTTTACCTCCTGCCAACTTATTGAACCTTTACTTTCTGCACGGTTAAGGATTATTTTAATCATCTTTAAAGGAAAACCTATGGTTTGTAACGTATCCAGCAGCCATTCTGTCTGATAAACCGCCAAGATATCCGGTGTAAGCACTAAAAGGATTAGGCTGGATGAATCAAATGCTGTGACTAAGCTATCGGATAACTGGCTTCCTGCGTCTATAATTACATAATCAAATTCATCCTGGACTACTGAGATAAAATTCTTTATTACCTCTGCATTTATTTTTGTTCTGTGGGATAACTTAGCTATTGAAGGAAGAAAGTAAATACTGTTTTTCTTATAAGCCAAATAGTTATTAATGTTTCTCTTTTTTTGCTTAAATTCACCAAGATGGCCTATTAAGTCAAAAAGGCAATATTTAGGCTGAAGGCCTAAAAGTTTTGAAGTCACCTGAGGGGCTCCTAGGTCTAAATCCAGGAGAAGGACTTTCTTTTTTTTCAAACAAAGGCTTACTGCTATGTTCAAAGAAAAGAGAGTTTTACCTACTCCTCCTTTTGTGCTAAAAAGGGAAATAACACGTGCGTCCATCTTTAATCCATTTTATAAACTATGGGTATATCTATCCACAAGTCTTCTAACTCTATGCTGGGAGGAAAGGGAGGATATGGGCTCAAGTTTTTAGCTACACTCATCACATTATTATCAAAAGAAACGTAGCCTGATGACTCAGTTACTCTAATTTCTATAATTTCACCATCATAGCCAAGATGCACTCTCAACTTTACCGCCCCCTGCCAACCGGCTTCCTCGGCCAGGCGAGGATACTCTAAAGATCCAACAATCATTCGCTGAACTCGCAGAATATAATCATTTAAAGCAGCTTCATTTTGCAAATAACTAGGAAACACTGCCAGCTTTGAACCTGTTGAGTATTTTGGAATCGATTTGGCTTTGATTATTGGGGCATCTCTTTTTTTAAAATCTACAATATTTGGGGTAAGGAAAATTATTAATTCGGTTTGGTCCTCCTGGTAATCCCTGGAACGGAATAGCGCTCCTAAAATAGGTATACTCGCTAACCCCGGAACCCTTTTGATATCGTCTTTTGTAACCTTATCTTTAAGAAGGCCGGAAATAACTATGGATTGGTTCGGCTTAAGAAGCAAAACAGTTGAGGCAGTTCTAGTCGCAAAAGCTTTAATTATTGTCCCGTCAACCCTGACGTATTGGCCTTCTGTGGTTAGCTCTTTTACTTCAGCAGTTATATCCAGCTTTATATCTTCTTCCCCTAAGATAAGCGGGCGCATATTTAGTTTAACTCCATACTCTTTATACTCTACATTCTCGGCCACAGTACTTCCGGCAGAAGTAGCCGTAACCGTTATTACCGGCACTTCTCCGCCCACTAAAAACTCCGCCTCCTGGCCCGATAAACATAAAAGCTTAGGGCGGGCAAGAACTTTACCCTTACCTTCGTTGACTGTAGCCATAATTTCTACGTCAAGTGCCGTTCTAGTAGCATCAAATATTCTAAAAATTTCTTTAATTGTCCCTCCGGTTACAGCTGCATTGTTTAAGACCGAAGTTACCGTTGTTACCGGTGTGGGGTTACCACCTGTAGTCCCTGACCAATTAAAACCTACACTGTCGGCATAATGCTTAGTCAGCTCTAAAATTTGACACTCTACCTCTACCATTCTGCTCTCTTCTTTTATCGTTAAAAGATTATTAATAAGCTCACTTTCTCCGGCAGGGCCAAAAAATGAAGACAAAACTTTTTCTATATGCTCTTTCTGGGAAATTGTTACCTCACCCATAATCATAACTTTGCCGGCAGTCTCATTGATTTTAAGATAAACGCTATCAATTGCTAATTGCCCATTAATCAAAGTTTGCAGCCGTTGCTTAACCCTGGCTACATCCTGAGGAAACACAACAATATAAAACTCTCTTTTACCCTGATTATCCCAGATAGTAAGAACAGTATCCCCTACCCTTCTTGCAGCAACAACTACTTCTTCATCTACCACTTTTATAACATCTGCCACCTCAGGATTTCTTATGGCTACTCTCTTTAAGCCGGCAACCTTGAAAACATTGACTTCTCCTACCACCAGCTTAAGATCCTCATCATCTATCATATCATCAAAGAAACTCTGCGAATAATTGTTGGATAGGAAAGGGACGGAAATGACAAGAACAATTAAGAGAGCAAAAACTATTCTTTTTCTCATTAGGCTTATTTTGTTAATTTATAGGGGTCTCCTCCACCTCTGTTCCTTTAAAAACATCTATTATTGTTGACTTACGTTCAGAAACCGGAGGGCGATATATCCCTAATTTTCTAGTTAAAGTCTCAAAATTTACTACCCTATATTCATACTCCTGGGCAGTATCTAAAGGGGCCCTAAGAGCCAATGTTAATTTACCCCACTCTAAGATATAAATAAGATTCCTTACGTTTTCGGGCTTAAGGGCGACGGTGATGGTATCGGCAGCCTTAGATATTCGGTATTGCGAAATATTTCTGTTCGTGGCAAGAACCCTTACTCCTTCAAAAACCGTAATCACAACCGGCTCAGCTTGGCCTCCTCCTATCGGCACAGTAAACGTTCCTATAATATCTATTTTATCTCCTGGTTTTATAAGGCCTTCTATAGCGGAAATTTTATTTACAGGAATAGTAATAGCCCTCATGCCTTGAGGTACAGCTTGAGAAAGATATTTAGCAACTGCCAAAGACCTGACCATATTGCTATTTATATGCTGGCCTTTTAAAATATCTACTTCAGCGAATTTACCGATGGCGGAATCTAAAGAACTTAAATCCCCGGGCTGGAGAGAAGCCGAACGCACTATTTTAGTTTCTACCATATTTATGGTAAGAGTGCTCTCCTTGGGTATATCAATTCTGGCTACTACCACCTCGACTGCCCGGCCTTCCTCAAGAAGCCTTTTTATCCGTGCCTCTTGTCGACGCAGATGATCATTTATGGCAAGTATGGCACCTAAACCCAACACAACACCTATTATAATATTTATTGTTCTTTTATCCATTCTTAATCCAGCAAGGCATCATTAATGATAATTTTCATTCTCTGCTTAGCATTATAGATAACATCCTCTCTTTTTTTATTAATTTTTTCACGGCGCAGGTGATCTTTTATTCTATCTCTCACCTCTTTTAAAGGAGTTACTTTACCCCCCTTTACATCTTCGACTTTAAGTATGTAGTATCCCTTTGGGCCTTTAAAATAGCTTGTTATTTTTCCTTTATCTTTAGTAAATGCTTCCTGCCAGAATTTCTCGAATCTTTCCTTAGGCTTAGGACTAAGATAACCTAAATCTCCCCCTTTATCTTTTGAGTCAGCCATAGAATAACTCCTGGCTAAACTGCTAAAATTTTCTCCCTGGAGAAGCCTTATCAGAATGTCTTTTGCTAACATTTCCGTAGAAACCACTATTTCTCTTATTTTTCTTTTTTCCGGCAGCCTCAAGCCCTGTTTATTAGTTTCATAAAAACTTTTTATTTCAGCATCAGTAACTGTTATATCCCGAATAATATTTCCCATAATTTTTTGGGCAAGAAGAGTCCTTCTAAAATTCTCAACAGCATCTATAACTTCTTGGTCTTTGTCTAACCTTCTATTTTTTGCCTCTTGAGCTAGAATTTCAATATTAACTAATTCTTGCAAGAATTTTTTCTTGAAATCTATATCATTAATGTCTACGTTGGGATCTAATGTCCTTACTGCTTTCAGCTGCTCCCTGAGATCCCCGGTGCCTAAAGCCCAATCATTAACCCGGGCTAAGAGAACGCCTTTGATGGCAGGAGTTTTACTTGCGGTTGTTGGGGTATCTTTTTTGGAAAGAAATGTATCACAGCCTAAAATTAAAAGGCACAAAAATAATAAACCTGCCTTCCGCATTATACTACCTCCCTAGTTTATTTTATTTTATCTTACCAGCAAACATATGTCAATAAAATTCGCATCAAGCATTGAATATTTTAAAAATATATTTCAAATCCTCTAAGAATAAAATATTAATTATTGCCTTTATTGAAATTATGATTTAAAATATACCCATGAAAATGCTCAAAGTCGTCCTTGATACCAGTATTTTTGTTAATCCTGACTCTCGTTTTATCTTCGGCAATACTCCTAAAGAGGCTCTAAATAACTTTCTAGACCAGATAAAAGATAAAAAACATATAACCTGCTATATTCCTCCTTCTGTATATGAAGAACTGATAAAATTCCTGGAAAAATTGCCACCGGCAAAAAAAATAGTTTTGCTCAATAGACAACCTCCTTCCTCTTATCAGTCATCAGTGCCGGCAATGCTTGTATACGAATTTATCGAAGAAATGCGCTCAAGAATCAATAAAGGCTTAAGGCTTGCTGAAAAATATACCCGCAAAGGCTTAAAAAGAACCTTAGGGCCTGATAAGAAAGGAGAAGAAGAAATAATAAAATCTTTAAGGCAAGAGTACCGCAGTGCCTTACGAGAAGGAATCATCGACAGCAAAGAAGATTTTGATTTGATTTTACTAGCTAAAGAAATAAATGCTTATTTGGCTACTGCGGATTGCGGTTTGATAAAATGGGCTCAAAAATTAGGTATAACTTGTATCAATGCTGAAGAATTGAACGCTCTCTGCGAAGAAAAAGATAAGTCTTGTTAAAAGAATAAGGAGGTGATTTTATGGTTCTTACAAACATCGAATCCGTTCCCGGCAAGAAAATTGCAGAACACTTCGGGCTAGTTTCAGGTTCAACCGTAAGAGCCCGGCATATCGGCTCGGATATGGCAGCAGGTTTTAAAAATATAGTCGGTGGCGAACTAAAAGGCTATACCCAACTACTTACTGATTCCAGAAAACAAGCACTTGACAGGATGATTGAACAAGCGCAACAGTTAGGCGCAAATGCAATCGTTAATGTGCGCTTTTCTACCTCTTCGATTACACAAGGCGCAGCAGAACTATATGTTTACGGAACAGCAGTAAAAACCGAGTAGGAGAAAAAATGATAGATTTAATTATTTTTATTATTACCCTTAGTGTTACCTATTTTATAGGGACAACAGTTATCGAAAAAAAGCACTATCGCTCTATTATCGAAAGAGAAAGAAAATTCCTGCAGCTTCCGGCAGTAACTACCCAGGATATTCTTGATAGAGAAATACAAAGTGCCTGCATGGTCTGCGGCAGTGTGGTTATTTCTATAGACTACTTCAAAAAATTCTTAGCCGGATTAAAAAATATTTTCGGAGGAGAACTATCTTCCTTTGAAACTGTCCTGGACCGGTCCCGAAGAGAAGCTATTTTAAGAATGAAAGAAACAGCTAAAGGCGCCCAGATAATTATAAATACACGCATAGAAACATCGACTATAGGCAAATCCGACCAAAGGAAAAGTGTTGGCTGCAGTGAAGTCTTGGCCTACGGGACAGCCATTATTTACAAATAAAACTTCTCTAACCGCTAAGCCGAACAAAAACCATGCGTTATACTGCCCACGAACTCAAAGAAAATGTTAATATCTCTAAGAAATCCCCTTTGAGAGAATTATTTAGTTTGTTTATATCGCTCTTAGGAATAATTCTAATTATCTATATATTGTTGGGATTTGCAGTGGATATAATCGCACCGGTTTTGCCCGATACTATTGATGAGAGTTTGGGAAAATTTTATAAACCTCTATACGCAAATACAAAAGCTGAGTCGAAAAAGGTTCAAGAACTGCTTAATAGCCTTATAGAAAATTTAGAAGAGAAAAAGCAATACGAAATTTTTATAATCGAAAATAAACAAGTAAACGCTTTGGCTTTACCGGGAAGGAAAATTATAATTTTCTCAGAGTTACTGAAAGAAATAGAATTCGAAAATGAATTAGCTTTTGTGCTTGCCCATGAGCTGGGCCATTATGCTCAAAGGGACCATTTAAAAGCTTTGGGCAGAAGGCTAGTGTTTTTTGCTGTTTCCAGCTTATTTTTAGGCCAAGATAATTCCGTAAATGACTTTATCGGTAATTCTCTGGCGAGTGCTGAAATGAAATTTTCTCAGGCCCAAGAAAAAAAAGCCGATCTTTTTGCCCTGGATTTACTTTACGAAAAGTACGGCCACGCCGGGGGAGCAACTGATTTTTTAGAAAAAATGGGAGAAAAAGAAAAACTGCCTAAATTTCTTTATTTCTTTACAACCCACCCGCATTCTGAAAACCGCATCAAAGCAATTATGGCAAAAATTAAAAAACAAGGCTATTTAATTAAAAAGAACATTCCCTTAGATAAAGCTTATCTATCAGAAAATAAAAAGTGAAGCTCCCCTTACCTCACCAACTCTGGCTGGCTAATGGATAACCTGCCCCTTAATCGAAAGCCTCAATTTCCGGCTAGATTTTTATAATAGAGGTGATTATTTCTCTTATAATATCCTGAATCGTGATTATTCCATAGGCCTTCTTGCCCTTTAATACCAAAGCCATACTCTCTTTTTTACTTTGGAGCCTGGTGAAGGCCTCTTGAGGTTTCTGGTTAAAACCTACTTTTGCAATCGGTCTTATGAGAACTTGCCAATTTTCTTCGGCTTCATAAAACAAATCATAAATATTTATATAGCCGGAAATTTCCTTGTTCCTGTATACCGGATAGCGGGTAAACCCGGTTTCTCTTATCGTTTCTAAAATAACTGAGTATGTATCAGCGTAATCAAAAATAACAACTTTTTTTATGCCTACACAAATATCCTTAATCCTATCACTTCTCAATTCAAACACCTCTTCAATTGCTTCCTTTTCCCCTCTATCAATACCGCCCTGTTTTTGAATCTCTTTAACTAGCAGTTTTATTTCTTCTTTGGTCACAAACGGAGAACGATGTTTGGCTTTCTTTACAAAAATTTTAACTAGTAATTTACTAACCGCCTCAATGCCTTTAACTATAGGCAGAAATAATTTTTCGGAAAAATCAATAAAATCTACTACCCAGCAGCTAAAATCTTCTCTATAAAACCGCCCTATATCTTTAGGAATAAGCTCTGCAAAAATAACCACAAAAGGTGTAAATATAAAAGTTATCCAAAGATTACTGCTGCTTATCCCAAGCTTAATCAAAAAAAAAGTAAGAAAGCTCGAACTTAAAATAACCGATATATTTGTTCCCACTAAAGTTGTGGCTAGAAATTTTTCCGGATTTAAAATAAGTTCATAAACCTTTTTTGCTTTTTTATCTCCTTTATCTTTACGGTGCCTTAAGCGTACCATGCGGGAAGAAATAAAACTTATCTCGCTAGCGGCAAAAAATCCGTGCAAGATAACAAAAAACAAGCAACCTAATAAATATAAATAATTCATCTCAGCAAACCAATACCGAAATATAAATTAAACGCATAAGGATTCCCCCAAGCTACTTTTTTGCATATTTAGTCTTTAATTTTTAGAATAACGCTAATAATTCTTCTTGCGGTAGCCCGCTCTATAATAAAATCAATATTCCTAAAGCTCAAACTTTCATTAACTTTAGGTATCTTCTCCATTTGAGAAAGTATAAATCCGGCAATTGTATCCTCAGCTTCAGGTAAATCCAAATCTAATTCTAGATTTACTGTTTTAATAGGAGCTTTGCCGTAAACTCTCCACTTTTTATCCTCTATTTTTTCTAAAGGTTCTTGAATTTTTTCAAATTCATCATAAATTTCTCCAAAAATTTCCTCAATCACGTCTTCTAAGGTAATTAAACCTTCTGTACCGCCGTATTCATCCAAAACAATAGCAATTCTCTCATTGTCATCTAAAAATAATTTTAGTATATCGTCTATGCCTTTGCTCTCAGGGACAAATATAGGTTTACGCAAAAATTTGTGGTAATCCTCTTGGAAATTAAGAAAAATATCCTTAGCGTATAAAATGCCAATAACATTGTCTAAAGAATTTTCATATACAGGAAATTTAGAGTGCTTTTGCTGACGCAAAATACTCATTACTTCGTTCTGGTTTAAGCTGGAATCAATGCCGTTTATGTCAATGCGGGCAGTTAGTATCTCGCTGGCTTTTGTGTCTTTAAATTCTAAAACATGGCTGATTATATCTTCTTCTTGCGCAGAAATCTGGCCGTCCTTTTTGCTTAAAACAATCGCAGCCTTAACTTCTCCATCGCTAAAGGGAGATTTTTTGCGTTTTTTAATAATGAAGGAAGAGAAATATTGAACGATTTTTTCTATAAAAATAATAAACGGTGAAAATAAGCGAGAGAAGGTATCCAATACCGGGGAAAAAAGCAGAGACACTCTTTCTGCCATATATATTGCGAAAGTCTTGGGGAAAACCTCTCCCAAAAATAGGATTAGAATACCGCTTAAGAAAATCGCAAAAACCAAGCCATTATTTCCCCAAATCTTCACAAAAATAGCTGTAGATAAAGAAGAAAACCCAATGTTAACTAAAAGATTGCCAAAAACAATGGCTGAAAGCAAACGAGTTGGTCTCTTGAGAAGATTTTTTACTACTTTTGCCCGCGCGTATCTCTCTGACATCCGGCGCAACTTTAAATCGCTTAACGAAAAAATAGCTGTCTCAGAGGCAGAGAAAAATGCCGACAAGATAATAAAAACTACGAAAATAAAAATAATAAGCACCATTTTGATTAAGTCTCGTAAACTCCGTCTACAACGGCTCCGCAGAAAGAACACTTGCCGTTAGTTATGTTATTCTCCGTCAAATCGAAATAAGCTCTTTTAAGCAAAACATTAGAACAACTGTAACAGTGCGTATCGAAGCCTTCTAAAATGTTACCCGGGTAAACATACCGTAAACCGGCTGACTCACCTATTTTCTTTGCTTTCTCTAAAACTTGCTTAGACGTAGGTGCCTGAGCTAAAAATTTATAGTCGGGATGAAATCTACTTATATGCCAAGGGATATCCTTGCCCACTCCGGCAATAAATTCAGCTATACTGCTCAACTCTTGCTCAGAATCATTCTGTCCGGGAATAATCAAGGTAGTCACCTCAAGCCAAATATCAAGCTTTCTGGCAAGTCTAATCGAAGCTAAAACCGGGGCTAATTTCCCCTTACAGACATTTATATAGAAACCTTCGCTAAAACTTTTAAGGTCTATATTTATAGCATCTAAGTAAGGACTTATGGTTTCTAAGGCCTCTGGGGTCATAAACCCATTACTGACAAAAACATTTTTAAGACTCCTGGACTTGGCAAGCTTGGCCGTATCGTAAGCATACTCAAAAAAAATAGTCGGTTCTGTATAGGTATAAGATATGCTTCTTGCGCCCGCAGATTTTGCTTCTTTTACTGCTTCCTCAGGCATTAATCGGCTTTTTTGAGGTAAGGCAGAAGTTCTTTTAGAGCTTTGAGAAATCTGCCAATTCTGACAGAATCCGCATTTAAAATTACAACCAATAGTAGCTAAAGAATAAGAAGTGCTGGCGGGCAAAAAATGATACAGGGGTTTTTTCTCAATTGGGTCTACATTAGCAGCTATAACTTCAGCATATACTAAAGTGTTTAAGGCACCGTCTATATTCTTCCTTACTCCGCAGATACCAAAACCTGCCAGGCCAATTTCGCATCTATGGGCGCAAAGAAAACACCGCACCTTACTATTATCTAGCTTATCGTAAAGCATTGCCTCTTTTATCATTGCATCAACAAGTAAGGTGAAAAACTCCCACTACCTTCTTCCCTTTTTTTAATTCTGCATTGAAAATCTGCCAGGAAGAATCTGTGCTGCCTTCAATAAGTTCAACCTGATTTTCCTTAAGAAAATTCTTGGTGGCCTGGGGCACCTTCATCAGGCCCGGGGACCCTTTACCGACTACTAAAATTTCCGGTTTATATTTTATAACCTCATCTAAATCTTCTTTATCTAAAGAATGGCCTTGCTTGCGCCACCAACCTGAGTTTACTTTATCGGGAAAAACGATTATATCTTGAGCGTAAAAATCACCGTTAATCACCATTGAACCAAAATCGTAAGAGTCAATATGCATCCTCGTCATTTTTTTAAAGCTAAGTCTTCTTTGCTGCCTAATCTGGCTAACAGATACAAAAGATCGGATAACCTGTTTAAATAAACTAAAATATGATTATCGGCTAAAACTTTTTTGCGTATGAGTGTTGTGGTTCTTCTTTCGAGTTTTCTAGCTATAGTTCTGGATACATCAAGGCTGCTAGAAAGCAGGTTATGGCCGGGCAATTGAAAACAAGGTTTTATGAGTTTAGAATTTCTCTCTAAGCTATTTATTATTTTTTCCAGATAATTTATTTGCTCAAAACTTATCCTTTTTTTAATTTGAGAGATAAATTTTTTTTCGGTAGCAAGCTCTGTACCTATTACAAATAAATCTTTTTGTATTGTTTCAATAGTCTTTTTTATCTTGCCAGCCTTAATAAGGCTCTTAGCCAGGCCAAGATAGGAACACAACTCATCTAAAACACCGCAAGCTTCTATCCTTACATTATCCTTATTTACTCTTCGGCCTTGGCATAAAGAAGTCTTTCCTTTATCTCCAGTTTTGGTGACTATACTTTTCACTTGTGCTTTATCAGCCTCCCGGCAATGCTTTCTAAGAAAATCTACTTCCCTTTTATTATACCATATGTATTATCAACCAACCTTAAGAAGAGATAAGGCTTAATGCCTCCTGCCGGCTCTTCTGATTAGTTCGAAAGACCCCTCTTACTACAGAAGTAGTTGTAACTGCCCCTGGCTTCTTAACCCCCCGCATTGATATACAAAGATGTTCAGCCTCAATAATAACCATAACACCTTTGGGTTTTAGCTTTTTCATAATCACATCAGCAATGTCCGTAGTAAGGCGTTCCTGAACCTGTAAACGTTTAGATAAAATATCTACAACTCTGGCTATCTTGCTTAAACCCGTTATCCTCTTATCCGGAATATAAGCCACATGGGCCTTGCCAATAAATGGCAACAAATGGTGTTCGCACAAACTATACAAAGGAATATCTTTGAGAAGAATTATCTCGTCGTGCCTTTGTTCTAAAATAACTTCTAGTTCTTGAGCAGCATCTTTAAATTGGCCTTCTAAAATTTCCTCATACATTTGGGCTACCCTCTTAGGGGTAGAGATGATATCTTTTGATTTTAAGTCTGCACCCACAGCCTCTAAAACCATTTTTATCCCTTTTTCGATTTTCTTTTTATCCATAATCGACCCCTTCTCCCGACTCACCTCTATACTGGGTTAATTTCCTTCGGAAATGAACCCAGAGCTCGTCGGGATAAATTCGACTACACATTTTTGCTCCGCAAAAATGTAAGTCTCATTTACCTATACAGAATTTACTGAAAATACTCTCGAGAACTTCTTCACAAAAAACTTCCCCGCTAAGCCTGCCTAAATTATCTAGACATTCTTTTAAGGCTAAATTTATAAAATCTATTGTGTAATTATTTTTTGAAAACTCCTCGAGCTGGCTAATATTTTCTTTGGCTTTTTTTAGAATTTCGTGTTGGTATTGATTTAAAAAAATTAGATTCTCTCTATCTATTCCTACCTCGTAAATTTTACTATAAATCGCGTTTTCTAAGTCTTTTAATCCAATGTTTTTCAAAGCACTCATCCGTATCTTAACCTTAGAAATATTTGATGCCTTTTTTAAATCTAAGCGCTGGAAAAGATCAATTTTATTTATTACAATTATTGTATTTTTATTTCTAGACTTCTCAAGCAGAAAAAAGTCGTCATCATTCAGGGGCCTCGATGCATCCAGAACAAGAATAATTAAATCTGCCTCTTCGAAAACCTTAGAGCTTTTTTCTAAAGCTTTTTTTGCAATTGAATCTTCAGGTTTCAGGATGCCTGCTGTATCACAAATTCTTAAATTCACCCCTCTTATATTCACATTCTCTTCAATAACATCCCTAGTTGTCCCGCAAATTTTGCTTACAATAGCCCTCTCCTCTTGCAAGATATAGTTAAAAAGAGTAGATTTGCCAGCATTAGTTTTACCGCAGATAACACAACGCATACCTTCGCGTATAGCTTTTGCTTGGCTACTTGCTTGTAAGATTTTATCAATTTCTTCTCTTATTTTTTTTATTTTCTTCTGCTGGATAACAGATAAATTTTCCCTATCTTCATCCGGGAAATTTATAAGACTCTCTGTATGAACAAAAAGTTCTTTTATCCCCGCCTTTAATTTCTCTATTTTCTGAGAGTTATATCCTTTTAACTGGGAAGAAGCTAATTCTAAAGCCTCTAAGCTTTTTGCCTCAACGATTCCCAGAACACCTTCAGCCTGCAAAAGGTCAATCCTGCCCCGGACTAAGGCTCGGTAAGTAAATTCCCCCGGTAAAGCCAATCTTGCACCTTGTTCCAATATAATTTCTAAAATTTTATTTAAAACAACTGTTCCTCCATGAGAAGAAACCTCAACAACATCTTCCCTAGTATAAGAATTTGGTGTTCGCATTACGCTCACAAGCACTTCATCAATAAGATTATTTGTATTGGATTTTTTATTTTTCCTGCCTGCCGGGCAGGCCGGGATTCTTGATTTTTCTACAATCCATCCGTAATGCAAAGTGTGAGTTTTTACTTTCTTAATATTCTTGTTTTTAGCCGGTTTAAATATTCTGGAAATAATCGGCAAAGAGCTCTTGCCGGAAATCTTAACCACGCCCAAGGCTGATTTTGAAGGAAAAGTAGCAATAGCGGTTATTGTGTCGCCTAGAATGTAATCTTTTAATTTAAACTGACTCATAGGCCTGTATTGTATTATAAATTATAAAAAAATCCAATTAATTTATAAAGGCACTTTTTGCAACTCTTTTTTTGCCTCGCTCACAATAAACAAAGAGCCACTTATCCCAATTACTGAATCTTTATCATAGATGCTGATTGCTTTATTTAAGGCCTGCTTTATATTGAAAGTTATAAAAGTATTTCTTAGATTACAGGTCTTTTTTATCTCCCGGGGATTAGAACTACGGGGATTATTAAAACGAGTAAGAATAAGATATGAATAATTTATTTTTCTTAACATATTCTTTGCATCTTTATCTTTAGAACAAGCAAATATCAAGATAACTTTCTTAGACGGCAAGTATATCCGTAAATTATCACTTAAGGCAGCAAATGAACTCACGTTATGAGCAATATCGACAACGATTAAGGGCTTGCGGCTTAAAACTTCGAACCTCCCTTCAAGATTGGTACTCTTTAGCCCTTTTTTAAAACCTATTTTGTTTTTGACCATACCTTTACTTCTTAACAACTCACAGACTGCTAAAGCTAAAGAAGAATTTTCAACTTGATATTTGCCCTTAAGCCTAATCTTTAAATTTCTTAGTTTTAAGTTACTGAATTCAAAATCAAAACAAGTGGATTCCTTCCCCAAACGTATATCTTTAGCCAGAAAATTTCGGCCGTACACAAATAAAGGGGCCTTCTTTAACTTGCATTTAAAAGTAATTTCTTTTAAAGAAACTCTATTCTGGGCGGAACAAATCACGGGAACCCCCTTCTTTATAATCCCTGCTTTCTCAAATGTTATTTGTCTTAGGCTTTTACCCAACTTATCAGTATGGTCATAGCCGATATGCGTAAGCACAGAAACTAAAGGATTAACTACGTTTGTAGCATCTAACCTTCCGCCTAAGCCGGTCTCTAAAACAGCAAAATCAACTTTTCTATCCAAAAAATACCTGAAGGCGATTGCGGTATGAACCTCAAAAAAACTTAAATCCTCCAAAGCCTTTGGTCTTTTTGAATTCTCAAGATACCTTTTGAATTTCTTGACTATCTTGGTTACATCTTTCTTTGAAATTAATTTACTATCGACTATCGACTGTGCCTGCCCGCTGAAACCTTGACCTAGGCGGGAACTATGGACTAATTGAATTCTTTCCCTAAAATCAAAAAGATGAGGAGAGGTATAAATTCCTACTTTATAACCAGAAGCTGCGAGCATAAAAGCACAAAATGAAGCGGTAGAACCTTTGCCTTTTGTGCCTGCGATATGAATTGTTTTTAACCGCGCATAAGGCACATCCAAATATTCCAAAAGTAAATACACCCTTTTCAAATTCAAATCTTTCTTATAGGAAAAAAAAGCTTTTCTTTCGTAATTTATAAATGAATTCAGATATTTTTTGGTTTGACAATAACTATTAACCATTACAGTGCTATGCATACAGAACCACAAACATAGGCCTTAGAAAAGTATTGCAAAAGCCAATTTCTCCGATGGAATGAATGAATTTTTAACAGATATATTATCCATTATAAGGTAATGTCAAAATTTATATGAAAATTACAAATTCCAAGCATCAAATAACAAATAATTACCAAATTCCAATTTATAAATACCCAAACATTAGTATCTATTTTAACGTTTTGAATTTTGGTCATTGAATATTGGGATTTATTTGGGATTTAAGTAAACTTTTGGCAATACGCATTATAAAGAAAGGCTGGGTTTAGTGGCGGAAATGACGGATACCGGTAAAAATCATACTAATACCCAATTTATCGCAAGTTTTTATAACATCCTTATCTTTTATCGATCCTCCCGGCTGGATTATGGCCCTGATTCCTTTTTTATAAGCAGCCTTTACTGAATCTTCATGGGGAAAAAATGCATCTGAGGCTAAAACTGCTAACTTAAGAGAGCTCTTGGCGTTGCTCAAGGCTATTTTAGCCGCTCCTATTCTTGAAGGCTGCCCGCCTCCTATACCTAAAACAGAACAATTCTTAACCACAACAATAGCATTAGACTTTACCATTTTCACTATCTTCCAGCCAAAAATAAGATCTTTTAACTCTCTTGGGGTGGGTTTCTTCTTGGTTGCAACTTTTAGCTTAGTTTTGTCTAAGTTTAATAAATCCTTATCTTGAATAAGATAACCAAAAAGGGTTGACTTTATATCTTTAAGTTCCACTTTTTGGTTAAAATTGACCTCTAAAACACGCAGGTTTTTCTTTGAAAAAAATATTTTAAGAGCCTCTTTAGAATAAGAAGGCGCGGCTATGCACTCTTTGAATCCGCTTTTAAATATTTGGACGGCAGTATCCTTGTCTACTTTTCTGTTCAAGCCGACAATTCCGCCAAAACTGGAAAGCATATCGCAAAGATAAGCTTTTCTGTAAGCAGAAGCTAATTTTTTATCTATACCAACTCCGCAGATAGAAGCATGTTTTATAAGCGCAGCGGCCGGATCATTAAATTCTTTAACTGTAGATATGGCGGTATCTAAATCCAAAAAGTTATTGTAAGAAAGTGCTTTACCATGAAGTTGCTTAAATTTTAAACCCTCATTATTAATCACTTTATAGAGTGAACCTTTTTGGTGCGGGTTCTCGCCGTAACGTAAAGGATACAGCTGTTCCAAATTCCAGGTTAAAATGTCTTTGCCTCTAAAGTAATTATAAATTGCATTATCGTATTCTTTAGTAAGATAAAAAGCGGCTTGAGCTAAATTCTTTAAGGTATCTTGTGATACAAACCCGTTGTTCTTATCTAACTCTGTTAAAATTATTTTATACTGGTGGGGTAAACTTACGCAGGCAACATTCTTGAAATTCTTAGCTGCAGCTCTTAACATTGACGGCCCGCCGATATCTATATACTCTATCATTTCATCCCAGCTTAAATTCTCTTTTGCTTTTTGAGTGAAAGGATAAAGATTGACTACTACCATATCTAGAGGCTGTATCCCTAACGATCTTATTTCCTCCATGTGTAAGGGGTGTTTCTTGTTGGCAAGAATCGCTCCGAATATTTTAGGATGAAGTGTCTTTAGCCGGCCTGAAAGTATTTCCGGGAAGGAAGTCAGAGAATCTACTCTTTTAACCGGGATACCGCTTTTTTTCAAAAGCGAAGCTGTTTTTCCAGTAGAAACTATCTCTATATTAAAAGAAACTAATTTCTTAACAAAATCAGTCATTCCTTTTTTATCCCAAACACTAACTAGAGCTCTTCTTATTTTCAGCATAATTAAACATTAAATCTTATTTCTATTATATCGTTTTCTTCTACGATATAATCTCTATCGACTACTTTCACAAAACCCCGGGATTTAGCTTCCGCCATGTTAAAAAAATTACCTAGGTCTCGGCCATTTACTACCTCGGCCTTTATAAAACCTCTTTTTAAATCGCTATGGATTTTACCGGCTGCCTCTAAAATATTTTCTCCTCTTTTAACACTCCAGGCACGAACTTCTTTTTTGCCGGCAGTGAAAAATAAAAGTATGTCTGCCTTAAAAATAGCTTCCTTTATCAGCTCATTTTTATCCGGTATCTGCTCTTTACCTATTGAAGGTTTATAGCTAAGTAATTGCAGGACTCTCAAGATATCGTTTTCCTCTTTGGAGAATTCAAAATCACACAATAGCTTCTCCTCTTCCAGTATTTTCTGACATTTTTTAAGAAGATTTATTTCTTGCTCATCCTGAGACCTTTCTATGCGTTTTTCTATTCTTTCTAAATCTGTAAGTACCAAATCTAACTTTTGGGCTGTGTTAAATACAACCACATCTGCTTTCTCGGCTTCAGAATCAATAAATTCTACCATGTAGGGAGTAGCTTTCTGGGGCGAAAATTTTTTAACTAATTCACTAAAACACACATTCATGTATTTACACTTACCCGGCTCTATGTTTAAACCAAAATTAAATATTTTCATCCTGTTATTCTCAAATCTATTCTCGTCTTTCTCTTCCCGTAACCCCTAAGGCCTTATCCACATCCCTTTATCTCAATTGCTCTGCCGCTCTATTCTCACACATGTTCTTCCTGTTTAAGTTTTTTCACTTTATCTATAATTGGCTGAGATACTCTCGCAGGAACAATTTCATAACAATCAAAAGTCATTGAATAGCTGCCTCTACCTCCGGTTACAGAACGCAAATCTGAAGTATACTTAAACATCTCAGCTAAAGGAATATGGGCTTTAACCGTTTCATTCTTGCCTTTAACTTCCATACCTAAAACCTTTCCTCTTCTGCTATTTATATCTCCGGTAATCTGACCCATAAATTCCTCCGGCGCTGCAATCTCTACATTCATAACCGGTTCTAACAATACGCTTCCTGCCTGTTCGAAGGCCTTCTTTAAAGCCATAGAAGAGGCTATTTGAAAAGCCATATCAGATGAATCCACAGCATGGTATGAACCGTCGAAAAGGGTAACTCTTATATCCACTATGGGATACCCGGCCAAAAATCCTTGTTTCATAGCCTTACGGATACCTTTTTCAACTGAAGGAATAAAATTACGGGGTATTGCCCCTCCCTTAATCTCATTGACAAATTCAAAACTTTTTCCTTTCTCAAGAGGTTCAACCTTAATAGATACATCGCCATATTGCCCCTTTCCTCCGGTCTGCTTTTTATATTTATGTGAAACTTGGATAGTCTTGCTGATTGTTTCAAGATAAGGTACTTTAGGAGTGCCTAAATCTACGTTAGCGTGATATTTTCTCCGCATTCTTTCAATAATCACATTTATATGCAGCTCACCCATGCCGGATATAATAAGTTCCTTTGTTTGAGCGTCACGAGAAGTACTGCAGGTAGGATCTTCGCTGGTCAACCTCAAAAGAGCAGAAGATATTTTATCCTCATCTTGCCTGGTTTTAGGTTTAACCGATGCTGAATATGCCGGTAAAGGGAAAATAATACTATCTAACTCAACTGCTCTTGTAAAATCACAAATAGTATCTTGAGTCTGGGTGTCTCTAAGCTTTGCTACCGCAGCGATATCTCCGGCCCAAACAGTTTCTTGAGAAATCTGTTGTTTTCCTTGTAAAGCATACAATTGGCCAAATTTCTCTTTAGTGTCTTTAGTCGTATTTAAGAAACTTGTGTTGGAGTTTAGCTTTCCGGAAAAAACTCTGAATACAGTTAATTGGCCGACAAAAGGATCGATAATAGTTTTGAACACTTGGGCGCAAAAAGGCACATCTACTTTGGGCTCTATCATTACGTCTTTTCCGGCCTTATTTTTCGCCTTACGAGGCAAGGACTCTGCGACCGAAGGCATAATTGTAATAATTAAATTCAAGAGCAATCCAATGCCTTCACTTTCAATAGCTACTCCGCCAATTACCGGGAAAACCTGAGAGTTAAGAATTGCCTTCCTAAAAGCCGGCTCAAATTCACTATCTTCCAGGCTTCCGGTTTCTAAATACTTTTCGCAAAGAGCATCATCGCTTTCAGCTACAATTTCAACAATTTTATTATAAAGTGCAGCATCTTTATCTTTGTTCTCTAAAATACTGACTTGCGCTTTCCCTTCGGCTGCTGCTAAGCTTGTGGCCTTTTTTGTCAGGCTCTGTTTTATATCCTCTAAAGTATTCTTATAATCTGTGCTTTCTTTATCTAATTTATTTATGAAAAATAAACAAGGTACATTATCCTTTCTTAAAATATCCCAAGCCTTTTCAGTCCCAACCCCAACTCCTTCGACAGCATCAACTACAATAATAGCAAAATCAATTGCTCGCGAACTAGTGACCAGTTCCCCGATAAAATCAAGATAACCCGGGGTATCGATAAACTGCAAAGAGTTAGCTTTATACTTGGCATTCAAAACTGATAAATTTATAGAACTTTTCCTTTCCTTCTCGTCATCTTCGTAGTCGCTGATAGAAGTAGCATTAACCACTTTACCTAAACGGCTCAAAGCCCCGGCTTTAAAAAGAATGGCTTCAGCAACAGAAGTTTTACCTGACTGAGCATGTCCGCACAAAAGAAAAGTTCTCTTTTTTGTTATATCACTACTCATACCAATCCTCCCGCAATGAGACTGTAATTCCGCCCTAGCGAGATGCTTATTCGAATTGGACCCTGCTGTCTCGCTGAAAGCGAGGCTTTAGGAAGCCATTTAGTTTTTTTAAGGATTTTTAAGGGCACTAACGATTTTCTTTTCAAAATATTTAAACGAAGATTTAGTCTCTGTATCTAGCTAAGGGGCAGAGTGAATTATTTTCTCATTATATTAGAAATATTGCCTTTAGTCAATCAAGTAGCTTAGTTTTTTAAATTTTATAACCCCTTGCAACATAAGGAAATAGGAAATTTTAGGTTATCAACATGGCATCTCCGAAACTATAGAATCTAAAATTTGCTAACTTAGCATACATATAACTTCTTTTAAGCAGGCTCAATCCGCAAAAAGAAGAAATAAGAATAAGGTTAGTTGAGTGAGGAGTGTGGAAATTAGTAATAATAGCGTCAATTATCTTGAATTTATATCCCGGGAGTATGTAAAGATTAGTTTCACCGGATAAATCCTTAACAAAAGCTTCACCTTTTTTGTTCAAAGACGCCAGGCTTTCTAACGTTCTTATAGCTGTAGTTCCCACCGCAATTACCCGTCGGCTTTGTTTTTTTGCTGAATTTATCTGTTTTGCCGCCTGGGGTAATACCTCGAGCCACTCAGGGTCTAAATTGTGGTCTCGAATATCCTCAGCCTTAACCGGCCTAAAAGTTGCCAAACCGCAATGAAGGGTTATATAAACTACCTCTACCCCCTTAGCTCTAAGGTTATCAATCAACTCCTTAGTAAAGTGCAATCCTGCTGTAGGGGCAGCAACAGCTCCTTTTTTCTGGGCATAAATAGTCTGATAAGGCCCAAAATCATCCATTTCTCTTTTTATATAAGGCGGCAAAGGCACTTTCCCGAACTCTAAAAGTAAACTTTCAAAATCTTTAGGGTAGAATTGTAAAATTCTTAAGCCCTCGCCGGTTTTATCGATAATTTTGGCTTGTAATCTTCCCTCCCCAAAAATAACAGTGTCGTTAACGCGGGCGCGCTTGCCAGGCTTAACTAGAGCCTGCCAAATACCTTTTTGCTTTTCTTTCAACAACAATACCTCGAGTTTAGAACCGCTCTCTTTTCTACCCACTAAACGGGCCTTAATAACCTTGGTATTATTTAATACAAGGACATCCCCTTTATTAAAAAAGCTGACAATATCCGTAAAAATACCTTGTTTGATAGTGGATTTCTTGCGGTTTATAACCAGCAACCGGCTACTATCCCGAGGAGTGGCTGGCTCTTGAGCTATTAGACTCCGTGGTATTTGCCAATCATACTCTGAAGTCTCAAAAATCGCTCTATTCATAGGAAGATATTCTATCAGATAAAATAAAAAGTTAAAGAACCTCTTAAAATCCACTTTTGCAATCGATTTAAACCTGTATTACTAAAAGGTAAGGGTCAAGCTTAAAGAAAGGTATTTATCACTGTCGTTGTTTGAACTGCTGTAAGCGCCGCCGGGGAAAAAGTGGCCATATTGCAGTATCCAGCGCAGTTCTGAAGATATTTGCCAGGATAATTCAAGGTCGATTTCACTGCCGATATCACTAGATGAAACATTCGCATCCGGGTCATATATTCCCCCTTCAGATTTATCTTTATAGTAGCGGTAATAATTTATGCCAAATTTAAGCTTTTTAAAAAAAGGGCTTTTTTCAAAAGGAACACAAGTTGCTCCGACTCGGTAAAGATGGATATTCGAAAGCCGGGGGCTGAGCGCATACCCGGTAGGAATATAACCAAAGTAAAGAAAATTTTTATCCTGGCCTAAAGTATTGCCAAACTGAGTATCAGTAACATTTGCTCTATCAGAGTCTCCGGAACCAAAAGCATATTCAAGGCTAAATTCAGGCTTGCCGGTAATCTGCCAATCATAGCTGATTCCCAAATTAAGGCCCCAGGCAGAGACATTTTTTTTCTCATTGCTGTCAAAGATGTAGCTTTTCCCGCTTTCATGAATCAATTCTGCCCAGTAATCTATATCTAGAGGGAGTTTTCCTTGGGCGCCTAAACCAAAGTACTGAGAATTATAAGTATAAGTGTGGGCAGTATCTATGGGGTTAGAATCGCTAAAATCCCGCTGCAGGAGCCAAAAACCATAAAGTGTTTGCTTGAGGGTTAGACGATGGGCAGCTTCGATACCGTAAAAGGAACGAGCGCTTTCTTTTGAATATCCGGGAATGCTGGTATCAATATTATCCTGATGAGGAAGGCTACGTGAAACAAGAGCTTTCAATTTCCAGTTTTTATGGAGAAAAGTCATTTGTATTCCATCGCCTACATCGCTATAAGCAATACCCCGGCCAACACTAAGATAATGACGTCCTATCTCCAGCCAAAATGGCCGTAAATCTAATATTGCATAAGCATAATCAAGATGAGGACCATCGTGGTCATAGCCTCCGGCAGTATCCTCAGGACGCTCAGTTATGTAAAGGTCTTTTAACCGTAAATAAAAAGAGTGTCTATTTTTATAATCGGAATCCGGAGGCGGCATAAGAAAAGCCTTCATCCAAAGCCTGGTATCATTAGAATAAGTATAATCAAAGCTGTCCCGGCTGGATGAATCATTATCATCATTGTCATAGTCAATATAGCGAAAATTTATCCAGCCTCCCCAATCAAAAAGAATACGTTGGTTACTATCAATGTCGGTTTTTTGGGAGTCTATTAAGGTCGCTCTTTTTTCTTCTTCAATCCTCCGCTTTTGGGTAGATGTTTCTGCATAAGCTGCTTGAGCTAAAAAAAACAAACCTAAAAATAACCAAATAATCTTTAAGCTTTGGGTCACTTTTTTATCTCCGTTTTATCTCTAAAGGGTCCGGATTTAGCTAAGGGATACTTTTGGGCTAGATAATTAGCTGCCTGGGTAACAATAAAAACCAACTCTTTACCGCTAACTATATCTCGGGTATTTCCGGGAAACATGATATCTTGAAAGACTAATTCTCGCAGGGCATAACGCTCAGTTATACCAAAGAGCCTTAGCCACAAACCTCCCTTTATTTTTAAGGCTCGGCAAAACATATAAGCAGCAATCCCCTTCTCTAAAGACTGGTGAGGATTTCCAGTCAACCTCATTGCCTGGGGAAGAATGCCCTGTTGCCTTAGGAATGCTTGCTTAGCCTTAAAATCCGGGTATCTATCCTCTGAGCCCAGAAGAATTACAAGCATAGTATAGGCATCAAAAAGAGTGGCATTTTTTTTCGAAACAAGCTTATTGAAATATGCCTGCTTAGAGATCCCTGGCTGGGA
>JAMXCX010000015.1 GCA_024542985.1 Candidatus Omnitrophota bacterium | reverse complement strand
TTATTTATACCACCAAGAGCATTACCAAAGATATTTGAATAATGGGTAGTAAAAGACGAATTTGAGACATACATCCCATAACCACTGCTATTTGATAAAACCATATAATTCATCAGCTCATTAGACGGTACTGCTGAATCAAAATACACATTAGCATTATTGGTATCTCCTGCGTACTCAATAATACAGTGGTCAAGAATAGTTAAGTCGTCTTTGGTTGCATTTGTGAAGTAGATACCCTTCCAGTCACCCGGGGATGGGGTTTGGGCATTAGATGTAAAGATTACAGGAGCCGCTGAGGTTCCCTGGGCATTGATGGCGCCGTAGTAATTTTTAATAGTCATGAAAGTATCATAACGGCCTACAGTTAAACCAGTGCCGGAATTAAATCTTATTTCTACTCCGGGTTGGATGGTGAGGATGGCAGTTGAGCTATTGTATGATGGATATTTAACAGCAATGTTTGAAGTGACGATGTAGGGGGAACCAGCCAATGTCCAGGTTGTGTCAGTTGTGATATCGCCGCCCACCTCTGTTGGGCCGGATGAGACTTGAGGTATTGTTGAAACTTCATTTGAATATTCACTTTCAAGAGAGTAAATATCAACAGCTGTTACCACATAGTAATATTGAGTTCCATTACTAACAGTGTTATCCGTATATGAATTGGCAGTTATAAGGCCGGAGTTTATTTTAGAGTATGGCCCGGCTTGAGTTTGGCTGCGGTAGATATTGTATCCGGCCATATTATCTCCTGTTACTTCATCCCATTGAAGAATCACTCTGCCATCGCCGGGATAACCTACCAGATTCTGAGGAGAATCCAAAGCGAGCACACCAATTCCTATTCTCCTATCTTTAAGCATATAGATGTAATAAGCCTTACTAGGTTCAAAGGAAGTAAAGTCATCGTTTCCGGGGTCGTTTATAAAATCTTCCTGGACTTTTGTATCCTTATTGAATGTTGATACTTGGTCGTAATCTACCCCAAAGGTTAAAGCACCTAAAGCCTCGCTTATTTCCTGGCTATCGAGATAGGGCCAACCAATGACATTCCACCCTTGCTTGAGGTTAAGTATGGCATTTTCCGGAACAAGAGTTCCTGTAATTTGCAAGGTAGTATTGTATTTTACATCCACCCAATATCCTATAGCAGCATTCATTTCCCTAAGACTGCTATATTCCTCAAGGCCGGGCCGGTAATGCTTCCAAAAAATATTTGTATCCGTTGGCTCATGGCCCCAAACATCTTTAAGCCTGGTTTTTATGGGAGAAAGTACATTTCCAATATCAGTATCTGAAAGGTTAAGAGGCAGTGAAACAAAATTCCAGCCTCTCTTTAAAGAAAGAGTATAATTCTCCTGAGTGAAACCGGAAGCAAGCAAGCAGAAACTTGCAGCAAAAGCTCCTAAAACTATTAACAGCAGTTTTACTTTTCTATTCATACCCCTCTATTGCATCTTTCAGCTCCTGAGCTATTTTTATAAACTCTGCATCACGGCTGTGCTTATCTATTGCTTCGTCTATCTGGATAATTGCTTCCTGCGGCCTTTCTGTTTCAAATAGTAATTGGGCATACTCAAGCTGTATGATAGGAGCAGATTGAGTCTCAGGATAATGCGCAAGTACAGCTGTAAAGGCTTTTTCTGCCTGCTCGTGATTAAGCTGGCTCACAGCAGAAAAACCCAAGTCTGCCAAAGCCTGACTTTTCAATTCCCGAGTTTGAGAATTTTCATTTCCTCCCAGGGGAAGCGCGGCCTCATACATCTCATTAAAGGCCTTATCACTGGCGCTAAAACCTTCGGTGAGGTTTTTACTTCTTGAGTCAAGATTTGAGCCTGCCACTTGTTCCAGTGAAAGCTCAACCTCGCTTAACTGTTCATCTACTTCCTTCTCATCTGCCCAATCATCACTCAGGGTTTGCTTTTGGGCTGAATCCAATAGATTATTTTTTAAAGTTCCGGGCATATCAAATTCATCCATGTAATTGCTTATTTCTTCAAACCCTGATGCACCTTTTACTTTATTTGAAGACAAGGTAATTTTTTTATTCTGCTCAAGGATTAAAACCGGCTGGGAATCCGAAGACTTTTGATGATATTTAAGCTCAGAAAATTGAGACTGATTTTGCGGCTCATAAACAAGAAAATGGCTAATCACCTTAGCAATAACCACCATCAGCAAAATAAATAAAACAACACTTATAATTGTACTTTTTATATTTCTAAACATATCTTATCTTTATCCTTGCCTGCCTTTATCGGCTTATGTATACATAGGTAATTCCGCCATTACGAATATTTCCTTTTGAATCCTTATCTTTAATCTTTACCCGGCAATAAGATTTTTTTGAACCCCGCAAAACAACCAAATATCTGTTGCCTCTCTTATAAAAATGAGCCTTAGTCCTTCTTGTCTTTCTATCTATAGAAACTGTACATTCTTTTGAGCTGCTGACATCAAAATAAACAAGCTTTACCCAGTACCGCCCGGCCTTATAGCTCCAGTTACCTAATATATTGACTTGAGGCGATTCCTCCTCCAAGCTCACTTCTCCCTGAGGAGGAATAAGATACTCACTGGTAGTTAATATTTTAATTGGGCCCTTACTTTTATATTTAGCAGTAACAATGCTCCAACCGGGAAAAAGCGGACTTCCTACACTATTTGAAAGCCAGCGATTAATAGGAAACTGCCTCCTCCAGCCGATATGTTTTCGTAAGATACGGTAGGCTTTAAACCAGGGCATAGGCCTAAATAGTTCATCTGCTTTTGGATCCGCAGCTGCCATTTGAAACTGGCCGGTTTGATTATTTACCACAATTGCCGCTGTTGTAGAAAATAAACCTTCAAGCTCTTTATCAAAAGGTATTATTGTATAGTCATCATTAAGCCTTCCATCTACCTTAAAACAACGGTTAACCTGAGTATTGCCTAAAGCACTGCCGAAATAAGAATCATCAAGCAAGGTGGCAAAATCCGCAGAGGTTTTGAGTCTTTCCAAAAGTTTAAAGATATATTTTTTAGTATTCTTATTTACCCAGCGAGGAATAAATATCGAAGTTTCTGTATGGGGAGTTTTAAGAAGCATTTCTAAATCGCTGTTATGCTGTGAAGCTATTATATCGACAGCCAAAGCTTTTGGGTCAGGCGGCTCCATTATGGCAACATACTTTCCCTCTTCGGCTAAACCTGCCGTCATAGGCCGGAAATATTTCTGCCTGAATTCCTCGGCTGATACATAAGTATGGAAACCAAGGCCAGCCTGCCCGGGATCATTAAGATAGACTCCGTAAAGTTCTAGAGAATCCGGCGCTTTATATTCTTCTCTAAAACTGGCATAATCTGATATGCCGGGAAAAGGATCCTGGTTGGTTTTTACCCCTACGATAGACATCCAGTGCTGATAATCACTATCTAAAAGTTCAGCCGGATTGGATGAGGTGGCTGCTGCTACCGGAACATATTCTCTGCCTTGCTCAGCATTAGGTATTTTATAAGAAATCCAATGGCAAATTTGGCGCAGGCAGTCATCTTGATTGCTAGAGTCAAATTGATCAATAATCCCCCATTCAGCATATCTAGAAATTGTTGATGTGCTGCCAAAGTTATACGCAGAGGGAGCCTTATTGTTAAGAAGACGCTCGAGCTCCGAACCTTGAGTTTGCTGGTCGTTATCTTGGTCGGCATAGGCCATTAAATCCAGCTGGATGTCAGTATTGGCAGGATCAAGGTAATCAAGTATCATGTCAGCTACAGCCACGCCGCTAAAATCAGGGTTGTTATTATAATTATGGTAGCCGGGCATATTCACAAGGTGCAGATTAAAAGCATCACCCTCAAAAAAAATACCTAAATCAACTTTAATGGCTTCACCTGAACGCCAAATTCCCTGTTTTTGCTGCTTGTTGCCGTTGATATAAAAAGTTATGGTATCACCATCAACAGCTCCTTCATCCTGAGGTGTATTAGGATTATCTGCTTGAGAGCTTAAAAACCCGTATTTTCCGTTATCTGCTATTATAAACTGGCCTATGATTGTGCCGTCGGAATCCTTGGCGATTACGCTACTGCCTGTAGTTAAAGCTCCTGAAGATTCTTCGGTACCGTAGAAATCGCAGGGAATGATTGGGATGTCATGTAATGACTGGGCTCTGAGATTATTTGTGAAAAATAAAGAAAGTAAAAGGCAAGAAAATATCTGGTTTATTCTATCTATTTTAAGCTTCCTTATCATCATCAAAATATAAAAAGGACTTTATGCTTTGCCAGCGAAATATACTGAATACAAACTTTTAGGGAAGCTGCTTTTCAATTAATGATGGTAGTCGAAATTACCACATTTTAGCTGAATTTTCAAGAGGTTTTTTAACTCAGGCAAGGCTGCTTAGCCACCTCTGAAAATATAGAAAAGGAAGCAGCTATAGGCATCCGGGTTTACCCCGTTAGAGGAAGTCACCGATTTTAATCGGTGGTCATTACCGATTGAGGCTGACGGTGGTTTAAAGCCACCGTTAGCGCAAACCGTTAGAGGAAGAAGTTCTCTAACGGGGTTTACTATGATTTTTTTAATTTCGTAATTATTATCCTAGCAATGCTGTAAGCTCCTGTTTTAGTAGAAACTTTTCCTAGGGCCTGTTCTTCTTTTACTTTTTTAAGAATATCACCGACTAAAGGCGAAGAAGTTAAATGAAACTTAGTCATTATATCGTAGCCGTCTATTATGCTAGGAATGGGCTTCTTCTTTTTATCAAAAAAGTATTTCTTAACCAAACCAAGCATAACTCTCTCATGCTTTTTCCTCTTTGCCATATCAGTAAGAGGGCCTCGGGTTGCCTTCCAGTCCGCTAAAGAAAGAAATATTACTGCCGCACCGGCATCTTGGGTATCACGAAAAAAACGGTAAATTGCCCGTTTAGATGGATTAATTTGATCGGCTAAGTATCCGGGGCGAAGATGCCAAAAAATCAATTTTTTTAAAATTTCTTTCTCTCGTAGCGACAAACGCAGCTTTTTAGAAATCCCCTCGGCTAAATCCCGGCCTATTTTTTCATGAATGTAAAAGATAGTTTTTTTCTTCAGTCTCTTCTTAGCCGCAGGTTTTCCTATATCATGCAAAATGCAGGCCAATTTTATAATCTGAACGCGCCGCCTGTTAAAAGTTAATTCCTCATTTAAATAAGATGAAAATTCTTCATTTTTTACTGCTACTCTACGCACAAACAGCTCAAACTGCCGCAAGGCTTCCAGAGAATGTTTCCAAACATCTAAATGATGATATGCCCCTTGGGATACTCCCCGCATTTTAGTAATTTCGGGGATAATTTCATCAATTATTTTTAACTTATCCATCAGCATGATTACTTTAAAAGACTCTGCAGATGCCAGTATCTTAAACAGCTCCTCATTTATCCGTTCACCTGACACTTTCTTAATTAGACTCTTGTATTTAGCCAGTAATTTTAAAGTTCTTGCCTCAATGCGAAAACCATAATTAGCCATAAAAGAAAATCCCCTTAAAATACGCAAAGGATCCTGGGGTATAACCTCTTCATTGAGCACCCTAACTATGCCATGGCGCAAGTCTCCCTTAGCATTAAAAAAATCTATAAGCTTTGTTTTTTTATCTTTCAAGTTAACAGCTAAAGTATTAATAGAGAAATCTCTTAAAGAGACATCGAGGTAAAAGTCTTTGGCGCGAATAAGAGTAAAATCATAAGTATAGGATATATTTTTTTTCCTTAGTATTACCCTTAGGCTTTCATTAGTTTTATCAAGCACAATGAATTTAGAAGAAATTTTTTGGGAAAATTCCCTAACCATAGAAAAAGTATTTTTTTCTACGCAAAAATCAAAATCATTTAATAGCTTTTTCTTTTTAAGATAGGCATCCCGCAAGAATCCGCCAACCAGCCAAATGTTTATATCGTACTTTTTCGCAATCCGGGATATCAAAGAAAGGTGAGGAATTTTTTTTAAATAAGCAGCAAGGTTTCTCCCGTTAGAACTTTTGCCGTAATTCGCCAATACGCTTCGGGAATATTCCATAAAATATGTTTATGAGCCTTAAGATGCTCTATTTTTTCGTCAATCTCTAACGGGATTCATGCGAATATATATACGAAGATTTTTAGAAGTTTATAAGTTCCGGCTGCATATTGTCTAAATCTAGTATAACTAAACTAGGCTGACCGTTGACCCAACCGCCAGCCTCCCCGGGATTAATTAGCATTTTAGAATTTTTACTTATTTTAGGCTCATGCGTATGGCCAAAAGCAATTATATCTGCTTGGCAATCTTTAAACTCATGTGCAACAACAATTTTACGAAACCCTAGTTCTAAAAAATACGGCGGTTCTTTTATTCTTCCCTCTGACTTTTCTAAAAGGCCTTTTTTTTCTCCGTCATTATTGCCAAAAACTCCTACCCAATCACATTTTAACATTTCAAAAGGATTTAAAGCAAAGGGGGCGATAAAATCTCCGCAATGAATGACAAAATTTACTTTGTGTGAGTTGAATATCTTAACCGCTTCATTTATATTTATGAGATTATCATGCGTGTCAGCGATTATCCCTATCTTCATAGCGCACGTTCTCCTCGCTTATTAAATCTAAAACCTGTGTTGATTTTTTTACGACAGTTTTTCCAGGACTAGCTCTTCGACAAAAATGGGAGACTTGCTCCTTACTGCTAAAGCAATGCTGTCGGAAGGGCGGGAATCTATAATTTTAAAACTATTGTTTTTGTGATTTAAATATAGCTTGGCATGGAAAGTCCCATCTATTAAATTATCTATCACTACTTTTTCCAATTTAATTCCTAACTTGTCAATAATATCCAACATCAAATCATGAGTTAAAGGCCTGGGGGGAGAAAAATTGTTAAGCTTCATTTTTATAGCTGTTGCCTCAACAATGCCGATGACAATAGGAAGAAGCCTATCTCCTCCTTTTTCTTTCAAAACAACAATTTGTTCTTTTTTTTCTTCATCAATTATAATACGGGAGAGCTCTACTTCTATCATTGTATTTTCTTGCTAAAAACTTCTCTTACTTCGCGCATCAACTGATTGATATCTTTAAATTGTCTATACACTGAAGCAAACCTCACATAAGCAACATCATCCAGTTTTGCTAACTTTTCCATTAGTAACTCTCCGATGTAATGTGACTCCAGCTCTTGTTCAAACTTTTTCTGAAGCTCTATTTCTATTTCACTAACAATATTCTCCAGCTTCTCAACACTTATCGGTCTTTTTTCACAAGCCTTTAATAAACCTTTTAAGATTTTTTGACGGTTAAAAGATTCACGTCTTCCGTCTTTTTTTATCACCATCAAAGGTGTTCTTTCCGCATACTCATAGGTGGTATATCTTCTGTTGCAATGTAAGCATTCCCGTCTTCTCCTTATAGACATACCCTCTGATGTTTCCCGGGAATCAGTGACTTTATCCTCATTATGATTACAGTAAGGGCACTTCATTTTTATGGACCTCTGTTTCTATAGTTTCTTTTTCAGTTAATTCCGGTTCTAGCTTAAACTCTCTTATTTTTATTTTTGCTTCTTGTAAGAATTCACCTGCCATTATATCAGGATATGCTCCTGAGACAATAATCTCTTTTATGCCGGAATTGATTATCATTTTAGCGCAAATGCTGCAAGGATTATTAGTTATATAAAGAATACTGCCTCTGGTAGAAACTCCATGACAAGCAGCCTGCAATATTACGTTCTGTTCAGCATGAAGCCCTCTACATATTTCATGACGCTGTCCGGAAGGAATATTTAATTTTTGTCTCAGGCAACCTGTCTTCTCACAGTGAGTAATTCCGCTAGGAGCACCATTATAGCCAGTTGCAAGAATCTGCTTATCTTTGACTAACACCGCTCCAACTTTTCTTCTTAGGCAAGTGGAACGTTGGGCTACAAGGTGAGCTGCCTTCATGAAATATTCATCCCAGCCTGGACGCTTTATTGTTTCTGGCATATTAAAATTAACCCTTTATTTCCTTATAAAGTGGATAATTATTAGTGAAGTCAACTACCTGCTTTTTTAATTCGGCAAGTTTCTGGATATTATTTTTATTTGCTAAGCCAGAATCCATAAACTCAACAATTTTTTCAATTGCCTCTTTCTTCATACCTCTGGTAGTAATTGCCGGAGTACCTATACGAATACCGCTTGCAACTGCCGGAGGCCTAGAATCATAGGGAATAAGATTTTTATTAACTGTAATATTAATATTTTCTAAAATTGCGCTTGCTTCTTTTCCGGTAATATTATTTTGCCTTAAATCCACTAAAAAAAGATGACTATCAGTTCCCCCGCTTACTATACGATACCCTTTAGATTCCATTAGCTTAGCAAACAAGCGGGAATTAGCAAGAACTTGTTTTTGGTATTCTATAAATTCTTTCCTTAGAGCCAGTCCGAATGCAACAGCCTTAGCAGCAATAACATGCATAAAAGGCCCGCCTTGTGTTCCCGGAAAAACAGCGGTATTAATTTTTTTAGCAAATTCATTTCTAGCAAGAATAAAACCGCCTCGCGGTCCCCGCAAGGTCTTATGAGTGGTAGAAGTAACAAATTCAGCATAACCGCAAGGATTCGGATATATCTTGGCAGCTACCAATCCTGCAAAATGCGCCATATCTACTAATAAATAAGCGCCTACCTTATCGGCAATTTTTCTAAAACGCGCAAAATCTATTGAACGCGGATAAGCACTCGCTCCGGCAATTATCATTTTTGGTTTATGTTCTATGGCTAGCTGTTCTATCTCGTCATAATCTAAAGTTTCAGTATCTTTATTAACTCCATAAGCGATAATGTGATAAAACTTTCCGCTAAAGTTCAGGGGATGACCGTGAGAAAGATGCCCTCCGCAAGATAAATCCATAGCTAAAATTGGATCGCCAGTCTTTAACGCCGCCATCATTACTGCCATATTCGCCTGAGTTCCTGAGTGAGGCTGTACATTGGCATATTCAGCGCCGAATAATTTCTTTACTCGTTCTATAGCTAAGTTTTCAGCCTCATCTACAAACTCACAGCCGCCATACCAGCGAGCCTTAGGGTAACCTTCAGCATATTTATTAGTTAGAACACTGCCTTGGGCTTCTAACACTGCTAGGCTGGTAAAGTTTTCGCTGGCAATCAGCTCAATATGTTCTCTTTGTCTTTTAAGTTCTTGTTGTATGCTTGTATAAATTTGCCCATCTATGCGCTTTAAATCTTCAAACATTCTCTTTCTCCTCAATTCGGCTTATTTTCCTGACTCTCCTTAAGTGGCGTCCTCCTTCAAAACCTTCCTTTAACCATCGGGAAACTATTTTTTTAACATAGTCGAATTTAAATAAATACGAAGCAAGGACCAAAGTATTGCTATCATTGTGCCGTCGTGACATATAGGCACTCTTAAGGTTATAAGCTAAAACTGCTCTTATTCCCTTCACTTTATTGGCGGCAATACAGCTTCCCACTCCGGTATAACATATAATAATAGCTCTATCGACTTTTTTATTTTTTAAAGCCGAGGTTGCCAAATAGGCATAATCAGGATAATCACAAGGATCTTTAGAGTAAGTACCGAAATCAATAACTCTATGGTCCTTCTCTCCTAAATATTTGACCAGTAAATTTTTTAACTTAAACCCTCTGTGGTCACACGCTATTGCTATTCTCATTACACTATCCTCTTCTGTATCTAGTATCTTACAGCCAATTCCTAAGTTCTAAAATTGCTTCTTTTATAAGAGAATATACCTCTTGGTAAAGCTTTGGAGATTTACCGATAGGATCAGGTATATCTTTCTCTTTTTCCGGAGGAAGAAATTTTTTCAAGTTAAAAACTCTTCCTTCTGCCTTAGGCTCAAATCTCAAAATATAATCGCTTTGAGTATCTTCCATGGTAAAAATCAAATCTGAAGAAAGTATTCCGTATCTATCTAGCCTCTGCGATGAAAAGTTACGGGAATCAATTGCCTCCTGCTCACCCAAAATGCTTATCACGGGAGGAGCTGCCTTTGAACCGGGGAAAGCTGATATGCCGGCAGATATTATCTCATACCTGTCATCGAAATAGGGCTTTATCTCTCGCAAATACTTCTCCAAAAGAAATTGAGCCATAGGAGAACGGCAGCTGTTGCCTGTACATACAAAAATAATTCTTTTTTTGATAAAAACTCTGGCAATCTCCGCTTCCGAAACTACACCCTCTCGTAGAACTTTAAAAGGCTTGTAGGTCAAATCTATGACTGTTGAGGGCTTAGAATAAGTACTGCGGCCGGAATCAACGATTAAATCAACTCTGCCGTTAAAAACCTTCTCTACTTCGGAGGCCGATACAGCCTCTTTTTCTCCGCTTATATTAGCTGAAGGAAGATATACCGCAACATTTAACTGGCGCAAAATTTCACTGGCTACGATGTGTGAAGGAACCCTTGCGCCTATTTTTTTGTTATCAGGTGTATGGTAAACAATTGTAAGGGGGCCGGGCCAAAAATTCTCCATTAACCTATAGCCAAAAGGCGGCAAAACATCAAAGCAATTTCCGATGACATTATCTACGCTATCAAAAGCGAAAGCAAAGGGTTTATCTTTAGGCCTTTTTTTTACCTCATAAAGCCTGTCTACGGCATCCTTTTTATCTGCGCGTACAGCTAAGCCATATACTGTCTCAGTAGGAAAGGAAACCAACCCCCCTCGGGAAAGAACTCCCGCGGCTTTTTTAACTAAAGAATAATCAATGTTATTTGAGTCTATGAATATTTTTTCCATTATTTTTAAACTCAAACTATTTAAATTTATTTTTCAACTTATCCAACTTCAGAGCGTAGCTTTCATCCTTAAGAGTTAATATCTCCACACTCAGTATTATGGCATTTATAAAGGCGCTTTTGCCCACTCCTGTTGACGCTAATCCTATTCCTTTGGGCGAACTTACCATAGAAAAAAGCGCATCTAAACCTCCTAAGATGCCGCCGTCTAAAGCAACTCCGATAACAGGTATGCTAACATAAGAAGCAATAAACCCCGGCAAAGCTGCTGCCATCCCAGCGCAAGCAATAACTACTTGAATTTTTCTGTCTTTAACTGACTTACAAAACTGTCTTAACTCCTCAGGGTTGCGATGCGCAGAAATAATTTTTAGCTCGTAGGGAAGCTTAAACTCTTCGAGTAAATCCAAGCCTGATTGCAGCTTACTAACATCACTTTTGCTGCCTAAAATAACAGCAATTTTTTCTTCTCCCTTCATAGTTCCTCCTGGCTAATAAATATAGTGATTTTACTATAAACAACCAAATATTGCCAGCTACTTGAGTGCAGCTTTATATCCTATATCTTTTCGATAATACATCCCCTCAAATTCTACTTTTTTTATAGCTTTATAAACTTTATTCTGAGCATCTTCTATATTATCACCTAAGCCTACAACACCCATGACCCTTCCTCCGCTAGTAAGCAAACTGACAGCTGCTGACTGGTTGCGGCTGACTAATTTGGTTCCGGCATGAAACACAAAGATATCTTCCCTGCTCTCTAAGCTCTCTAAACCTTTAATCTCTTTTCCTTTCTGGTAACTACCGGGATACCCACCTGAGGCTAAAACAACACAAAGACAAAATCTGCTATCCCATTCTAATTTCGTACCCAAAAGTTTCCCATCGATAGCCTTGAGTATAATTTCTACTAAGTCGCTCTTTAATTTGGGCAGAATAGCTTGAGTTTCAGGATCGCCAAACCTCACATTAAATTCTAAAACATATGGTATATCATTTTTCATCATTAACCCGCCATAAAGAATACCTTTATAGGGTTTACCTTCTCTTTTTAATCCCTCAATAACAGGCTTAAATACTTTCTTTATAATGTCAGTTAAATTATCTTCACCGACCAGAGGTGCCGGAGAATAAGCTCCCATACCCCCGCTATTAGGCCCTTTGTCTCCTTCAAAAATACGTTTATGATCCTGCGATGAGATCAAAGGCAGAATGGTCTCACCATCAGTAAATACTAAAACAGATACTTCCTCACCCTGTAAGCACTCTTCAATAATTATTCTTTCTCCGGCCTGGCCAAACTTTTTATCAACCATTATTAAATCCACCGCAGCAAAAGCTTCACTCTTATTTTGACAAACTATGACGCCTTTTCCGGCGGCTAATCCATCAGCCTTTACTACAATTGGGGCGTCTTTTTTTATGATGTACTCTTTTGCTTTCTCGGGCCCGGTAAAAACTTCAAAATCTGCCGTAGGAACACCGAATTTACGCATAACTTCCTTGGCATAAATCTTACTGCCTTCTAGAAGGGCAAGTTCTTTTCGAGGGCCAAAAATTTTTAACCCGGCTGATTGAAATTTATCAACGATTCCTTCAACCAACGGTGCCTCCGGCCCAACTATTGTCAAGCCTATTTTTTCTTTTCTGGCAAATTTAAGAAGGCTGTCTATATCAGTAGCGGCTATCTCCAGATTCTCGGCAACTAAAGCTGTTCCGCCGTTTCCTGGCGCACAATAGATTTTATCTACTAAGGAAGATTGGAAAATTTTCCAAACAATACAATGTTCTCTTCCTCCTGAGCCGACGATTAAAACCTTCACCCTTTTAAAACCCCCATTTAATCCTAAACCCTCCTTGTCCGCCCAACTCAATTTGGCACTTCCTCACTTAAAAACTTACACCAAAATCATCCTTTTCTTTGATTTGACAACTTCACCTATTATACGGGATTTGCATTTCTTACTTATATTATTCAATACCTTACCTGCGTATTTTTTGTTCACAACCAGCATCATACCAATACCCATATTGAATACTGAATACATTTCTTTATCAGAAATTCTCCCCTTGGCCTGAATGACCTTAAAAATTTTCGGCACCTTCCAACTTCCTGTGTCAATAGCCATACCCAATGAGGAAGGTAAAATCTTAGTTGCTTTACTGTAAAAAGCTCCTCCGGTTATATGAGCGATACCCTTTAGGACCTGCGGATTGTTCTTTATAGCTGACAACAATGAAAGGACAGGTTTTACGTAAATACGTGTGGGCACAAGAAGCTCCCGGGAATACTTCTTTAAATCTTTATGCTTAAAAAAAACCTTTCTTACCAAAGAGAAACCGTTAGAATGAAGACCTGATGATTCTAGGCCGATTATTAAATCTCCCTGTTTAATCTTTGAACCATTAATTATTTTAACTTTATCCACAACTCCTACACAAAACCCGGCTAAATCATAATCATCATGCCTATACATATCGGGCATCTCTGCGGTTTCGCCGCCTAAAAGACAACAACCTGCCTCATCCAAGCCTTTCTTTATGCCTCCTACCACCTCAAACAGAGTCTTAGGCTTTAACTTGCCGCAGGCTATATAGTCTAAAAAGAAAAGAGGTTTTGCCCCTAAACAGACTATATCATTAACATTCATCGCTACTAAATCTATGCCGATATTATTATGAATATTAAGTAATTGCGCCAGCATTAACTTTGTGCCCACACCATCTGCTGAAGACACCAGCACCGGGCTCTTGCAGGCTTTAGCAAAAGGTTTAATATCAAACAAAGAACCAAAGGCAGAAATCTTACTAATCTTTGATTTAGGAAAAAGTCTGCTTATTCCTTTTGCGAATTCATCACCCCTTTTTATGTCTACACCGGATTTTCTATAGGTCAGTTCTTGCATAGTTTTGAATTTATTTAAAATAACTGATTGCATTAGCAAAAAATTTCAAACCCCAGGGATAAACTTCCCTTTCCTTCCAGAAAGGAGAATGATGCCTAAATATACACCTTTCAGGATGAGGCATTAAGCCTAAAATTCTCCCGCTTGCATCGGTTATTCCAGCTATATTATTCAGTGAACCGTTAGGATTAAAAGGGTATCCTTTAGGTTGCGAATTCTGATCAACATACCTTAAAGCAACCTGCCCGGAAACCTCTATTTTATCTAAAATGCTGCGTTCTGCATAGAACTTTCCTTCTCCGTGCGCTACCGGCAAATTAAAAACTTCCGGCAATCCCTCTAGCCACACACTTTCAATCTCTCTTTTCTGATTTCTGATTTCTGATTTCTGATTTCTGATTTTTAAATATACCCACCTATCTTCAAACCGGCCTGAATCATTATTGGTTAAAGTAACTTTCTGCTTAAAATCCAAATCCGGCAATATACCGGTTTTAACCAAAACCTGAAACCCGTTGCATATCCCTAAAATCAGGCCGCCTTGAGCCACAAATTTCTTTAGCGAATTCTTAAACCAACAGATAAACTCTAAAGCCAATATCTTACCTGCACCTAAATCATCACCATAACTAAACCCTCCGGGAATACAAATTATCTGATAATCAGAGAGTTCATCTTTCTGTTTTATGTAATTTATATGCCTCAAGGTAGTATTTGCCCCGGCAGATGAAAAAGCAAATTCTGTTTCTTTGTCACAATTTGTACCTGCTGTTCTTATTACTAAAACTTTTGGTTTCATTATTCTAGCGAAATTCCTTAAAAGTCTGCGTCCAGGATTCTTTTAAAGTATCTATATTCGTGTTAATAATCTCTTTATTACCAGCATTGTAAATGATTAACTTCCTTTCGGAAGAAATACATCCTATAAGGCCCAGGGCAGAATCAGCCATAGTTTTTTTAAAGTCTTCAGATTTATCCTTTTCTACTTCAACAACAAATCTGGATGTAGATTCGGAAAATAAAACTTCATAATCCAGCATACCGGGCTCTTTAGGAACCTCAGCCAAGAATATATTTGCTCCTAAATTAGAGCTCAAACACATTTCAGAAAGCGCCACCCCCAGGCCTCCTTCTGATAAGTCATGGCAAGAATGAATCAGGCCTGCTCCGATTGCCTTACTTAAGCGCAAAAAAATATTTTTAGCTTTGTTTTTATCTACCTTAGGCACCAAGCCTTCTTTTATGCCTAAACCTCGGAAGTACTCTGAAGCTCCTAATTCCGGTTTGGTAAAGCCTACTATATATAGCAAATGCCCGCTCTTTTTAAAATTGCTGGTCATAGTTTTAGACCAATCGTCAATAACAGAAACTGCAGATATAAGCAATGTGCCGGGGATAGATATATGTTTTTTACCCACCATATATTCATTATAAAGACTGTCCTTTCCTGAAATAAAAGGGGTTCCAAAATAAGTGGAAAAATCATAACAGGCTTTTGCTGCCCTGACTAAACCTCCTAAAATTTCCGGATTTCCCGGAGAACCCCAGCTAAAATTATCAAGAATAAAGGTTTTATCCAGCTTTGCGCCGCCTGCAACTACATTCCTTAAGGCTTCATCTATTGCTGCCGCAGCCATCCAGTAAGGGTCGATATCAGAGTAAAAAGGATTTATTCCCAAACCTATAGATACACATCTTTTATCGCTTAAGTCCGGCCGCACCACAGAGGCATCATTTACTGCCGCCTCAGATATTCCATATATCGATTTTATTACTGAACCAGCCTGAACTTCATGGTCATATTCGCGTAAAATCCAATCTTTACAAGCTATATTAGGACTAGAAAGTACCTTGTTTAATTCTTTGTTGTAATTACTTTTTTCTTCTAATTTACAATCAGATTCTTCTTTCTTAACCCAAACAGCAGCTTTTTTTAATTTTGGTAGATTAAATATAAAATCCAAATCAAGCTCACAGACCCTATTTGCCTCATAAGAAAGAATTAACTTTTTCGTATCAGTAACCCGGCCTACAACACTAAAAGTCACATCTTCTTCTTCAAAAATCTGTTTTAACTTTTTTAAGTTCTTTTTATCGGTAAAGAATACCATTCTCTCTTGGGATTCTGATATCCAAATTTCTGTATAGTTTAAACCTCTATATTTCAAAGAAACTTTATCCAGCTCTACTTCTACGCCGTGGCCTTGGGCTAATTCGGTTATTGCGCTGGATATTCCTCCGGCACCACAATCAGTTATAGCAGTAAATAAATTCGCATCCCGGGCCCTTAAAATTGCTTCAGTGAGTTTTTTCTCTTCAATAGGATTTCCGATTTGCACAGCGCTGGTCAAACTAACAGTATGTTCATCCAGCTCTTTAGAAGAAAAAGTTGCTCCGTGGATACCGTCCCGGCCGGTCTTTGCTCCGCAAAGTATAACTAACTGTCCGGGTTTCGATTTCTTAAAAGACTTATTCTTAGGAAGAATTCCTAAAGTTCCGCAATAGACAAGAGGGTTTCCTAGAAATCTTTCGTCAAAACAAACTGCTCCGGCTACAGTCGGTATTCCCATCCTGTTTCCGTAGTCTCTGACTCCTTTGATAACTCCTTTTATTATTCGCGCCGGATGAAGCAGCCCCTTAGGTAAATCTTTATAGTCTATGCCCCAAGGTGAAAAACAGAATATATCAACAGAAGCAAAAGGCCTCGCAGCACAACCTGTCCCCAGTATATCTCTTATCACCCCTCCGATTCCTGTTGAGGCACCCCCGTAAGGCTCAAGGCTTGAAGGATGGTTATGCGTCTCTACTTTAAAACAAATATTATAGTCATCATTGAACCTTACAACACCCGAGTTATCTTCGAACACAGAAACGCAATGAGGAGAATTTATCTCCTTAGTCGCTTTCATTACAGTATTTTTTAAAAGATTATCTATTGTTTCTTTTTTAATCAGCTTATTATTTTTATCCCTTTCTTCATACTCGATTACGCCTCTGAAAGTTTTATGGGCACAATGCTCCGACCAAAGAGTTGCTATGGTTTCTAATTCACAATCCGTAGGGTTTCTCTTTAGCTTTTTAAAATACTCCTGTATTATCTGCATCTCATCAGCGCTCAAAGACAAACACCTATTTATCGAAATCTCTATAAGTTCCTTTGGGTTTAAGTTAAGCATATCTACTGTTACTAAATCGAACTTATAATCTTTACCGGAAAACTCATCAAGATTTTTAAGGCCTTTTGCTTTTTCATAATCCAGCACGTATTCAATCAAAGGATTATATAATATTTTCGGAGCTAAATATCCGATGTCATTTTTATCTAGGCCGGTGAATTCGTAGAACTTAGCCGTTCTGGTGCTTTTAACAGATAACAATAAACTTTTAAGTATTTTTTCTAAAGACAAAGATACAGAATCGCATACTCCGGGATTGTAAGTTATAAGTATCCGGTTATAAGACGGCAGTTGAGTGAATAGGCCTTGGGCTAGAGAATAATCTTCAATGATAGGGTCAATTAACAAATCAGCGGCTATTTTATGAATTAGCTCAGTACTGAGCTCAGAGTCAATAAAATATACTTTATTACAATAGACTTTGCAATCCTTATCTATACCCAAATCTTTTATTTGAGATGCAATTTTTGGGCAAGATTCCTTCGTCTTGGAAAATACGTCTACTCTATAAATCATAAAATTAAAAGGGAATTATTCCGCTAAGCATTTACCGAAATTTCAGATAAATATCAGGTAAGTTTAAGACAATTCAAATCTTTTGTAAATCTTATCGATATTAGCCAGATAAGTATAGGGATTGAATATTTCCTCTAGCTCTTTCTTTTTGAAAAACTTCTTTAACTTTGCATCTTGCGAGGCTTGTTCTTGGAAATTTGAATTATCATTTATGACTTTTAAAGAAATAGCCTGAACAATATCATAAGCTTTCATCCGGGATAATCCTTTATCCATAAGTTTGATAAGTATTTTCTGCGAATAAATTATACCTCGGTTTAACTCGATATTTTTTAACATATTTTTGGGATTAACTTTAAGATTTTTAACAACCTCATTAATTTTCTTAAGCATATAGTCTAAGACGCTTGTAGAATCGGGCAAAATAACCCTCTCTACCGAAGAATGAGAAATATCTCTTTCATGCCAAAGGTTTATATTCTCAGAAGCTGCCAAAGCATTGGCTCTTAAAATTCTTGATAAACCGCAAATCCTTTCACAAACTATAGGGTTCTGTTTATGCGGCATAGCACTTGAGCCTTTTTGCCCCTTGTAGAAGGGCTCTTTTACTTCATCTACTTCGTTACGGTGCAGGTGCCTGACTTCAGTGGCAAATCTCTCTAGGGTTGCGCCGATTAAAGAAAGGATAAATAAATAATAAGCTATCCTCTCTCGAGAGACAATCTGGGTGGATATTTTAGCATTGTTTATCCCTATTTTTTTACAAATATATTCTTCAATTTTGGGCTCAAAATAAGCAAATGTTCCCACAGCCCCGGAAATTTTACCACAGGCAACATAGTTTAAGCTTTCGGCTAATATCCTTCGTTCTTCTTTTAAATCATTATATAGATATAGAAATTTTAAACCAAAACTATAAATCTCAGCATGAACCCCATGAGTCCTCGCCATGCAAAGTGTATCTTTATACTTGATTGCTTTCTTCTTGACCTCTTCTAGCACTAAATCCAGATCTTTTAAAATAATCCGGGTAGCATCTTTTATCTGCCAAGCCAGGGTTGTATCCAAAAGGTCAGAAGAAGTTAACCCTCGGTGCAGATACTGAGCGCCTGCTCCTAATTGCGGCGATATATGTCTTAAGAAGGCAACGATATCATGGTGGGTTTTTTCTTCTATCTTTTTGATTTTCGAGGTTGAAATCTTTACCTTGTTAAAGGTTTTACTTACACCGGCGGGAATTTTTTTGGCCTTTTCCAAAGCCTCGCAAAGCAAGGCTTCAATCTTTAGGAAACGCTTGAATTTCTCATCATCAGTCCAGATTTTGCCAATCTCAACAGGTGTGTATCTTTGAATCATACCTTTCTCCTTTTTGAGAAAAATATATAATATATGTTTCTAACAAGAGTCATTATCTTATCAAAGCATATATATTAAGTCAATGAAAATAGGCTATTTTTGCTTTTTTAGCCTCAAATGTTGATTTTTTAAAGAAAAACTCTCAGCCTCAGCAGGGAATCTGCCTCTTTTTACATCGCTGATATATTCTGAGACAGCAGTATTTATCTGGAAAGAAATATCCTTATAAACCCTCACAAATTTAGGCTTCTTTTTTTTGTAAAGGCCTAATAAATCATAAAGAACCAAGACTTGACCATTGCAATATTTACCGGCCCCAATGCCAATAGTGGGAATTTTCAAGCTCTTGGTAATGAGTTTAGAAACTTGCCAAGGAATACATTCTAAAACCAGGCTAAAAACACCTAATTTTTGTAATATTTTTGCCTGTTTTAGTAAAACCAGGGCCTCTTCCTGATTCCGGCCTTGGATTTTATAGCCGCCTAAGAGATGCACTGTCTGAGGAGTAAGGCCGATATGGCCCATGACCGGGATTTTATCCTTGATTAGCTTCTCTACCACATAAGGACAATCCTTAAACCACTCTATCTTCACTGCCTCTGCACCGGCTTTTATGAATTTACGAGCCTGAACAACGCATCTTTTAGTATTTCTTTGATAAGCTACATAAGGCATATCCGCTACTACCAAAGACCTCCTAACACCAAGAGCAACCGCTTTAGTGTGGTTAAGCATCTCTCCCAAAGCAACCCGGCGCGTTTCTTCCAATCCTAAAACAACATTGGCCAAAGAATCACCTATTAAAATTATATCTACTCCGGCTTCATCGAGAATGCGGGCAAAAGAATAATCATAGCAAGTAAGCATTGTAATTTTTTTCTTTTGCTTTTTTTCGATAATATCTTTTATAGTTATTTTACCCATATTTAATTCAGCACCTCTATGTGTTTACCGTCTTTATCTTTAGTTACCACAAATACTGTTACTGCGTAATAGCCTTCTGAAAGAAAATCTTTTGCCGTCTCTGAACCCATAATAAAAAAAGCTGTTGCCAAGCTGTCAGCTATCACACAATTTTCACCGATTACGCTTACGCTGACTATATTGCTCTCTACCGGATACCCCCGGCGCGGATCAATCAAATGCGAAAACCTCCTGCCGCCATATTCAAAAAATTGTTCATAATCTCCCGAGGTGGCAATGGCTAAATCTACCAAATCTTCTTTTTTGATTATTGCTGCTGCATCTTCAGGATCCCTTAAGCCTAGCGTCCAAGGCCGGCCCTTATTCTTACCTAAGCAATAGATGTCTCCTCCGGCATTGATAAGAGCACTGTTTATGCCGTTTTCTTTGAGTTTTGAAACTGCTTTGTCTACTATATAGCCCTTGGCAATGCCGCCTAAGTCTATTTTCAACCCTTTTTTCCTAATCAATACCGTACTCTTCTTAGAGTTAATTTCAATATACTTACTGCCGCATAATTTCTTTAGCTGTTTTATCTGTTTAGCCTTCGGCAAACTTTGGATATTGCCTCTTTTTATCAGGTCTTTCCAGAAACTATAAATAGCTCCGTAACTTACGTCAAAAGCCCCTTTAGTTAGAACTTCTACCTCTCTAGACAGCTCTAAAGCCCGGATAATATCCCCTGAAACCTTAAAAGGCACATTATAAGTATTATTGAGCCGGGAAATCTCTGAATCAGGGTCATAAGAGTTAAATACTTTATCTAAGCGCTTGAACTCCTGATAAACGATACCTGCCGCCCTGGGGTCGGGAGAAATCACCTCAACGTAAGTTCCTGTTATTACAAATGTATTTTTATGCAATGGCCTTTCGCAAGAATAGAGAAATAAAACACAGACAGCAACCCAAAAAACACAGATAGATTTAACCCTTAGGGTTGTTTTTTGCTTCACTTCTTTAGCCACTCCGATAATTGCTCCAGCTTCATACAATTAACAACATCTTTTTTAGTGAGCCAACTTCTGCGTGCAACTCCTAAACCCAACTCCATAAAATCTAAGGACTCGATAATATGGGCATCTGCATTTAAGCAAAACTTCACGCCGGCCTCTCTGGCTCTCATAGCATATATATCGTTAAGGTCCAGCCTATGGGGATGACAGTTAATTTCTAAAGCTACATTTTGCGCTTTGGCTGCCCGAAAAACTTCATCAAAATCAAGTTCGTAAGCGTCGCGTACGCCCCATAACATACCCGTAGGATGGGCAATCATACTAACATATTTATTCTTACAGGCAGAAACTATTCTTCTTGTTAATTGGGCTTTTGACTGTTTGAAACCTCCGTGAATTGCAGCGATAACAAAATCCAACTCCTTTAACACTTTATCCGGATAATCAAGGCTGCCATCTGCTAATATATCAACCTCTGACCCGCAGAGCACTTTAATAGCACTTATTTTTTTGTCTATTTTTTTTATCTCTTCAATCTTTTTATAAAGTCTTTCTACTGATAAACCCTTAGCAATTTTTAAACTCTGAGAATGGTCAGCTATACCTATATATTCATAGCCGAGTTTTTTTGCTGCTTGGGCCATTTCTTCAATGCTATTTTCACCATCGCTATAATCAGAATGAGCATGAAGGTCGCCTTTTATATTAGCGAGTTCTATTAATTTTGGTAATTTGTTGGCTAAAGCCGCTTCTATTTCTCCCCTATCTTCTCTTAGCTCCGGAGGAATATAAGCCATATCTAACAAAGAGAAAATTTGTTCCTCGCTCCTGCCGGCTAAAGATTTTTCAACCCCCACTCCTTCGGCAGCAGAAAATACCCCGTACTCATTTATCTTATAGCCTCTTTTTGCTGCCAGGCCCCGAAGTTTTATATTAAATTCTTTTGAACCTGTAAAGTATAGCCAGGCTGAACCAAAACTTTTTCGTTCTAAAACTCTTAAGTCAACCTGTACATTACTTCTCTTGGCAATGACCGAGGCTTTGCTTACGCCTTTAGCTATAACCTGCTCAACCAAGCTCAACTTACTAAACTTATCCATAACCAGGGAAGGCTTATCGGAAATTGCCAAGATATCGATATCTTTTATTGTTTCTTTCCTACGCCGCAACGAACCCGCTAATTCTAACCTTTCTATTTCTTTTATACCTTTCATTTTACTAACAAATTCTCCGGCAATATCTAAAGCAAGATTGATAAGTATTCTTTCTTTGCTTTTTTTAAAAATATCTATTCCTCTTAAAATATTACTTTCAGTCTTACTCTTAATACCTTCCAGTTTACTTAAGCTGCCGGCTCGGGCGCTTTTTTCTAATTTTTCTACACTATCAATCTTTAATTTATCGTAAAAAAGTTTAATCTTCTTCGGCCCTAATCCCGGAATCTGAAACATCAAAAATATTCCCTTAGGAGTAGTTTTCTTTAATTCCTCATAGTATTTTAGCGAACCCTTGGAAATTATCTCTTCGATTTTTCTTGCTAAATCAGAGCCTACTCCGGCTATTGTAGTTAGTTCGCCTCTTGCGGAAATATTTTCTAATTTTTCTGCTAAATCATCTATATTCCGGGCCGCTCTTTCATAGGCCCTGATTCTAAAAGGGTTATCACCTCTTAACTCTAGTATTTGGGCAATCTCGCGGAAAATATTGCTAATATCCTGATTGGTCATAAAACAAGCTTGAATTAAATTCACTAAAGCTGTGGTTAAAAAGCCTAGAAATTACTTGTTTTTTCTGTATTGGGCGCAAACTTTATTCTTTATCCCGCCCCGGCTCATAAACTCTCCTACAATTATAATATCATGCGGGCTTAATGCTCTTTTTAAATCTTCGAGGATTTTATTTACAACATGTTCATTGTAAATTTTTACATTCCGAAAAGAATAAAGATAATACTTCAACGACTTAAGTTCAATCAACTTACGATTAGGCGTATACTTTATAATAAGATGAGCAAAATCAGGAAGGCCTGAGTAGGGACAAAGGCAGGTGAATTCATCACTAGTTAATTCTACTGTTATTTTACGCTTAGGATATTCATAGTTGAGCGTTTGTAGGATAGTTAAATCTATGTCCTGGGGCAGAAAAACCTCACCAGCTGTTTTTTGGGCTTTTTCTTCGATTGGGTCAGGTTTTCTATCTTCATAAATCATCGGCGCTATTATATCAGATTTTTTTCAACAGGCCTTACATTATTTTTTCCCGAAACATCCACTGATCAAACTACCTTCGGGGATGAATTCAGATTCGAGGTTAAAAAAGCGGTCTTGGTGATTATACTCCGGCATACTTTTGGGCAATATCAATATTTGCCAATCCATCAAATCCAAAATGATAAGAAACAAAACTTTTCAAAATAGACAAAATCTCCTCTTCGCATTGCAGAGTAGAGTTTAATCTAGAGACCAGAGGAAAATCAGTGTTTTGGATATAAAGCAGTGACTTTGATGCCTGGGCACTAATTCTTCCTGCGTCAGCTATTTTTCCGGAACACTTCCTGCACAATAGCCCCCCCTTTGATGCGCTAAATAAAAAATCATTGCTTAAGGCACTCTTGCAATCTAAGCAGTGATTAAACTCCGGCTCAAATCCGGAAAGAGTCAAAAATTTTATTAAAAAGATGTAAAGTATTTTTAAACTTCTTTCTTCTTCTAATAAACTCAAGCAATTATTGACAAGGTTAAAAACATAAGTATTCCTGTCCCAAAGCTGCATTGTCTTATCGATAAAATTAAAAATAACTGCTGCCACTTTGGCTTTTGAAATATTTTCTCTCAAAAAATAATAATCTGAAACCAAATCTGCATGGGAAACAAGCCAAATTTCGCTTCTTTTAGGATAAAAAATAAACTCATTAAGACTGAATATATCAAGACCGGACGAAAATTCTCTCTTTTTACTATAAAAACCTTTAAAGATACCTCTTATCTTACCGAATTTATAAGTATAGATGCTTGCAATCAGGCTGGTTTCCCTGAAATTATACCGTCTTAAAATAAATCCTGAGTCCTTTTCAATCATAGCTTCCTTTTCTTGGCTCGGGCTTAGCAATTATCGCCAATTTTTTAAGTTTCCCATATCTTTTCTAGAATTTGCTGCTGCTTTGCCTCCATTATTGACCTTTGCTTTTTCCTGCGGTCAGAATAACCCCTAAGATGCAGTATGCCGTGGATAATGTAAAGCGTCAACTCTTTCCTCCAGTCACAGCTTAGCTTTCTACTCACTTGAACAGCTTTCTCTACCGACACTACTACTTCTCCTAAATAATCAGGCTCAAACTTATCAGATAAAGGAAAAGAAATAACATCTGTTGAGTTTGAACTTTTAAAATACTTTTTGTTTAATTTCTTTATAAAAGTATTATCGCATAAGAGAATGGATAACTTTACAGGGTTTTTGCGTTTTGAAAAATTTGGGCTAGTGTCAAAAAAGGCTTGAGCTTTTTTTAAATACGCAGATAGTACTTTAAGATTTATTCTCTTTAGTTTTTGCTGATTTACTATTTCTATTTTCATCCTTGGGATAATTTATGCGGGCATGGAAAACTGCATTTAGCACACGGATAAAACTCTGAGTTATTTTCTCCAAATCTTTTAGGGTAAGGTTACTTTCATCTAATTCTCCCTCCATAAACCGTTTTCTAACAACATCCCTCACCATTTCCTCTATCCTTGCAGGAGTCGGCTCCTCCAGTGTCCGCGATAAAGCCTCGACTGTATCGGCTAAAGAAACAACGGCAATCTCTTTATTCTGAGGCCTGGGGCCGGGATAACTATATTCTTCTTCGTGTTTGCCTTCCGGCTCTAGCTCTTTGGCCCTTTGATAAAAATAATAAACCAGAGTTCGTCCATGATGTTGAGATATAAAATCGATAATTTTAGGGTTAAGATGGTTTTTTTTTGCAATTTCTGCACCATCCTTTACATGATTAAAAATAATAAGTTTGCTCATCGAAGGTTTTAAATTTTTATGCACATCTCTATAGTTGACTAAGTTTTCGACAAAATAATCAGGCTTAATCATTTTACCAACATCATGATAGTAAGCTCCCACCCTGGATAAGAGAGCGTTAGCACCAATTGCTTCTGAGGCAGCTTCGCTTAAATTAGCTACGACCAGAGAATGCTGGTATGTTCCGGGGGCCTCTAAGATTAGTTTACGCAAGAGAGGATGATTAAAATCAGATAGTTCAAGAAGTGAAATATTAGTAAGCACTTTAAATATATATTCAAAGACAGGTAAAATACCTAGCACAATGAAAGAAGATATTATACCGTTAAGCAGGCATACCTGCAAAAGCCCAAAATCCAGACCGGAAGAAATAAAGAAACTTTGCTTTCTCTCCATAATAAAAGCTACAATGAACTGAACAATTCCTGCGAATAAACCGGCCTTTATAACCTCAAATCTGCGCTTTAATCTAAATGTCAGCATTCCTGCCACTAAAGAACCACAAAGCAGGCTAATCCCTACATTAAAATTCCCACCGTCTATACTTTCGCCTAAAAGACATATAAAAATTGCAAATAAAAGAGAAAGTTCTAAGTTATTAAATAAAAGGGTTATTAGCATCACAAAACCAATAGCCGCAATGCTATACCCGGACATTTTAAAAGTAACTACGGTTAAAATCGGTATCAAAATAGCGATTATTCCCAAGAGACATAAATCTAAATAAGACGGTAAATTCTCAATTTTTCTCAAAAACTTAGCGTAAATGAAAAGAATAAAGGCGAGAACCAGCAAGGAAAAATCTATTGAGTAGATAAAGAAAACTATTCCTAACACTAAAAAAAATACTAGGCCGATAAATATATTCTGAAAACTAATTTTTTTTGTTATTGTAGGCGTTTTCATAAACCTGGATTATTTTTTGAATCAAGGGATGCCTAACTACATCGCCTTTGCCTAAATTAATAAATTTTATACCTTTTATTGGTTTTAGGAGATCTATGGCCTCAGTTAAACCGATAGGCTTTCCACCGGGAAGATCAGTCTGCGTTATGTCTCCGGTAATTACTGCTTTGGAGTCAAATCCTAAACGGGTAAGAAACATCCTTAGCTGATCGGGCTTACAGTTTTGGGCTTCATCCAAAATAACGAAAGCGTTGTTAAGAGTCCTGCCTCGCATATATGCTAGGGGGACAATCTCAATGCCCCCTGTTTCTAGGTATTCTTCAATGATTTTCGTATCCAGCATATCATAAAGAGCATCATATAGAGGCCGGAGATAAGGCCCTAATTTTTCACGTATATCTCCGGGCAAGAAACCTAAAGATTCTCCAGCTTCAATAGCCGGCCTGGTTAATATAATCCTGTGCACTCTTTTATCCAGTAAAAATTTTATCGCCATTGCCATCGCTAGATAAGTCTTACCTGTTCCTGCCGGTCCGGTAACAAAAACGATATCAAAATCCTGCATGGCTTTCGTATACTCAGCTTGCTTGCCGGTTTTAGGGAAAATTGCTCTCTTTCGTCCGGAAGACAGCCTTATCTCTGGTTTCTTGCCTTTTTCTAATTCTTTTGCAGAAAGAGCATTGGCTCTATTTGAAACACATAAATTTAAATACTGGCTTATCTCTTCTTGGTCTAAAGCTAAACCTTCATTATTCAATTCAGAGATTTTTTTTATGAGGCCGGCAGCAATATCCACTTTTTGCTTGTCCCCTTTAATAAGAATGCCTTCCGGCTTCAAAGTCATACTCACGCCTAGTTTATCTTCGAGAAACTTTAAGTTTTTATCCTGAGGTCCAAAAACATACCCTAGGCACGAAGAATTATCAATTGTAACTATTTTTTGCATTTTAAAATTTACCCTGTCAGAGGCCGAAGTTCTCTAACGGGGGTTACTAAAAGTGGTTCGCTTAGAGAATATTTCTCTAGATGTATAAAGGGTTAGTTTTACAAATTTTCCTTAAAGGGGAATTTTTATTTTTGTCCCCGGATAAACCTTATTGGGGTCTTTTATTGCTCTTTTATTGTTATCATAAATAAATTTCCATTTTTTTGTTGTTTTATAAAACTTATAGGAAATCTTCTGCAAGGTATCGTTCTTTTTGACAATATAATACTTGTATTTTTTCTTGGAAACAGGCGGTTTAACTGATACTACCTTTCTTGATTTAACCGGAGCTAAATCATCCCGGAATACATCTTCATCAACTATGTCTATATCACCAACTTCCCTGCGTCTTGGCTTATCCTTATAATGCCGGCGAGGGCCGAATTCTATTTCTACCACAGACACTTTGCGTGTATCTCCCAACTTGTTTTCCCTCGGTCCTGCTTTAGGCGTACCTGACAAGTAACCTTGATTACCATCGATATCCAGATCGGTTCTGGGTTTTTCGACGACATAAGACCTTACCGTCATACATCCGCTCAAAAAAATAGCGATTACCAGAAACCACAGCTTCTTCATCTCTACACCCCCTCCTTTAATCAGCTTTATCTTATTTTTAATTTCTAACTCCTAAATTTACGCCGCAAAAAAAATACCCACGAATAAATACTACTTTTCATTCTTGTTTTTGCGGCACAGTTTTTATGTATAACTCATCCAACTGCCTCTGGGAAACATAAGAAGGAGCTTCGCCTAAAAGGCATATTCCTCTTTGGGTCTTAGGAAAAGCAATCACCTCACGAATACTCTCTGAACCGCTTATTATAGCATAAAACCTGTCTAATCCAAAAGCAATACCTCCGTGCGGAGGAACCCCGTATTTAAACGCCCGAAGCAGAAATCCGAATTTACTTTCTGCTTCTTGGTCGGAAATGCCCAAAATTTTAAAAATTTTCTTCTGCAAATCCGAAGAATGAATCCTTATTGAACCGCTGCCCAGCTCCTGGCCGTTGAGAATAAGATCGTAGGCCCGCGCCTTTATCTTAGATACTGCCCTATCAGCTCCGGCCAAAGACGAATCACTTTCTATCTTAGACTTAAGAGAAGAAATATCCTCATCTTTAGGCGAAGTAAAAGGATGGTGGCACGATTGCCAACGCTGCTCCACATTGTCATACTCAAACAGGGGAAAATCCTTAACCCACAAAAAGCGATGATCACCCGTACCTATATCAGGTTTATCGGTTCCGTATTTTGCAAGCGCTTCGGCATAAGAAATTCTTTCAAAGGGTATCTTTAGCTCTATACCCAAGCAGGTAGAAAAAACATGGGCATACATTTTCTCGGTTAGAGAAAAAATATCTTCTTCCTGAACAAAAGACAATTCCATATCCAATTGGGTAAATTCAGGCTGGCGGTCTTTTCTCAAATCCTCATCCCGGAAGCACCTTACAAGTTGATAGTATTTGTCTATGCCTCCTACCATCAAAATCTGCTTAAACAACTGAGGCGACTGGGGAAGAGCATAGAATTTATTAGGATTAAGCCGAGAGGGAACAAGATAATCCCTTGCACCTTCTGGTGTGGATTTAGTAAGAAACGGAGTCTCTATCTCAAGAAAGTTCCGGCTGTTTAGGAAATTCCTAAATTCTTGATTCATCCTGTGGCGCAATATTAACTTTTTGCAAACAGAAGGCCTCCTTAAATCAAGATAACGATAAGCGAATCTTATCTCCTCTCCAGCATCAACGTTATCTTCAATATTAAATGGTAAATCAGAAGATGCGCTTAAAATATCCAAATTTTCAGCACAAATTTCAATCAAACCTGTAGGAATCTTAGGGTTCTCTGTTTTCTTTGGTCTAGAGTTAACAACCCCTTTGAGTTTTATCACATCTTCATTCCTTAGCTTTTTTGCCTTTTCATAAGTCTCGGTGTTAGGTTTAGGCAAAAAAATTGCCTGAGTAATGCCATATCTATCCCTGATATCAATAAAAATTAGTTTTCCATGGTCCCGCCGGGAATTAACCCAGCCGCATAAGGTCACCTCTTGGTTAACGTTTCCCTCGTTTAGTTCTCCGCAAGTATGTGTTCTAAGCATATCTTAATAATCCCCTTTTAAATTAACTTATTTTCTCTATTTCTAAAATTAAATTGTCTATTTTAACCTTAGTCTGTACGGATTTATCCATATCTTTTAAAATAACGCTCCCCTCTTTGAGCTCATCTTCACCGACTATCACCACAAACCTTATGCCTTTTTTTTGAGCAGAGCGTAGCTGCGCCTTTAATGTTTTCTGCTGATACTCAAAGACGCAACTCAAATCTGCTTCTCTGAGACGAGTTAATATTTCAAATCCTTTAGCAACTGTTGTCTTATCTATTGTAGCAACAAAAATATCCGGCTTTTGTTTAAAGTCCTTGCTGCCTAAAGCAATAAGCATTCTTTCAAGACCAAGAGCAAAACCAATAGCAGGAATATCCGGCCCACCTAAGGTTTTCATCAAATTATTATACCTTCCTCCGGCGCCTACGGCATCTTGAGAACCCAATTTCGAAGAAGTTATCTCAAAAACTGTGTTAGTATAATAATCTAATCCTCTAACTAAAGTCGGAACAGATGTATATTTTACACCTGCATCATCAAGGATAGAACGTAATTTTTTAAACTGCTCCTGACAAGCCTGGCATAAGCTATTCTGCCCTAAATTTAAATCCTTTACCGCTTTTATGCACTCAGGTCGTTTACAATCAAGGACTCGTAAGGCCTGATGTGTGCTACGCGTTTTACAAGCCGCACACAAAGTAGCCGGCTTTAAAGATTTCTTTATATATTCAGAAAATTTACGCTTATCATCAGCGCAGCCCAAGCTATTTATCTTTAATTCTGTATCCTTAATTCCGCACTCAGCCGATATCTTCAAAGCTAACATTATAACTTCAACATCAAGATATATACTATCAGAACCTATAGCTTCAGCCCCAATATGATGAAATTGACGAAACCTCCCTTTTTGAGGCCGTTCACGCCTAAACATGGGTCCGATATAAAAAAACTTATGAAAATCACTCTTTTTATGTAGAGAATTTTGAATATAATACCTGATAACCTGAGCTGTACCCTCCGGCCGCAAAACTATATCTTTGCCCTTTAGCTCAAAGATCTGTCCTTGGACAATATCCGTAACTTGCCCCACTCCTTTAGCAAATAATCCCTTCTCTTCTAAAATCGGAAGAATTATTTCTTGGTAACCGAAAATATTAAAGGCAGACCTAGCCTTTTTGCAAATCCGGCTAAAAATAAAACTGTCAAAGGTATCAAAGTCGGAAGTTCCTCGTATATTAGAATATATTTTTTTCACTTGCCTTGATCCTCTGTTAGCTTAAGATAATTTAATTCTTGGAAGGAAATAACGGGGTTCATCTTAGCAGAGGAGCTACCTTATATGTTTTTTCATCTCCAGGCCAGGTTTAAAAACAACCGTACGTCTCTCGGGAACAGGCACAACTTCGCCAGTTTTAGGATTTCTTCCAATCCGTTTCTTTCTCATTTTTACCTGGAATACTCCAAAATTCCTTAGCTCGATTCTCTTACCTTGCTTCAAAGACTCTAGCAAAGTGTCAAATGTCCGCT
>JAMXCX010000014.1 GCA_024542985.1 Candidatus Omnitrophota bacterium | reverse complement strand
AAGGCTTACCAGAGCTTTTGCCATAACCATGATAATCAATTATAAGGATATTAAGCTTAAGCTGCCTAAAGAAAAATATCTTATCAAAACGATTGGAAATATTGCCGCCATTGCCGTGGCAGAATAATAATGTGTATTTTGCTCCGTCGTAAGGTATGAACCAGCCGTGTATTTTCACGCTATCGGCTGTTAATAGATAAACATCATCAAAGGCAAGATTGAACTCTGAAGGAATAGCTTCAATTACTTTGCTGGGGAAAAATATACTTTTTGACTCAAGGTGTCTAACGTAAAGAAAGAGCAGGCCTGCGAACACTGCCAAATAGACTAAAATTCTTATTGAGATATGCACTAAGGATGCTGCCACTTTTTTCACTCTTTAAATCTCTACTCAGAAAAATCGGGAGAATCCCTGCCAGCCAGGCTTTTATCCCTAAGGTTTTCCAGAATCGGGACAATTATTTTCCACCCAAACTAACAGATATTTTCTCACCTAGCTGGATATTCTTTAAATCTTCTCCGGAAGCTTTTGTTTTACCCACAATAACCACCGGGCTGGCCGGTACAGGTTCCTGGCTTGTGCTATCCGGGGTCGGTCCAAAAAATACACAAAGGCATTTCCCTTGAGGCCAGTAGGCTACATCTCCGCTACTAACTTCCATAGTTGCTTTTTGGGCTGAAGCTTTAAAACCTATATCAAAATATATCTCTTGGCCCCAGGTAGAAATCGTTGACTCTACCGGCAATTTTTGAACAATTTCCCGGGCAGTTAAAGAATCATTAAATTCAACTTCAAATTCGGCACTATCGGTCTTAAATGACACCTTCATGGCTTTACCCCCTTTTTTTAGATTATATCAAATTATCCCGGCAAAGGAAGTATTATTCAGCCAATAAAGATAAAATTATAGCAAGAAACGGTTTGTGTTTGAACAGACAGGGTATAAAAAAATTATCCCGATTTATCGGGACAGGCTTTTTTAAGGTATGGTTTTAGCAAGGGCCGGCCGTTCCTGATTACCATCCAGCCACTCTAGAGGTACCCAACCAGACATACCCTCATACATGCCGCTAAGAAGCAAAACTTTGGCTTTGCCTTCAAAAAGCTTTACTTCAATAACAACAGCATGGGTGTGGTTCTTTATCCTCAGTACGTTGAAGGAATCCAGAGTTTTATCAAAATTAATTCTGCCGGCGTGACGAGACATAAGAATTAATTCATCACAAGTATTCTCATCTAAAGCAACACCTAAAATTCGCCAGCCCAAAGGCCCGTTAATCTTCACCCACTTGCCGACCAAATCAGCATACTGACCAAAACCTTTAAGACAAACCAAGAATAAAAAAATGAATACTATTAATAATACCTTCAACTTATGCATCTAATCTCACTTCTCCCTCATTTTTGCAATATTTCCTCTAAAAAAGCAAAATAAGCAATGAAATCAACCCTTCGACTATGCTCAGGATTGATAGTGAGCGCAGTCGAACTATCAACCTCTAAGAAAAGGATACCATAAAGCTCTTTAGAAAAACCACATAAAACCAGGGTTTTTGGATTTAGCTGTAAACGTTTTCACAAAAACATCTTATTTAATGCAGTTCTATCAATGCAATAGCTAAAATTTTTTAGCTGAATTATAAAAACACCGGTAATAATCCAGAATTTAAATTTTAAAAGATATTTGTTTTAATTTTGCGATTGGCTCCAACGGCTGGTGAATTTGCCTTATTAACCAAGGCTGTAATCAATAGAGTTTCTGCAAATAGTCATTTGCTATTTCAAGGTATTGAAAATCTTTAGTGAACTTAAATAACTCTATTGCTTTTAGTATGTTCTCCCTGGCTTCGATACGATTGCCTAAAAAATGCTGGGTTGCACCTTCTTCAAGATAAATTTGGCCAAGATCGGGTTCAACTTCTAAAGCCCTTTTGTAATTTTCCTTTGCTTGGCTATCTTCCCCTAAAGAAGCATGAATATAGGCTATCTGAAAATAACTTTTAGCCTGATTGAGTGTACCCTTTTTAGCTCTTCGAGGGCTTAAAGTTGTTTTTTTATCCAAGGATATTCTTGTTTTCTTTTTGGGGCCGAATAAAATTTCTTTAGGAGGGTACTCTTTTTCTTCCGGAAAATAAGACTTTTCTTTAACAATACTCTTTTTTCTATCTATCCTAGGCGGTAATCTAAATTTTTTCCCGTCAATACTCTTTATATCTTCAAGTTTATAACTTATTGTTTTCCCGGCCACACTTATCTCTATTCTGTCAGCAGTCATATCCAGCATCCGGCCCTTAACCACTTTACCGGACTTTAAAACAATAGTCTCGGCAAAAACTAAAAATGACAAAATCAATAATACAGCTAAAGCTAAAACAACCTGCTTATTTCTCATAAAAAAAGGCCCTTGAGTTGTTTCTTTAATTCTAAAATATTACTAATCAATTTCTAGGTTTGTTAATTATTCCGAAGCATAATTTCTATTCCGCTCTATATGTTATCATAAAAATGTTGAAAAATATATCAAAAAATGATAGCTATTTAAACCTAAAAAGGTGATTTTCATAAATTATTAAGACTGCCCAAGGAATAGAAATGGCTGTCAGAATCTGAGGTCTAAAAATTGACTATTGACTATAAAACGTATCATAGAAAAAATTCCATAGCTAAGTGCTGAAATCCGGTCGGTTAAAATCTTAAAATACAAGTTTATTTACTATCTTCAAACTTAAACTTTTTTTTCCTAAATATTTTAATGCATGTATCTACAATTTTCTCATCATAAAGAATGCCTCTATTGTTTTGTATCTCTTTTAGAGCGCTATTTACGCCTAGTGCCGGCCGGTAAGGCCTGTGAGAAGCCATAGCTTCAACGACATCAGCCACAGTCAAAATTTTTGCCTCAAGTAAAATATCCTCGCCTTTGATGCCATTGGGATAGCCTGAGCCGTCATTTCTCTCTTGATGCTGTAATACAATTAAAGCCACCGGCCAAGGAAATTCAACAGGCTTTAAAATTTCATAACCAACCTGAGGATGAGTTTTTATAATACTAAATTCAAGGTCCGTTAAACGGCTGGGCTTACTTAATATCTCTGCCGGTACATAAACCTTACCTACATCATGGATAATTGCTGCCATGCGTAAGCCTTTACTTTGTTCTTCTGGCAACTTCAATTCCTGCGCTATAGCGCAAGCTAATTGCGCCACCCGGCGCTGATGCCCGGCAGTGTAGGGATCCCTTCTTTCAGCAGTTGCTGCTAAGGCCACAACTGTTTCTTCTAAAATCCTTCTTGATTTTTCTACGCTCTTTGTGCGTTCCTTTTCTATGTTTTTTTTCTCGGTAACATCCAAGGATACCTCAACCACACCAATTACTTTTCCTTTGCTGTCTTTGACCGGGTACCCACGTATAAACCAATATTTTCCGTCAGGTAAAAGAATTTCTCCTTGCTCAGCATTTCCGGTTCTCAAAGCTCTTTTCACCGAACAATCCCGGCAAGAACTTTTACGTTTATACCACACCTTGTAACAATGATAGCCTATTAATTTCTTGGATACTGAACCGATAAGTTCTCTTGCCTTTTTATTGGCCCAGACAATATTCATTCCGGTGTCATGATAAACTACAATTTCAGAAAGACTATCCAAAATCATAGTCCTTTCTTCCTCAGCTGTACGAAGAACTTGCTCTATGCGTCCTCGTTCAGTTATGTCACGGGCTAAAGCACAAAGATATTCCTGGCCATTATACTGCATGTAATTACCGGTAATTTCTACCGGGAATACATCCTTTTCTTTGGTACGAAAGCTAGTTTCAATAACGGCAGTCTTTTTTTGTTTAGCTTCCTGCCATCTTTGTTTCCAAACTTTCTTAGGAAGATTTGGATCTATGTCATGGACTGTCTTTTTTAATAGCTCTCGGCGAGAATAGCCTAAAAGGCGACAAGCAGCACTATTGACATAAGCAATTTTAGCGTCAGAAGTAATCCAAAAAGCGGCATCACCCATATTATCAAAAACAAACTTTGTAAACATAGTTACCTTTTCTATTGTCCTTTGCACGGTTATATCTTCGGCAAAACTATGGAAACCGATAATATTTCCTAAACTGTCTTTCTTGGCAACAACAATAAGATGCGCCAATATCTTTTTTTTATTTTTAGCAATATAAACTATCTCTCCGTCAAAGATACCTTTTTCAACGACAGTTTTTAGAACTTTGTCAACTCCCTCTTTAGACTCATGCAAATCAAAAGGTGTCAACTTACCAACTACTTCGTTTGCCTTATATCCTAACATCTTTTCAAATGATTTATTCCATAAGGTAAACTTAGCATCTTTATCAATAGCTGCTAAGCATATGGGTATATTATCCACTAACATTCTATGTGTTTCTTCACTCATCTTTAATTTGTCTTCAGTTTTTCTTTGTTCAGTTACATCCTGGATTGTCCCTACCAGACGTAAGGGTTTTCCCTCAGAATCAGACTCCATCTCACTGATAACGTTTAAGAATCTTAATGAACTGTCCGGCATGACAATCCGGTAACTTATACCAAAAGATTCACCCTTAGATATCGCTGACTCAAAGGCAGCATTATGCTTTTTACGGTCATCGGGATGGACCCGTTTGTAAAATTCATCCAGAGTCGGAGGAGCATACTTAGGGTTATAGCCAAAGATATTATATAGCTCCTCAGACCAGAATATATTTTTAGCAGGTAGGGTATATTCAAAATTGCCAATATGAGCCAACCTTTGAGCCTGTGACAATAACCCTTCGCTCTTTTTAATTGTCTCCTCGGAAGTTTTACGCTGGGTAATATCTCTAACTGTACCAATCAAAGCCGTTATATTACCTTTGTTGTTCTTGATAACTGAACTGCTGATTTCCCCTATAAAAACGCTTCCGTCAATTCTAAGCAAATTGTATTCCTTATTAAGAAGGCTGCCGGTTTCCATAACTTTAAGCAAATTTTCCTTTGACCGTTGCTTATCTTGGGGAGCAACAAAATCAAAAATATTTCTGCCGATAGCTTCTTCCTTGTTTTCCAATTTAAATATTGCTGCTGCTCGCTGATTCACCATAATTATTTTGCCGTCTACATCGTAGGAAAAAATACCTTCCGGAGAAGTCCTAACAAGACTGCGATAAAGCTCGATGTTTTGTCTTCTAGCTTCATAGGCGCGCTTGCGCTCTTCTTCTATTCCGATGGCCGAAGCAAGAATCTGCATCAGGTTTCCATCTTCTTCACTAGGAGTAAATTCTCTTTTATACAATACGCACAAAGCACCTATGGCCTGACCCCTTGACTTAACAACTATACCAACATAAGTTTGTAATCCGTATTTAGTTACGTTAGAATCAGTCTTAGCATAAGGACTTTTAAGCAAGTCAGGAATAAATACAATTTTATCGCTTGCCTTTTTAATGACGTCATAGCAAATATGGCCGTCACAATTATCAGACGATTTAAAATCCGGCGGTGCGTTCCACTGTCCTACCGAATAAAGAATATCTTCCTCAAGATAGCTATATAAGGCACAATCAGCACCTAAGGACTTACCGCACAAAGCAACAATCCGGTTAATATTTTCCTTAAGGTCACTGCCGAATTCTAAAAAACACTTATTTATCGCACGAAGCCTTTCCTCTCTACGCTTGGTATCAGTAATATCCCGTATTATTGCAACCCTCACTTTCCTGTTTTCATGGTGAGTTATCTTGATGTAAACTTCAATGGGAAAAGTAAAGCCATCTTTCCTGATAGCTATGACTTCATATTTGCCCTCATAGTTAGCAGCGATATTATTATGTACCAAATCCTGAGATTCCGGGCTTACCAACTTAAAAAGATCCATTCCAAAATACTCAGATATTGGATAACCAAACATATCAGCAAAAGTTTGATTTGCATCCAGAATTGTTCCCTTATCATGAATAACAACGCCTTCATTGGTAAGCTCAGATAATCTCTTGAAATGCTCCTGGCTTTCTTTTAATCTTTGCTCTGCCCAATTTCGTTGACGCGCAACTATCTGCGATTCTGCAAGTTTCTGACGCAAACTTTCCAGCTCACTTAAAAGTTCTTCTTTAGTCTTATCGGGTTTATCCTTCATGAATTTACAAAATCATACCTTAGTCTTGCCTAAGAAATGCCTTTAAAACTGCTGCTTTTAGCCCTATCCTCTTTTGATATCTATAGATAGATATAGACCTACACTTAAAAAGTATACCATATCTTAATAAATCAAGTCAACCAAGACAGCTTTAAGCTTTAAGCTGTAAGCTTCCGGTTTTAAATACAAATTTGGGTTTAATCTTCTTAATCTATTGCCCTATAAGGCCTTGGGGAAGTTTACGGCTAAATTCTGAAGGATCTCCAAAATCACCTTTGGGGCCATATCTTAAGCTTTCCCTACTATTCTCTGGCTACTTACCCTCTGCTTAGCTATTTGATGACAGAAAATCGAACAAGCACAATTTATGTTGAGTGAAAGAGGCGCTCCTCCCATAGGAATCTGTACCCTTACATCTAGATGTTTCTCTATGCCATAACGCACGCCCCGGCCTTCAGAACCCAAGACCAGACCCAAAGGAAAAGGCAGGTTAACCCTGCCAATATCCTGGCCTTCGGTGACTATTGCCCCAACTATCCACCAACCGCATCTTTTTGCTTCTATCAAAGCATTGCTAAGATTAGAAACCATAGCTACCGGTGTAAAGTTTTCTCCTCCGGCGGCAACATGGAGTACGGTTTCGGTAACTTCGCAAGCCTTATGTTTCGGTATAACAATAGCGAATCCTCCAAAACAGGCTGTGGTTCGAATTATAGCTCCTAAATTTTGAGGATCAAAAACTCTATCTAAAAAAATAAAAGAAAGGCGTTTCGAACCAGCCTTATTAAGCAATTCCGTAAAGTCTGCGTATTCGAATTTTTCTACCTCAGCAACAATACCTTGCAGGGGCCCAGCCGGCCTAATTTTATGTAAAACTTTTCGAGAAACACGCTCAGTCCGGACATTAGCTGATTTAATAAGCTTTTCTATATGGGGTGTATTGAAATCTGTCTCTAAATATAACTTTTTTATGCTTTGGGAATTGCTTTTAAGCCTTTCAAAAACAGAATTTTTGCCATAGAGAATAAAGGATTTTTTAGTCACCGGGCCCTCCTGCTCAAGAATATGCCTGATAATCACTAGCTGAGCTAAAAATAGACACCAAAAGTATATTGGAATGTTTGGTTATTGCGTAGAAACATTATATTCCTTGGCTGTATTTAATCAATAAAATAATATAACAAAGCAATAGCTTTGGGTTAGGATAAAAATATATACTGAAACTTAGATAATGATTTTATGCCTAAAAATGTTAAAACCCCGGGCTACTTTCTGCCTCTTTTTTTAGAGCCAGTTATTATAGCCTGGGGCCTAGTAATCACTAAATTGCAAACTTATAATTATTTAACTCTTACAGCTCTTAATCTTCAGCATCAGGGCAATAGCAAACAAAAGACAAGTATTAGCAAAATTTAGCAAGGAACCTGCCTCAAGCGTTCCCGGTACGAACGGGACAGGAGTTAACGTTAGCCTTGAGATTATACCAACAATTAGACTTATGAAAGCAAAAATCATAAAAACACAGACTGCCTTCTCCATTTTTCACCTCCTTTTTTCCAAAAACCTCATGCTTTTTTTTATACCCCTAGTAGAAATATAACCTATTTTTAGGCAAAAAACAATAGTTTACTATAATTTATATCCTAATTCCCCAAAGAAATATCATTGGATTTTTAGTAAAATCCAACCAAAAAACTAAATATCTAATTTCCTAAATCGTTAGATACGTCTTTGATTATATCTTTATCGATTAGAGAAGTTTTTAAGCCAAATCCTGACAACAAAGCTAAATCACAAATATTATTTATCCGGCGGGGTATGCCTCCGGATTTCTTGAATATTTCTTTATAGGCATCCTCGGTAAATAGGTCTTTGTCTCTTCCGGCGACAGATAACCTGTGCCGGATATATTTCTTGGCATCATCGTCGTCGAAACTGCCTAGATGGCCCTTAATGGCAATTCTTTGCGAAAATTGTTTATTGATATCCATTGCTTCTTCTAACTCCGGCTGGCCCAGGAGTAAAAGAGTAATCAGAAATTTATCTTCCAATTGGAAGTTAAGAATAAGCCTTATTTCTTCCCAAACTTTTCTGTCTTTAATCACGTGAGCCTCATCAATAATAACAACTGTTCTTTTGCCATCGCGCATGTTGTTTATTAAGGCCTCGTTCAACCTTTGCAGCACAACATTAACAAGAACTTCCGATTTCGTATCAGGCAAATCTTTACAGCCCAAATTGTAACAGATATGCATTAAGAACTCTTCATAAGTTAAATAAGGATTGGTTATGAGTACGGTTTTATAAATACTGCTATCCAGCTCTTTAAGCAAAATTCTGCTTATTAAGGTCTTGCCGCAGCCAAAAACTCCGGTCAACATTGCCGCACCTTTACCTTCCTTTATTACGTAAAGAAGACGGGAAAATACTTCTTCGTGTTGAGGGGAATAGTAAATGAACCTTGGGTCGGGAGTATTTTCGAAGGGTTTATGAGTCAAATCCCAATATTCTTTATACATTTCCTTGGCTCCTTCCTGTGATTTTCATCCTGCTCAGGAATAGTTGATTTCTCAAGCTAGTTTCAATTATACAATATTATATCACAAGGGACTTTACCCCAAAATATAAATACGTCCTACTTGCATACAAGCCTAAGTTTACTTTCAATGAAAGTAACTACCAGTAAACTTATGCTTAACCCCAAAGCCAGCAAAATTAAAAGCACAAGCGCGTACTGTTCAGGTATAAGCACAAACAAAAATGCAAATACGCTAAGATAGAAAGTTGCTAAATAAAAAAATAATGTTATTTGCCGCTGGCTTAAGCCTAAATCCAGCAAGCGATGATGAATATGTTTTCTATCCGGATTAAATACCGGTTGTTTCTTTGATATTCGCCGCAGCAGGGCTGCAAATATGTCATAAACTGGTATGGTCAAAGCGGTTAAAGGTGTAAGTAAAATAACTGCTGTGGCTGCCTTATGCTGCGAGCCGATTAAGGCTACCGAAGCCAAAATCATCCCCAAAAACATGCTGCCGGAATCTCCCATAAAAATCTTAGCCGGGTAAAAATTAAAGCGCAAAAAACCCAGGCAACTTCCGGCTAAAGCTGCTAAAAGAAAAACATTTGCGTAATTGTTTAAGTATAAAGCAATAAAAATTAGCGCGCCGCTCACTATTACTGTTATGCCGCAAGCCAGGCCATCTAAACCATCTATCAAATTCATCGCATTCATTAATCCCAAAAACCACAACAAGGTGAAAACAAGGCTTACTGCTAAAGGAAGATGTATTAGGCCGCCGGAGAAGGGATTACTTAGAACTTCTATCCGTAAGCCAAAACTAAATAGTATCAAAGCAACAATAATCTGACCGATTAATTTAAAACGAGGCTTGATATCTTTTATGTCATCCCACAGCCCCAAAGCAACAATAAATAAACTCCCAACAAGAATACCGGCAAATTGCTTACAGGATTCTGCTTTCAATGAATGATCAAAATATAATATAATCGAAAGAGCAATAACAAAAGCACAGTAAATAGCTAAACCTCCTAAATAAGGAACTGCGCTGACGTGAATCTTTCTTGCTCCCGGCTGAGACATTATATTAAGCTTTAAAGCAATACTTTTTGCCAAGGGAGTAAGTAAAAATGAAGCTAACAGAGAAATTAGAAAAACGCTAGTAAGTAATCCATAATTAATCATTCCGCTACTCCTTTTTTAGCAACTAATTCCCGATAAACTTCATCGATTCGATTAACCATAGTTTTAGCACTGAATTTATTATCGATTTTCCACTTTGCTAGTGAAAATTAGCCTTGAATCACTTTATTTATGCTTTTTCAAAGCCTCCAAGTCTGACTCAACCATCATCTTAACAAGATCAGCAAATTTAACTTTTGGTTCCCAACCTAAAGTTTTTCTAGATTTCTCGTAATTTCCTTGCAAAAGATTAACTTCCGATGGGCGGTAAAACATTTTATCTACTGTTACATAATCTTTCCAATTTAACCCAACACAGTTAAATGCCGATTCAGCAAATTCACCTACGGAGTGGGTTTCGCCAGTTGCAACTACATAATCACCAGGCTTATCCTGTTGTAACATGAGCCACATCGCCTCTACATAATCAGGAGCATAGCCCCAATCTCTCTTTGCCTCTAAATTACCTAATCTTAACTTCTCTTTCATGCCAAGCTTAATTTTTGCCACTGTCCGGCTAATCTTTCTAGTAACAAATTCAAAACCTCGTCGAGGCGACTCATGATTAAAAAGCATACCGCTACAGGCAAAAATGTTATACGCTTCACGGTAATTTTGGGTTATATAAAATCCAGCTGCCTTAGAAACTCCATATGGAGAACGAGGATGGAAAGGAGTGTTTTCATCCTGGGGCGTTACTTTGACTAGGCCAAACATCTCACTTGAACCGGCAAAGTAAAACTTACAATGCGATGCTTTTTGTTTTATGGCCGACAGAACGTAGAGTGTTCCATTGATGTTGGTGTTAATTGTAGAAAATTCATCTTCGAATGAATAGCTAACAAAACTCTGCGCAGCCAGATGATAGCACTCATCCGGTTTTACTTTTTCCACGGTATTGAATATGCTTGCATAGCTTTCCAAAGAACCAACATGTAAATTAATCTTATCAATAACATGTTGTATCCGGCTAAGAAGATAATCTGGATCTTCTAAGGCCACGCGTCGTACTAATCCGTGAACCTCATATCCCTTATTTAATAAAAATTCTGCCAAATAAGAGCCATCCTGTCCGGTAATACCTGTAATCAGAGCTTTTTTCATAATATTCTTACCTCCTACTCAATTACTACCGCTAGGCAAATAACTACCTGCGTGCACTTCTTCTAGGAAATGCTTTCTTAACAACTAATTCCCGATAAACTTCATCGATTCGATTAACCATAGTTTTAGCACTAAACTTAGTATCAATTTTCCTTCGGCCGGCTTGGCCCATTTTAATCCGTAAATCATCATCTAAAAGCAATTTTACTATTGCTTCGGCTAAAGCTTGGTGATCTTCGGGTTTAATCAATATTCCGGTTTGACCGTCATCAACAATATCCACAATACCGCCGATTTTTGTGGCAATAACCACCTTCGCTGCTGCCATTGCTTCGAGTAACACCCGGCCTAAACCTTCAAACAAAGAAACTAAAATAGCCACATCAAAGGTAGAAGTAATTTCAGGAATATCACTCCTAAAACCAGCAAAAATGATATGCTTATCTAATCCTGACCTTTTGGTTAGTTCCTCTAACTTCTGCCTCAAATAACCCTCGCCGACAAAGATGAATTTGACCCGGGGTATTTTGACAGCTACCATTTTGGCAGCTTTTATTATACACCCATGCCCTTTACCTTCCCATAGCTTAGACACAACTCCGATTACGAAATCTTCCGGTTCTATTCCAAGCTCCTGTTTCTTTTTTTCAATATTAAAACCTGAGTTAAACTTATCAATTTCAATGCCATCATAAATAGTAACATATTGATTTTCTTTACCTATACCTAAACTCAAACCCCAGTCTTTAAGCGACCTGGATACAGTTATCAATTTATCAGCAAAACAAGCAGCAAGTTTTTCTAGCAAAATAAATAATTTTTGACGCGGCGGCTTCTCAAAATCATGGAAAGCAAACCCATGAATAGTATGAACAATAATCGTAATCCCGGCGATTTTAGCTGCTAACCGACCGATAAAGCCGGCTTTAGAATTATGAGTATGGACAATATCATACTTGTTGCGCCTTAAAATAAAAATCAGCTCGAATAAAGCTGCTAAATCATTAAAGGGGCTCACCAGCATAACAAAGTGATTAACCGGCCGAAAGACAATCCCTCGCTCTCGAACCAATTCTATTAGTTTCCCCCCGGGTTTACAGGCAAATTCCACCTCGTATTTATCTTTATCAAGCCTATCCATAGTTAGAAAAGTATTAATTCCTGAACCGCTTATAACCGGTAAGGTATGAATATGTAATACCTTAATCTTAGACATATATTCCTACTATACTGCTCAATATCACGACAGAACGTCTGTTAATACTTTTTCTAAACTGGATGTTAATTTTTCCCAAGAATAATTATCAACCGCAAACTGCCGGCATCTTTGTTTTAATTCATTAATTTGATTTTTGGGTTTTCCCAGGTATTCACTGATTAATTTAGCCATTGAGCCAGCGTCAGTTCCTTTAAAAAGCAATCTCTCGTCTAATTGTTTGAGAATTTCTACTGTAGCCCCTACAGGTGTCCCTAAAACAGGTATGCCGCAAGCAAGGGCCTCCAAAGTTACTAAACCAAATCCCTCTAAGGTTTTTGTCGGCAAAATAAAAAAATCCGCTGCTCTGTAATATAAAGGCAAATCGCTTTCCTCTATGTTACCGGTAAAAATAACGCTATCTTCTAAACCTAAACTGGCTGTAAGAGTTTCTAGCTGTTGCTTAAGGCGCCCTATACCGCCAATAATAAGTAAAATATCTTTATGGTCTTCTTTCACCTTAACCATCGCCTCTATTAAACTCTCCAAACCCATCCTAGGAGTCAAATTCCTGACCGTAAAAAGAACTTTCTTATCTAGGGCAATATCTAGCTCACCTTTTATTATTGTCTTATTATTGGTGGGTTTAAATTTTTCGACATCAACACCGTTGGGTATGATTTTAATATTTAAAGATAACTTAGGGTATAATCTTTTAATCTTATCTTTGGAATATTTACTTGCTGGTATTACCATCTGACTCTTGCTCAAAACTTTTTTTTCTATCCACCTTCTTAAGACTAAGCCTATATCATTTCTTTGTTTCTTTGTATGATATTCTTCAGGCCAGGAAGAATGAAAAAAGTATATTTTAGGAATATGTTTAAATTTTCTTACCATAAGCGCCCCTAAAGCTGATAAGGGTTGATTGAGAATTAAACAATCAAACCTAATGTCTTTTGATAATGACTTGACTAGTTTATAGGTATTTTTTAAAGAAGAAAATAGAAAACCGGCCGGATGAGTTGAGCCAATATTGTACCGGTAAACTTTAAACCCGTGCATTTCTTCGTCGGGTAATAAATTCTTATCCTTTCTGCGGGTTAAAACAGTCAAATTATGGCCTTTTTTAGCCAACCCTCTGCTTACCTCAAAGACAACTCTTCCCGAGCCACCTCTTACATCAGGAAAGAATATATCAGCAATCATTAAAATGTTTAATTTCTTTGTCATTCTAATTAGCTGTTACTCTTGTAGCCAAGAACTAAAAAACCATGAATAAACATCTTTGTTATTCTCAAAAAGAAAACTATTCTCAAAAAGAAAATTTTTATCTTAAGGCACCTGGTTAATTTCATCTTGCTATATTTTAAATATAAATTATCTCTATCCACTTTGCTTAAAGAACATCTTTTTTCTAAATCTTTGATAATTACCGGATACTGATAATGAATTAGAGGCGCATAGATGTCTACTCTTGAAAAACCGGATTCCTTAATTAAGTTTTTTAATTTCCAATAAGAATAAATAAAATTCTCATAGGGTTTTCTGGAAAAAATAAAAGAAACAAAATTAGCAATTTTACGCGGCAGCATGCACACGAATGGAATGTGGACGTGAGGATCACGCAAAAAATTAAATGGATACCAACGGTTCTCCGTAGCTAAATAAAGTAAGCCCCTCTTCTTCAGGACCCTGAAGGCCTCAGCCAAGGCCCTACACTGCAAAGAAAAAGGCTCCTTACCTCTTGTATAAGGAATCCATTCCAAGACCCCGTTAAGAATGACAATATCAAACTCTTCATCGTGAAAAGGCAACTTGATAGCGTTCCCTAATAATAATTCAATATTTTTGATATTTTTTTCCTCTAGGCGCTGTCTTATAAATTCTACATTATCAGCGCCTGAATCTAAAGAGACAATCCTCTTACATTTTTGGGCGAAAACAATACTTATACCGCCGGCTCCTGAACCAATGTCTAATACTTCCTTCTCCTCTAAGGAACCTATCTTACTTTTTAGAAAACTAACCATTGCCTCGCCACGCTTGATTCCATGAATCCAAAACTGTGAGGACCCTTTTTGTCCGATTTCTTCCATACCCAATGTGCCTTTTTTATTTTACCGGAGTATATTTTTATTAACCCAAAACTCTAATATGGACCTCATCCTGTTTAAAATTAACCAGCGTATAAAAGGTTTTCGCTTTTTAACAAATGTGAGCTCATTGGCTACCATTATCAGCATATAGCGTGTGTAAAAAAAATGTAAGATCTTTTCATCAATATTATGCTGCGTTTTGCTCTTATAACCTTGTAAAAAAAACTCCTTTAAATTCTCTAACTTATTTTTATCGACTAAAAGATATTTCCTAAAACTGTCTAGATAGACCATGAATATAGCCAAATTATCATATGGCCAGCGGTAGCTAAACTTTTCAAAATCCAAAAGTGTGATTTTGTTATTTTTGCCGACAATTATATTACGCGGAGAAAAATCAACATGGCAGCCAACCCCCTTTTGCGTCAATCCGTTAACAAAAGGAAGATGTTTAAATAAATAGTCTCTCAAAACTTCGGTGGTCTTTTTGCTAACGCCTACATACTTTAGAAAAGATAAATCTCTTTTGATTTCGGCATCTTTCAAAAAATCCAGCTCAAAACCTTTTAGCTCTTTGTCTAATCCAGTAGTTTCTTGAAACTTAGCGACCCACTTTCCGCAGTTTGATAAAATTTCGGTAACTCTTTTTTTATTATGACCGCCAAATTTATTTAAAGAAAAAACATATTTATAAACAATACTACTTAAAGGCACACCAGGAGCATCTTCGGTAATCACCGCTGCCCATTGCGGCCAAAAGCACAAAGGTTTTACTATAGCAAAATTATCCTCTCCTGAAAAATCATCATATAACTTGCTTAATAGATGATAAGAGTCTTCTGCTATTTTTCTAGCTTTTTCTTCGTCATCAAAGAAGTTTTTGTCAATTTTTACCCATAATCTTCTAACCTTACCTTTGTTGTATCTTAGGTCTGCTTTGACTACCAGGCTATCGCCCTTTATCAAAATATTTTCAAATATTATATTGCTAGCCTGTGGAAATTTGTATTTTAAAAAAGCTGTAATTTCTTTATAGTCAATAAGAGGTTGTTTTATTGGTTTGGCCATCTTAAAAGTCCTAACCGTATGAAAGTTTCTCAAAAACACTAAACAATACCGCGGCCATCTTTTCTGTGGAAAATTCCTTTGCTCTCTTTAGGCCTCGCTCGGCTAATTCATTTTGCAGGCTTTCATCATTTAAGACTTTTTCCATCGCTTTAGTAAATCCTCCAACATCGCTTGGATTAACCAGGATGCCAGCATCTCCTATAATTTCCGGTAAAGATGTAGCCCTAGAGGCTACTACTGGTATTCCACAGCCCATAGACTCAAGCGGCGGAAAACCAAAACCTTCCCTAAGAGAAGGAAAAACAAACAAACTTGCCCTGCGATATATCGACGCCAAAGCCTCATCATCAATAAAGCCGGCAAAAATAATACTGTTTTCCAATCCCAACTCTCTCGACAACTCTAGCTGCTGTTGATAGGTCCAGTTTCTTCCTCCGGCAATAACTAACTTATATTTATCTTTTAAGCCCTTCGGTAGGCCTGAATAAGCCTTAATTAACAAAGAAACATTCTTATGAGGCATAAGGTTACCTACATATAAAATATAATCTGTTTTTATCTTATATTTCTCCAGAACACGACTCTCAAATGCATCGCTATTAGCAGTAATAAAACTTTTATCAAGGGCATTATAGTTAACTATTATTTTCTCAGGATCAGCATTAAATAATTCTATTAGCTCATCTTTAACGTAACGAGAAACAACCATAATATAATCTGCGCAAGATAAAGAGCGTCGCAGTATAGTTTTAAAATAATGCTTATAAAAAAAAGAATAGCTCCTAATAAACAAAGGATTTATATCGTGTACTGTAACAATAGATTTACACTTTAAAGACCAAGGTCTCTTATAATAAGGCGAAAAAAATAAATCTATATGATCTTTAGCCAAAGCCTTGGGTAATAAAATATGGTCCCAGACAAATTGCTTACCCTTAAGAATTCTAACCTGTGCTTTGGGATAGTTTAACTTGTTTTGCGGAACCTGCGAATAATAAAGAAAATATTCATGGGGGCTCGAGGATATATGTTTCAAGAAACCCGTAAGATACCTGCTTATTCCGGTCATCTTATCTTGAATTTCCCGGGCATCAATTCCTATTTTCACCTAGCCCTCCCTTATAAGATGTGATATGCAAACCCACAGCCACAGGAAAATATTTTAAAATTTCTGATTCATAAAAGGCTGCCACTTCAATAATTCGCCCCAGCATGAGCCAAAAAGTCAACAGCAGGCCTCTTTCGTTTATGCTGCGTATAATTTTATCTTTAGCGGTTTGAGCTTTGATTCGCCTATCTTGGTCAATTTTATTTTTGGTAAATACGCGGGGAAGATAATCAAAGAAAATATCATTAATTTGGCCTAAACCATGAAAACTAAAAGTTTCTTTAGCTATGCTAAATTGATTATCATTAATAAGTTTACGCACTTTTTTGCTGGTGAGCCTTTGAATATGGCCGGCATACTTCTTTTTTAGGTTGTGGCCCAATCTTATTTTCCACATCAGCCAGTGCAAAGTTAAAGGATTAACTTCGCAAGGAACTAAAAGATGACACATACCTCTATTTTTCAACACTCTTTTTACCTCTCTTAAGGCCGTCTCCATATCATCAAGGTGCTCAAGCACATCCATCATCACCACGACATCGAAGCTGTTATCGTCATAAGGCAAAACTTGGGCCTCAGCTACTCTATAATCAATATTGTATTGTTTATTTGCCTTAGCTAAATCAATCGCTTTGCAGCTAATATCACAACCAGAAAGTTCCAAATCGGGCCGGTAAGATTTTAAGCTTCTTAAAAATATTCCTGTACCACAGCCTATTTCCATTACCCTGCTATCTTTATTTTTTATAACTTCTAAAAATCGCTTCAAGCCTAGGCAAGAATGCCTTCTCTCTTCTATACGTATTAAGGCATCGCTATCTCCCCAAACATGGGATTCGTAATCAAAACCCACCGATGCTTTATTTGTTTCATCAACATCCATTAAGAATTTCCTCGTAAACCGCCTCTGTTTTTCTCACATGTTCTTGGATAGTAAAATACTTTTCAACCCTCTCTCTTCCTTTTACCCCCATCTGTTTGGCTAAATCCTTATCGTCAAGCAAAGCAATGATGGCTTTAACCAAAGCCTTGCTATTTTTTGGAGGGACCAATAATCCTGTTTCTTTATCGATAACTATCTCCGGTGTCCCGCCGGTATTAGTGGCAACAATTGGTTTAGCGCAAGCCATTGCCTCAAAGAGAACCCGGCCACAGGCTTCAGCATCAGCAGCTAAAACCATAATATTCATTGCTGCCAAAATCTGAGGCATATCGTTTCTTACACCGGCAAAGATCACTTTTTTTTCTAAATTATGCTTAGTAATAAATTCTTCCAACTCCCTTTTGTAATTGATTGGACACTCGCTAAAGATGCCGCCAGCTATTAAAAATTTCAAATTATTATACTTAGAGGCTAAATCTCGGGCAGCTTTAAGAAAACAAAGCTGGCCCTTGCTGGGTTCAATTCGGCCGGCCATGCCAATAACAATTTCGTTATCCCTGATATTAAATTCCCTGCGCACAGAAGAGCCGTCTACGTGAGGATTGAATAAAGTGGTATCAACACCATTTATAATAGTTATAACTTTTTTATGAATCTTACCATTTTTTAAAAACCGCTCCCGTATAGCGTCAGAATTGCAAATAATTTTATCAGCTAAAAAAGAAAAAAATCTATCACTGTCCCACATACCTTTCTCAACCAAGGTACGCTCATGCCAAACAACTGGCATCTTGCAAATTTTAGCAACTAGTCCGGATAATAAATTCATTCTAGGGCCGTTTGCATGAATCAGATCAATTTTTTTCTCTATTGCAATCTGTTTTATCAATGAGATTGCTTTCAACACGGCAAACATGTTAAGAGTCTTAAAGTGCGGGTAAGAAATGATATCAACGCTTATTTGGTCTCTGGTAAGCGTATCAAAAAAAGCACCCTGAGAAGGACAGATAAAATGAGGAATAAATTTATCAGGATTGATTCTCCTGACAAGATTCCATAAGCTTACCTGTCCGCCGCCTTTAAAATAACCCTTATTGGCAATATATAATATATTCATTTTTTTCATTAAAGCCTCTCTTTAATAGAACGGAATTCATAAAATGATAACATTTTATTGTCATACTAAAGACTAGACGTTCTTCTCTTTTCCCTCAACAAATTCAATTGTTCTTTCTAAAATTTCATCAAGGCTGACCTTAGGGGTAAAATTGACCAAGCTATGAATTTTAGTAATATCCGGAACCCTATGGCGCATGTCCTCAAAACCTTCGCCATAAGCCTGGTTGTAAGGTATGCGTACTATTTCTGAATTTGAATTTGTTTTTTCTTTTATCTTTTGCGCCAAACTTTCAATGGTTATTCCATGAGGATTGCCAATATTAAAAACATTACCAATAGCATCAGGATGGCTCATGAGAGCGACAACGCCCTCTACAACATCTCCTACGTAAGTAAAACTCCTGGTTTGCTGGCCGTCACCATAAACGGTAAGAGGCAAATTATGCAAAGACTGAGAAATAAAACGCGGTATTACCATGCCATACCTATCGCTTTGACGCGGCCCGACTGTATTAAAAAATCTTACTACTATTACCGGCATACCTTTTTCTTGATGATAAGCAAAACTTAAGAATTCATCCAAAGCTTTAGCACAAGCATAACTCCAGCGCGATATCTTAGTCGCCCCTAAAATGCTATCTGCGGTTTCGGGAAAAACAGAACTAGGATTTTTACCATATACTTCCGAACTAGAGGCAATGAGCACCTTCTTTTTATCAATGCTGGCTAATTCTAAAATTATCTCGGTTCCCCGAGAATTAATATGAATACTTTTAATGGGATTATCTAATACATACTTAACGCCCACAGCCGCAGCTAAGTGATAAATTTCATCTGCGTTCTCAATCAATTTCTTCATTGTTATTTCATCTAAAATTGTACCTTCAACAAAAGTAAAATTATCATTTTCCAAAAGGTGAACCATATTGTCCTTACTTCCTGTGGATAAATCATCGATTACAGTTACCTTTTTGCCTTTGGCTAGAAGCAATTCTGATAAATGCGAACCGATAAACCCGGCGCCTCCGGTAATTAGTATTCTATTTTTATCCGCCATTACTGCCCCCCTTTTAATTTCCTCTCAATACAAAAGTCATAAATTTCCTCTAACTTACGTGTCATTTCCTGAGAGCTAAATCGCTTTACTCTCTGTTTAGCAAGCTCTCCCATTTTTATTCTTAAATCTTTATCCTTAATTAAAGTTATAAGAGCGTTGGCTAAAGCTTCTGCGTTTGCCGGCTCAACTAATAAACCAGTCTCTGCCTCATCAACCATTTCCGGTATTCCCCCGACATTACTAGCCACAACTGCTAAACCGGCATTCATAGCCTCCAGTATAACTATGCCTAATCCTTCGTCTAATGAAGGTAAAGTAAAGATATCTAATAAACCTAAAAAATTAGGCACATCATTAACGGTCCCAGCAAAAATGACTTCCGATTCAATTCCTAATTTCCTAGCGTACTCTTCTAATTCCGCCTGCATCTCGCCTCCGCCAGCACAAATGAGCTTAACTTCAGGATAGTCTTTTATGATTTTTGATGCTGCGTCAAGCAGATAAAAATAACCCTTGCGCGAATCTAAACGGGCAACAGTCCCAATAACCAAATTGTTCTCAGTTAAAGCAAATTTTTTCCTCATGTCGGAAACAGTCGCCGCATCAGTCTGACGATTAAATTCATCTAGAAAACCTGCATGAACCGCCGTTACCTTCTTAGGACTAATCTTACAGTTATTAACCATAAATTTAGCGATAGCCTCCGAAATCGTAATAAACCTATCAAAAAATAATGATAGAAATTTATAACGCAACTGGTGCTTTTTCTTCCACAAAAAAGTAAAGCTAGGTACACTTGAAACAATAATTGACACCCCGGTTGTTTTTCCGGCTAGAAAGCCGCATAAATCAGCATCGAATAAATAAGTGTGAATTAATTCAATGTTATGCTCTTTAATTGCTCTTCGCATTTTAGAAACTACCCTTATGATGTTTCCATCTTCCTGTTTTAAGTCTATAACTTCTGCACCTGCTTTTTCAATAGCGTTTTTTAATTCCCGGCTGCCACGCCAACAACAGAGCTTAATATTATATTTTTCTTTATTTAAACCTTTAATCATAGCCAGCATCATTCGCTCAGCACCACCGAGAGCTAAGCCGGGAGTAATATGCAATATGTTTACTTTTGCCATAAATGCACTTATTACTAGCTGTTAGCCGCTTGTTGGTAAACAGCCAGGGTTTCCCGGGCACACCTTTCCCAAGAAAAATCCTTTGCTCTTTGTAAACCTTTTTTAGTTAATTCCTGACGAAGTGATGAATCATCTATTACCTTTATGATAACCTGAGCTAAATCCTCTGTGTTATAAGGGTCAATGAGAATGGCGGCATCGCCGACTACTTCGGGGATAGAGGAAACATCGGACGCAACCACCGGCACCCCGCAAGCCATGGCCTCTAAAGGCGGAAAGCCAAAACCCTCATACAGGGAAGGATGGACTAATAAATCTGCACCGTTATAAATATAAACTAGATCTTCATCGGAAACGTAACCGGTAACGATAATATCTCGCTCTAAACCTAAATCCTTGGCCTCTTCGATTATCTTGCTATAACCCCAGCTTTTTTTCCCAACTAAAACCAACTTATGATTCTGTGAAGAATTTTCCCTGAAAATTTTATAACCTTTAAGCAACCCACTTACGTTTTTATTCTCACTGGGACCACCCACAAAAAGAATATATTTACTATTAATGTTATACTTACTCAAATATCGGGATACCTTTTCCTTATCACCAGTTTGCTTAAATCGTTCATCAACGCCTAGCATAATAACCTTTATTTTCTTTTCATCAATCCCCATAAGTTCTACAATGTCATTTTTGGAATTTTGAGAATCTGTTATTATTAACTTCGCTTTTTTTAAAACTTTACGATGCATCCTCGTATAACCATCAAGCGACCTCTTTGAAAAATGTTGGGGAAACCGTAACGGAATTAAATCGTGAATAGTGACTATCAATTCAGTTGACGTAGGAATAAAATGATGGCAATAAGGTATGTGGAATACATCAAGTTTGCCTAATAATAACTCTATAGAAGGAAAAGAAAATTTTTCCCAGCAAGTTGTAAGAATTCGATTAGGGACTCTCAGCGCTTTAGTCTTTACATTGCTCCTTTTAAAATGATCAATCACGCTCTTATCAGCTCCGCGAAAATAGCTGAACAAAATCCTATATTTATTATCCTGCTCAATTGCAAAAAGGCTTTCTAGCAATTTATAAATATAATGAGCCCCGCCCCGCCTTTGATAAAGAATTATTCTTGCATCTATGCCTATTTTCATTGTTTTAATTCATTAAAAAATCCTATGAGATTATTTATATGTGTATCTTTTGAGAATTTATCTTGAAAAATTTTGTAACCTTCCTGGCCCATATCTTTTGCTTTATCTTTATTATAATAAAGAAATTTGATTTTTTCAGCTAACTTTTCTGCATCGCTGTTATCCACTAAAAAACCATTGGTATTATCATCCAGCCAATCGCAAATACCGCCAACGTCTGAGGCAATAACCGGCTTTTTATAAGACATAGCCTCAATGCCAACTATTCCAAACGGCTCTGGCCACCGAGAAGATATGACTAAAGCGAAACAATCAACAAAATACTCTACTATTTTCTCTTGGGAAAGCTGGCCCAAAAAACTAACCCTATTCTTTAGCTTCAATTTTGAAGCTAAACTCTTAGCTTCATCCATATACCTTCCTTCGCCTATAACAACCAGCTTAATATTGGAAGAAGATTTAGCCAGCGCTGGCAACAAAATTTGCAAGCCTTTTGTCTTATGAACCCTTCCCACAAACAGCAGAAAATCTTTAAAAAATACTTGATCATATTTTATAGGCGTTGTGTAGTAAGAAATGACTTTTATTTTTGCAGACCAAAATCCATTTTGGATAAGGCAACCTTTCATATAATTACTGGCAACTATAATGTTTATTTTTTTATTGATACCGGCCTGTCTCCTTTTTTGTCTTATCAATCTTATAGTTTTAAAAGGATTTCTGGGAAGACATCTATTAATATAAGCATTAAAAAAACAAGAGATACCACAAGCACAAGGACATACTTTTCCTTTTAAGTCCAGGAATTTATCTCCCTTGGGGCAGAAAATGTTGTGGTCGTGTATAAATCGAACCACCGGCCTCATTTTAGACAATTTATCAATCAAGTAAGAATTAAACACATTATGTATATAGATAATATCGGGGTTTTCCTTGTCAATTATTTCCCGAATCTCTTTTTCCTGATTAAGGCTTAATTTTTCATCTACCATTATAGCCGCAAAGTAATGCTCTCCTCGATTATCAGAAAAAAAAGTTTTATCTGTCTTTATTGCGTACATAACAGAAATACTATGACCCTGGGCTTCTAAGTCTCGGGAAAGATTAATAATATAGGTCTCGGTTCCTCCTAAATACTGATAATAATCACATACTTGCAGTATTCTCATATTATTGCTCTTTTACACAAACCACTGCTTAAACCAAAAGAGTACCTCTTTTAATAATTCCTTTACAGCCTGAATAAAACCAAACTTTCTTATCCTCTGTTTTTTTTGACTTTTTCTTAATCCAACCCATTTATTAGCAAAGTTGTGTATTCGCTTTAATTGTTTTACAGTTAAATGCTCGTTTCTCATAACAGGAATATAACCAGTATAATGATTCAAATCTTCATCTTCTATAAAATTATTATCTTGGGCCCATTTCCTTAAAGGAGTTTGCGGATAAGGAATTGCAAAAGTAAACTGAACCTGAGAAGGGTCAAGCTTTTGAGCAAATTTTATAGTCTTTAATATATCTTTTTTGTCCTCCCCTGGTAAACCTATAATAAAAAAACAAAAAGTATTTATACCCTTCTTTCTACAACAATCAATAATAGTTTCTGAGTGCTGTTGATTAAAACTGCTTCTTCCCATTCTTTTCAAGGTTTTAGGAGAAATTGATTCAACCCCTAAGTTTAGGCCCCGGCATCCGGCTTCAGCCATCTTCTCGATAAGTTCTTCATCAAGAGTATCAATTCTGGTCTCACAGCGCCAGAAAAAAACTAACTTTTCTCTTATTATTTCCTGGCAAAGCTTTGCTGTTCTTTTTTTATCAAGGGTGAATTCCGGATCGCGAAAAAGGACATTAGTTATGCCTAAATTATTCACGATATATTTTAGTTCTTCGATTACCTTTTCAACTGAACGTGTCCGCCACTTGCAGCCTTGGATTAAAGGGTAAGGGCAATAACCGCAATTAAAGGGACAACCCCGGGAAGTCAGTATGGGTAAAAAGGATTTGATATTGGGAAATTGGGGCTCAGGAAGAATATATTGTTTATAGGGCATTAATTCCCAAAGAGGAATGGGTAATTGATTCAAATCCTCAATTTTTCTACCAGCGGCATTACGAATAATCTGGCCACTTTCATCTTTAAACCATATTCCCCTTGTTTCTTTAAGGCCCTTTAAAAATATATCTACAAAAATAAACTCAGGTTCACCAATAATAACAACATCGATAAAATTTTTCTCGATTGTCTCTTTAGGATACAGAGATACCTGGGGACCAAAAAATACTAATTGAGCATTAGTTTGCTGTTTGATGTTGCGAGCCACCTCCATATCATGACAATAAGTCGGTAAAGAGGTACGTAATGCTATACTTATCTTTTCATTATCTACTAGTTTTTTTTTAAGACTCAGGATTAGAGCATCAGAATCATAATCTAACCCCAAACAATCAATAACCTCGACGGGTATATTTTTTTGCTTAAGGCAGGCGGCAGTATAAGGGATATCTATTGGGGGAATCTTTGGGGCACCTTCTTCATATAACTGCCCTAACCCGCCCATCATATCCTTATTTGATACTTTACCAGGGGGATTTGGCGGATTAACTAGAATTAGCATAAATATTTGATCCTCTTAATTACTGTTTTTCGCTGTTTAATTTTTAACAGTCTCTCTATTCTATTTTTAGGTTTAAGATAAATCTCACAAATTTGGGAAGCCTGAGAAGACTTTGTTAAATGCAGCACCAGCTTAGCAACTGCCTCAGGTTTTAGCATATTACCAGGGCTTGTAAGGGCGTAATTACTATTATCGGCAAAACCAGTATCAACAATACCAGGGCAAACAGCCGAAACTATAACATTGTGCTCCTTTGCTTCCTGAGCCATTACTTCAGTAAAACCCACAACACCGAATTTTGAAACACAATATATACCATACCTTGGGACACCTTTTAGGCCGCAAATGGAAGCGATATTAATTATCCTGCCGCCTTTTTGCTTAATCATCTGTCCTAAAACAGTCTTGGAGCATAAATACACACCTTTTAGATTTACATCAATAATATTTTGCCAATCCTCTAGTTTTGAGTCGATGATGTAATCCAATTTACCTACTGCAGCATTATTAACTAAAATATCTATGCTATTAAATCTCTCTAAGGTTTTCGGTAAAATGTTATCAACCTCTTGGCTTTTGGAAACATCTACGCCTAGGCCCAGAGTATCTATCTTAAACTCCTGCCTTATCTCATCTAAAACTCTGTCAACATCGTCCTTATTACGGGCAATACCAACTAAATTCATTCCTTCTTTAGCAAAGCTTAAAGCTATTACCTTACCAATTCCTTTTGTTATGCCGGTAATAATTGCTACTTTGGAAGCACTTCTCATAGGTAATCTCCCTTAATTAAAACCAAACTTTCAGTATCCGTTTTACCTGCTTTAAATTAAAAGTTACTGCTGCCTTGATGAGATTTTTAATCAAAGACATTGGGCGCATGGCCATATAGGCTAATTTTCTAAAAATAATCAGTTCTTGGTTGCTGACCTCTGATCCTACTACAATCATCTTAGCCGGATTATCAGGAAAAGCATAGTACTCCCCCCAAGAAAGATTTTTCTCGTTAATTTCTTGAATGTATTCATTGTATAAATAAGATCCGGGATCGGGCCTAGCAATGGTAAATTGGTAATATCTTGGCTTAATCCTTCTGGCCAGCTTTATCGTTTGATAAATAGTACTCTGGGTTTCACCAACATTACCAATCATAAAAAATGCGAACATCTCTATGCCTACTTTTTTAGTTAACCGGGCTGCAGTTAGATTTTGTTCGACAGTTTGACTTTTGCGAATGTTATCTAAAATTTTTTGAGATCCCGACTCAATGCCGTAAAATATAATCCGACAGCCAGCTTTTTTCATATAACTTAAAACTTCATAGTCTACGGTATCAACCCTGCTTAATGCTTTCCAATCAAGCTTTATATTTCTTTTAATAATTTCGTGGCATACCGAAATTACCCATTTTTTGTTAAGAGTAAATAAATCATCATAAAACGAAACCTCTCGCATACCGTATTCTTTAATAAGGTGTTCTATCTCATCCACAACTCTTTTGGGATCTCTTCTTCTGTGATTCCTGCCAAAAACTGCTGTTTCTGAACAAAAAATACAATCAAAAGGGCAACCCCGGGAAGCTATTAAGTGAGTAGTAGGGCTTTCCCTCAAAGGTCCCCAACCTCGATATTTTTTAATTGCCAGCATATCTCTTGCCGGAAATGGCAACGAATCCAAATCAGAAATAGGTTCTCGCTTTTTATTCCCATATATTTTACCGTCCTTAATATATAAAATTCCTTCTATCTGTTCCCAAGGCTTATCCATAGCAATATCCAAAAGTGTAAACTCGCCTTCGCCGGCGACCACTATATCAATATTTCCGCCTGCCTCTTTTAAAGTCTGCTCTGACAAAGATGATGGATGAGGTCCACCAGTAACTACAATTATTTTTTTCGATATTTTTTTTATTACCTTAGCTATGTAATATACGTTTTCCATCTGGATGGTCAATCCACTAATGCCGACCAAATCGGGTCTATAAGAAGCCATAATCTCATAAATATTTTTAAATTTTTCCCTTTCTAAGTCTAGGTCTATAAGGTCTACTATGAAATTATTCTTCTTTAAAACTGCGGCTATATAAGAAATACCTAAGGGAGGAACGGGAGGTTTATCAATTCCCAGAATAGGAGGATTTAATAATAATATTTTCATCGGGCAGTTTTTAAGATTTCCTTAAATAAAGACAAATCTACCTTATCAAACCAACGAAATATAAATAATGCTCCTATATAGACTAAACCAGCAATAGGAATAATAACTAAAAAGTGGGCTGCATGAAGACAAAAAATTACCACAGCCATTACTGCTGCGGCTAAAAATGGTTTTAAGATATTAAGATATCTTTTAGAAAAAAATCGTAATTTAAAATACTTTAAATTTAAAAAAAGAGCTAAACTGCAACCTAGGCCTTCAGTGAAAACAGTAGCGATGCTGGCCCCGATATAACTCCAGCGCGGTATAAGAATTAAATTCAGTGATATATTTAAAGCTACATTGGCTAAAACCAGCCAAAGATTTATCTTTTGCCTGTTGGTAGCAATAATAACATTTGTTACCAAATTACTTATAAAAATAATGCCCATCGCAAAAATTAAAATACGAAAAACATTAATTGAAGAGTAAAATTTATCTCCAAAAACAAAAATAATTATATCGCCGGATAAAATAACTCCTCCAACCACAATAGGTAAAGCAAGGGTAAAAAGATATTTAAATGACCTTTTGAATACTTTAGTAAGAGAATCAACCGATGATTTAAAATACTCCGATATTACAGGAAAAATTGAAGTAACATACGCTGCGGGAATAAAAATTAAAGTTGCCATTATGCCGTAAGGAGCACTGTAATAGCCCACGGCTTCATCACCCTTCATAAAAGACAGCATTATAGTATCGATTTTAAAATAAACAGTGATAGCGATGGCAGTAAGAGCAACCGGCCAACTTTCTTTTATAACCCGTTTAAAAAGATTTAAGTTAAAACTAAATTTAGGCACAACGAATCTTCTTGAGTAAATTATTACGGCGCTATTGCTAGCTAAGTTTGCAGCTAGAATCATCCAAATAATAAAAATTAAGTTTCCCTTCTGATGGATAGCAAGAGAAATCAATCCGAGAGTTAAAAACTTAGTCAGCAAATTGATCAAAGCTGGATATTGTGATTTTAAATAAACTTGAAAGATTAATTCTGGAGTCCGCAAGGAACTAAATAGTAAAATCAACGATAAAATATAAATAGCTTTAGTAATGTCCTGCGGATACCCTAATAAAGTAATTATTAAAACTGCCAATAAAAATGCTGCTACTGAAATAAAAAATCTTATAATAACTCCCAGTCCGATTAACTTGGCAGCTAAAGATTTTTCGCGAGATATTTCTCTAACTAATATACTATCGAGACCGGCGTTACATAAAACTTGGAAAAAAGATAGATAGGCAAAAACAAAAGCGTATTTTCCGTAACCTGAAACACCAAGATACCGGGCCAATAAACTAATAATTATTATCTGCACAAAAATAGTAACAATTTTCCCTAAAATTAGAAAAAGAGTATTTGTTGCTACTTTTTTAGCTACAGACATCTTAACAATGTTTTATTTAGCCTCTTGCAATACTTTAAAGGCTCATTGCATCGATTATTTTAATATTCTAATAATCGCTCAAGGGTTCGTTATTTCCGGCAAGGCCATTACTATAGCTGCTAGAAACCAAAATGGCCCCATAATGCGCACAATAATAAAAGTATTGGCACCAAAAGAATGAAAAAGTAAACCAATAAAACCGGCAAAAAATCCTAAAATTAAACCCTGCCCCCACTCATCGTTAATATTACTAAAATTATATAAAGTTCTTTTAAAAACTCTTGTTAATAACATTATGAATATCAAAAAACCGATTATTCCTGTCTCACCAAGCACCCTGGGATATTGGGAATCAACAAGGCCCACTCCGGTAACTCCGTATCCTAATAAGGGATGTTTTTTTAACTTTCCTAAAACTATCTTCCAGCTTTCAATTTTAGAAGCGGCGGACTCCTCTAAAGATATTTCTTTTCCAAGATATCTGTAGGATATGCCCCTATCAAATGTTGTCTCTATTCGCTTAGTAACCGTTGTCGCTACCTGCGGCAGGAGGAACGGGCCAGCAACAAGAATCAGTATCAGTGTCGTGATAAGAAATAACTTCTTTTTTTTGGAAAGAAAAATTAATACTAAATACATTGGAATAAAAGAAAAGTAGCTGCTTCTTGAAAGGGTGAAAATAAACGGCGGAATGGCCAAGCAAGCTAATATTCCGGCTGTAAGCCTCCATTTACGCAAGGGGCTATATAAAAAAAGGCCCATACAAACAGCGAATAACAGAAGCAAATACCCTCCTAAAGTGTTAGGTTCACCTTTCACACCTTCAAAAGGGGCAGTTGTTCTGGATAAAACGCCAATCTGAGTAATTCCGTAAATACAAACAATAAAACCGGTTATTAAAAAACATTTTAAAAAATTCTCTATCTGCTTTTTATCCCTTAGGTTATTCGTAAATAAAAAATAAAGTAAAAAATACTCAACGTATTTGACGATATAGAAAAAACTCTTTAAAGGGTTAATACGGCCGGTTAAAATTCCGACATTAGTTGTAATAAAACAAACCACAATATAGCCAATCATTAAAGCATTAAGGGGGGTAAACTTTAACAAGCCTAGTTCTTTGTTTATCGCCATCTTAGCAATCCAGGCCAAAAAAACTACAAGGAGCAGAATGTCATCCAGGCGTACGACTACCGCCCGGGCAGGAACTTGGGCTATTTTAAGCTCGGGCGATAAAAGCATAGAAAAAATTAAAATACCCAGAGCAATGTCGGTATTTAAAAATGCTATTAAAAAAACACTTAAGGCTATAATGCCGATTACCAAGAAATTAAGCGGAATTTTAAAAATACCCAAAGCTGTTATGACTGCTAAAAATACCAGAGATATTGCTATTATTATACTGCTTTGGGAATTTCTAATTATCATCAAGTTATCCTCTATACTTATCGCGTTAAAGATATCAGAGCCAAGACTAGATATCCTCATGTGCAGCCTTTTATTTCAAAAGACAGCTCTAGCTCACCCTACTTTTGCCTTGCTTTCCTTAGCCTGTTCACTCTCTTGGCTATATTCGTATTTGTATCGGGAATAATAAGGGTAGGATTCAATCGTCTCAGTTTGCGGCGCAATGTGATTCAAAACTAAGCCTGAGATATTGGCGCCCACCAGCTCCAACTGATTCTTAGCCCGAAGAAGAGCGCCTCTTGCTGTTCTACCAATTTCATAGCATAATATAACACCATCTACCATAGGGGCTAAGAGACTAGCGTCAGTTATGGAAAGCAAAGGCGGAGAATCAAAGAGAATGATGTCGAATTCCTGTTTAAGTTCCTCAATTAAATTTGGCAGTTTTGCCGATTCTAAAAGCTCAGCCGGATTAGAAGTTATGTGTCCACTAGGAAGAATCCATATGTTTCCTAAACCCGGAGATTTTATTACATCCTCTAAAGGAATATCACCCATCATGATATCAGAAATATTTCTAAGGCAATCAGAGACTTTAGCTGAACTGGAGATAAATTCACTTAAGCCCGGTTCCCTTTTTAGGCCAAAGGTCTTAGCTATGGCCGGCCGCCTTAAATCAGAGGAAATCAGAAGAGTTTTGAGGCCTTTCTGGGCAAAAGCCAATCCCAAATTAGTTAGAATCGTAGTTTTTCCCTCTCGAGGACTGGCACTTGCAATAAGAATACACTTCTTAGAAGGTGTAAATTGAAGATTTGTTCTAATGTTACGGTAAGCTTCGGCAATAAGAGAAGTAGGCTCATAATGAACGATTAAACGCACTTTATCTTCATTAGCAGATACTTCCTTAACGCGAAAAATTTTATCTTTAAGCCTGGCTAAGACATTCTTCCCCTCTATAAGCTGACGTGAAGCAGAAGGTATAACACCTAAAATCGGTAAATTAAGCAGTTGCTCTACATCTTCTATTGTTCCTACAGAAGTATCTAAAGTTTCAAATATTAAAGCTAAAGCTACACCTAAAATTAAACCCGCCATAGCGCTCAAGATAATTCCTGATACTTTCTGAGGCGATACAGGACCTAGGGGCATAACTGCCGGATCAACTATAGATGCATTACCAACTTTCTGGGCCTCAGTAATACGTGCCTCCGCTAGTTTCTCTTTAAGCATGCTGTAGAGATTCCTATTGAGCTCTATTTCGCGCTTGAGTCTTGCGTACTCTAAGTCTGCGCCGGCAAAGCTTTCTAATTGCTCCTCTAAATCAATAATTTGTTCCTTGGCCCGCAAAACAAAAGGATGTTTTTCGGTATATTTCTGCAAAAGAGAAGTCAACTCAAACTGTAAATCAACTATTTTTTTCTGCAAGGGCTCAGCCAACTTGATACCAACCACTTTCTCGCTAAATTCTCTCAAAATATCCTCTCCTTCCCGCAGCCTTATCCCTAACTGGCCTATCTGTTCTTCAATAAATTGACGGGCAGTTGAGGCCTGTTTTCTCTTTTCCAGCAAATTCTCTTTTATGTAAACTCTGGCCACCGTATTGGCTAAATCCATAGCGACTTTCGGTCTACTAACTTTTGCAGTAATTTTAATAATATTAGTTTTCTCAATCCTCATTGTATCTACTCTATCTTGTAATCTTACCACCACCTTATCGACCTCTGGGGGAAGAGTTTCCTCGTCTATCAAACCTAACTCCAAAGCTACCTTCCTCATAACGGGAAAACCCTTAATTATTTTAGTCTGAGAGGCCATCATATCTGCCGGGTCGTAAACAATCCATTCGGTAAGTAAACCGGCTATACTTTGGCGCTCTACTATCTTAATAGTAGCTGAAGACTCATAAACAGCCGGCTGCATTTGAAGAAAGACTACACTGCTGACAGTAATAATAATAAATACTGCCATGATAATAAATTTTCTCTTGTGGAAAATTCTTAAGTAGTCTCTTAAATTTAATTCATACTGAGTCACAACATCTCCTTATGCTTCTTAGCGAAGCTCATCCACTCCTGAAGCCGCGGATGTGCCTTGTATGATAGGTCCAAGAATTTGAGTCAAAGCATAGTTGATGTTAGCAATAAACTTCTTGGGAATATAGATAATATCCTCCGGCTGCAAAATAACATTCTGGCCTCTATCTGCTCTAATAATAGCCCGCGATAAATTAATTCTTTTAGCCCTGGGATTTCGCAGACCGCCTTTTATAAGTATTGTGCTCGAAAGAACAGCATGGGGAGTAAATCCACCGGCTAAGGCAACTGCCTCAAGAAGAGTTCTCTTGCCAGTCACAGAATAAACTCCCGGCCTTCTTACTTCTCCTAGAATAATGACTTTTTTCCCGCCTAACTTCCTAAGTGATACGGAAACCATCGGTTGCCTAACATACTCTTTAAAACTAAAGATAAGCTTGTCTTTTAACTGTTTAAAAGTTAAACCTACAGCCTGGATGTCTCCGGCCAAAGGCACTGATATTCTTCCGTCAGGCCGGACAACCACCTCTTGAGTCAAACTTTCTTCCTGCCAGACATGTATATATAAAATATCTCCTTGGCCGATTGCATACTCTAAAGTCTTAGGAGTTACGCCAATAAGATTTGTTTGCCCAAAAGAGCTAAATTCTTCATCAGCAAGATTCCTGCTACTTTTGGGCTGTCTATTTGATTTTGCTTTTCTCTTTTTAGACTTCCTGGTCCTTAAATATTTTGCGTAATCTTTATCTTCTTGAATGAAATGATCTCTGTATTCTTGGTATTTTTGTGGCTGGCTTGAAGATTTTATCTCTAATCTTTCTTTTAATTCAATTGCTTCCTCGAATTTATCTTTAGCATCTAAGTAAGTTTCATGAGCCTCTTTATAAACTTCTTCTAACTGACTTAGCCTTCTTCTTTCTTGGGCTTGTCGCATTAGCCTTTCTTCTCTCCTTCTCCCGGTAAGCTCCTCTTGCCTTTGAATTCTTTCTTCTTCAGCCTGCTTTTGAATAAATAATTGCTCTTGTTCTCTAATTTTTTGCTGAGCCCGTTGTATATACTCCTGGGCATAGGAACTATAAATCGGACGAAAGCCCTTTTCTAGCTCCCTGACTTCTCTAAATATTACTATAGCTTCGATATACTCACCTGATTTAAAATAACCTTTAGCCTCTTTATATAAAGATTTAACCTGCCCTATCCTATTCTTTTTCTGCTTCTGACTCCGGAACCTAACTGGTTTCTGTCTTGAAGTTAGTGAGAGCTCCTGCTGCTCTCTTTGCATTATTTTCTGAAGACATATTTGGTAATATCTTGCTGCCTCTCTGCTGTAAGGGTCAATATCTAATATTTTTTCAAAAAAATCGGCAGCATTGTCATAGTCTTTGACTGAGTAGTATTTTTCGGCTATCCGGTAAAACCTTTGTATTTTCTTTTGGTTTTTTCTGTTAGAGTTATCTTGCCACGCATCACTTGAATTTACTCCTTCCTCCCTAACCCTGTCCTGGGCTTTTTGCAGATACTGCCGGGCTGATAAGTATTCGCCCCGGGCTAAATTATCTTTTGCTTTTTGGTGGAATGACTCAAGTTCTGACATTTTATTCTTTTGCCTAGTTAAGAGTTTTAGTTGAGCCAATAGCTCTCTTTCTCTGTCTTTTTTAGCCTGCCTCAGGGCAGCAATTTCATCCTTAAAAGAAATTCCTTCGTTCTTAAGGCGACTTACGTCGTCACTCAACCGGGACTCTATGGCCTTCTTTTCATTCCTTACTAGCCTTAATTCTTCATTTAATTTAGCTTGCTCTTCCTTCAGCAAGGCAATCTGAGAATTTAACTGTTTTTCAATTTGGGCTCTTTGAGCTTTTTCCTTAATTAGCTGGCTCTTTAATTTACTCTCTGCTTCTTTTAGCAAAATCAGTTCACTTTCCAAGCGCGACTGTAAATACACTTTTTCTCTATTTAAACTGTCCAAGGCTGACTTTAATTTTGTTTCGGCTAAATTCTTAACCTGTTCTAAAGATACTAATTCATTTTCTAGTTTCTGTTTTGCCCCCCGCAAAGAAACTATTTCACCCTTAAGCTGGGTTTCTATCTGAACTCTTCTGCTGCGTAGCCGGGATAACTTAGCCTCAAGCTCTGCTGTGCCTTTTTTTCTTAATTTCTCTAAATTTATACCTTTAGCTCTAGCCTCTTGGAGCTGCTTTTGAATATTCTGTTTTGATTGCTCCAAAGAAAAAAAACTGTTTTTTAAGGCCGATATTCGCGAATTGAGCTGATTTTGGACTTTTGTTTTTTCTTTTTTCTCAGAAGCAAGCCGGAGTTTTAAATTACTCTCTGCTCTTTTTAAAGAAAAAACTTCCTGGCTTAAGCGGGAACGAACCAGTAATAACTCGTTGGTTAACCTGGTTATGCTTACCCTTAGCTTAGTTTCTATGCGCTGCTTGGCATCAGCTAAAATTTTGAGTTGGCTCTCTAGCATTGCTTTTG
>JAMXCX010000013.1 GCA_024542985.1 Candidatus Omnitrophota bacterium | reverse complement strand
TCATCAAGATGGCAATCAAAAAATTGGCCATTTAAGAACCTGATTAAGTTGATTGAGTTGATTTATAAGAATTTGCCAGGATTTGAAGTTATACTTTTTGGAGATAAAGACTCAAGCGAATACGGTGCGAAAATCCAAGGGTCCCTAAGCCCTCACCCTTTTAATTTATGCGGAAAAACTACACTAAAAAATTTGCCCGAAGCCTTGAAGAGATTGAAAATATTCATTACTCCTGATACCGCAACTTTGCATTTATCCTGCGCTTTAGGTATTCCTACGATTGGCCTTTTCGGCCCTACTGATCCCTATCGGCATACTGTGAAAAGCAGCGATTTACATATCTTTTGCGAAAAATTACCCTGTTCATTTTGTTACCGACCCAACTGCGCTTTAGAAGATGATAATTTTTGTTTGGTTAAGATTACTCCCGGTCAGGTCTTCTCTCGAATCAGAGAAATTCTTAAAAAATGAATATACTAATCCTTACGACTCATCTTAATCCCGGAGGTATATCCAGGTACGTTATTAATCTCTCCCGAGGGCTCTCGAAACAAAAACATAAAGTTTGGGTTTCTTCAGGAGGAGGAGAATGGGTAAAAAGGTTAGAAGACTCAAGAATAAAACATAGATACATTCCTATAAAGACAAAATCTATATGCAGTATAAAGATATTTATTTCCTTTTTAAATCTACGTAATTTTATTAGGGATGAGAAAATTGATGTTATTCATAGCAATACCAGAGTGACTCAAAGGCTAGGTTCTCTTATTTATAAAAAATTAGGAGTTCCTTACTTGAGCGCTTATCATGGATTCTACCGTCCGACTATTCTTAGGAAATTGTTTAAATTTTCCGGCTTAAGGACTATTGCCGTAAGCAAAGCTGTAAAAGAGCATATAGTAGGTGACTTAAAGCTTAAGGCTGCAAATGTACGAGTTGTTTATAATGGTTTAGACGAGTCAGAATTTACTGTAAAAGAGGCCAGCAAGTCTGATTTTGGCTTTCGAGATAGCGATTTTTTAATGGGAATTTTAGGCAGGATATCTAAGGAGAAAGGCCATTTCCTGGCTGTCGAGGCAATACGCAAATTATCCAAAAACTATGACAATGTTTATTTGCTTGTTTCCGGTAAAGGAAGACTAGAAAAAAAATTAAAAAGCTTTATTGAGGCAGTTAAAATAGAGAATAAAATTAAGTTTGTGGATTGCCAAGCCAATAAATTTTTGGATATTATTGATTTACTTTTAGTTCCTTCTGCAAAGGAGGGGTTTGGTTATTCGATTATTGAAGCTTTTATAAAAGAGGTCCCTGTAATTGGCTATAATGTCGGCGGCATAACTGAAATTATCAAAAACCGTAAAAACGGAATTATATTTTACAATTATAATGCCAGTAGTTTAATTGACGCTATAGAAGAGCTAATGCTTAAAGAAAACTTGCGAAAAAGAATCGTACTCGCTGCCAAAGAAGATGTTTGGTTTTTTTCTCATGAGAGAATGGCTAGCGATACGGAGAAAGTATATAAAGAAGTCCTAGGATGAAAAAAATACTAATATTTTTTAGCACAATTATTATTTTATTTGTTTCTTTTTGGTTTTATTTAGACCAGAATTATGAAGTCCCTATTTTAATGTATCATTCTTTGGATAAGTCTAAGATGAGTGTATCCCCTGTTGTCCAGCCGCAAAATTTCCATCAACAGATGAATTTTATAAAAAGAAACGGCTATAGTGTTATTCCCTTTAGCCAATATTGCCGGCTGCTAAAGGGTTCTAAGCCCATACCGAGAAAAACGATAGTAATAACTTTTGATGACGGCCTTAAGGATAATTTGAAGGCAATAAATATATTAGATGAATTCGGTTATCCGGCAACTATTTTTATAATTGTTGGCAAAATCGGCAAAGATAACTACTTAGCTAAATCTGACATTGAATTTTTTCTAACAGACACTGAAATAGAAATTGGTTCTCATACTCTAAGCCATGCCTACCTGCCGGATTTAGATGATGTTTCACTAAGGAAAGAAATTTTAAGGTCTAAGTCCCTACTGGGGAGAGGATTTTTTCAGGATGTAGAAATAATATCTTATCCGGTAGGCGGTTTTGATGAGAGGGTTATAGAAGAGGTGAAAAAGGGAGAATATTTATGTGCTTGTACAACAAACCGGGGATTTTCAAAAGACTTGAACCGTTTTGCTTTAAGAAGAATAAAAATTACTAATCGCGATTCAGGGCTTAGGCTCTGGGCAAAGCTAAGTGGTTTTTACAATGTTTTCAAAAAACCCAAAAAACCTTATTGAACGGGTTAAGGATTACGGATTATGAAACGTATTTTAGTGGTAAGTGTAAACTGGCTGGGGGATAGCGTTCTTTGCCTGCCTATATTCAAAGCTCTTAAAAATAAATTTCCTGCTTCGTATATTGGAGTTATGGCCGTTAAGAGACTGGAGGATATTTTTGAATGCAACCCTTACATCGACGAAGTGATTGCTTTTGATGAAAGAGAGTCCCAGAAGAGCCTTAAGGGAAAAGTGCAATTTATTAAATTGTTGAGAGCTAAGAAATTCGATACAGTCTTTTTTGTTCAGCGTTCTTTTACCAGGGTTCTTTTGTGTTTTCTTGGGGGTATAAAATCGCGGATAGGTTACAGGAGGCTTAAAAATAGTTTTGTACTCACAACTAAAATAGACATGCCTAAAGGACTGATGCATCGTCAAGACTATTATTTTTATCTTTTTGAGAAAACAGGCATTGAGATCACCGACAAAACTGTTGATTTTTCTCTGCCGGAAGATGCTCGTAGCAAGATAAGTAAGTTTCTTTTGCCAATTAGCCAAAATCACTCCTTTATTATAGGCATAAATCCATCAGCTAACTGGGAGATGAAACGCTGGCCGGGGAATTATTTCGCAGAGCTTTGTAAACGTTTAGTCAAAGAGTTAAATGCAGGAATTATTTTTGTCGGCGCAGCAAAAGAAAGGCCGCTGGTTAGTAATATTAGAGGTATGCTTGGGGTAGAGACTTATGACTATTGCGGTGAGACAACCCTTAAAGAGCTAGCGGTCTTATTGAAAAATACAGACCTTTTTATTTCCAATGATTCTGGTCCGGCTCATTTAGCTGCTTCATTAGGCGTTAAGACTTTAGTGATTTTTGGGCCTACCTCGGATTTAATAACTGCCCCTCGCGGAAAATTCGTGAAGATAATTAAAAAAGATGTTAATTGCAAAATACCTTGCTATAATGCAAAATGTCCGAATAATGTATGCATGAAAAACATAAGTGTTAGTGACGTTTTTGTCGTAGCAAAGGAAACGTTAGATGAGCATAGCGAGCATGAGGAAAAAAGTCAGTGATAAAAAGATTTTAAGTGGTATTAGAAATATCCTTATATATTTTCCGACTAATATCGGGGATACGGTATTGGCATTTCCGGTTTTGGATAAGATAAAAGCTAATTACCCCCAGAGTAATATTACGGCAATAGCTTCACCGAAAACTAAAGATTTCATCTTGAGAAACAACTCCATCGATGAAGTAATTTTATTTAACAAGCGTTGGAGTTCTGGCCAAAAGCGGAGGTTTGCTTTCTCGTTGAGGGGTAAATATGATTTTGTAATTGATTTAAAAAATTCTTTTCTCCCGGCAATATTGAAACCGAAGTTCCGGACATCTTTCCTGAGGTTTTTCCCTAAGGATATGCATATTCGGGATAAGTATCTAGCCCTTATTGAGAAATTTACCAGAAAGGGGAACGTCAAAAAATGCGATATTATTCTTAACCCGACAGAAAAAAGTAAATGGGAAAAATTGCAGCCAAAGCCTTCTATATTCATTGCCTGCTCTTCTCTTACTCTTATTAAAAGTTACCCTCATAAGTTTCTTGAAGAGGTTGTCAGAAAGCTGATAAAGAAATACCCGGTAACAATTTTAGGAAGCGAGAGAGACAGCCAATTTTACAAGAATGTTTTAGCTATTGAGGGCATTGTTGATTTAGTGGGAAAAACCACGATATCAGACGTCTTTTACATACTCAAAAAATATTGCCTTTTGCTTTTGGCTGTTGATTCCAGTATTCTGCATATGGGAAGTTACCTTGACCTGCCGACAGTGGCTATTTTTGGCCCTACCCATCCTGACAGGTCACATCCTTATTCAATAAATTGTACGGTGTTGCGAAACAAAGATTTATCATGCGTTCCTTGCGAAAAATCTCAATGCAGTTTCAAAAACGAATGTATGGATATTGAGCCTGAAGAAGTAATCCAAGCAATCGCGCAAACTCTAGATAAAAATATAAGTTATACTTAAGACTTCACGCTCAGCATTCTTAGAGTGCTGTCCTTTATATATCATATCAAAATGAAGGCTCCGAAGCGAATACTTATAGTAAGGACTGACCGTCTGGGCGATGTTATTCTTTCGACACCGGTGATTCGTAACCTAAGAATGGCCTACCCTAAAAGTTATATTGCCTTTATGTGCCGGCCTTATACAAAGGGAGTCCTTAAAGATAACCTGGATTTGAATGAGGTTATTATTTATGATAAGTATGGTTGCGAGCGTAGCTTTTGGGCCTCAATTAAGTTTTCATTTTGTTTGCGAAAGAAAAAGTTTGATTGGGCTATCATTTTACATCCTACTAATCGTGCGCATATGGTTACTTTTTTTGCCGGTATACCTTTACGAATAGGGTGGAATAGGAAATGCGCTTTTCTTTTGAATAAAAGAGTTCCGCATCTTAAGCAAGAGGGCAAAAAACACGAGTTAGAGTATACCTTAGATATATTGCGTTATTTAAATATCCCTATTAAAGATAAAAAAACTTACTTTCCAATTTCAGAAGTAGCAGAAAAAAGAGTTAAAGATTTGCTGGCTAAGGGAGGCATAAAGAATAACGATAAAATTATAGTTATTCATCCCTCGGCGTCGTGTCCTTCAAAGAGGTGGCCGCAAGATAGTTTTGTAGAGTTGATTAGGTTACTAAAGCAAAAAGATGATTTTAAGATAGCAGTTATTACTTCTGAAGTTGAAAAAGAATTTGGCCAAAAATTAGTTGAGGATAGAGATATCCTAGATTTAAGAGGGAAGCTGGATATATCTGAAGTTGGAGCATTGCTCAGAAAATGCCGACTGTTTATATCCAATGATTCCGGGCCGGTTCATATAGCGGCAAGCTTTAATGTGTGGGTAATCTCAATTTTTGGCAGAAGTGATCGCGGGCTTTGTCCTTTACGATGGAAACCATTGGGTGATAAATCATTTTATTTCCACGAAGATGCAGGTTGCAAAGAGTGTCTTGCTCATAATTGCACCAGAGATTTTCTTTGCCTTAAAAAGCTCAAGGCTAAAGAAGTATCGGAAAAAGCTATTGCTATGATAGATGAGGATAAAAATAATGAGTAGTGAAATGATGCTTTTAGGGATGACAGCAATAAGCTTAGGCTTTTTCCACACTATTTTGGGACCGGATCACTATCTGCCCTTTGTTTTCATGTCAAAGGCAAAGGGTTGGAGTATATCGAAGACTGCCGGGGTTACTTTTTTGTGCGGCCTTGGCCATATCTTGAGCTCTGTCTTGCTAGGATTTATCGGCATAATTTTAGGAGTAGCCGTATTTAAGCTAGAGACAATCGAATCCTTTCGAGGAGAATTAGCAGGTTGGTTTCTTCTTGGGTTTGGTTTTACCTATTGTGTTTGGGGTTTGCATCAAGCTCTACGTAATAAATCACATGCACATAGCCATTGCCATCAAGCCGAAAAGCAGCATATTCATAAGCATAATCATAGGGGTAAACATTCTCATATCCATCAATCCCAAGATAATAGAAGTGTAACTCCTTGGATTCTTTTTACCATTTTTATATTCGGGCCCTGCGAACCGTTAATTCCCTTATTAATGTATCCGGCTGCCAAGGGAGGTTTAGTAACAGCATTAAGTGTAGCCTTAGTTTTCGGCTTAACGACTATCATTACTATGTTAGGTGTAGTTTTTATTGGCTCGTTTGGTTTAATGAGATTGCCTTTAACCAATTTAGAAAAATATTCTCACGCTTTAGCCGGCCTTACTATTTTTCTTTGCGGAGGAGCAATCAAATTTTTAGGGCTGTGATTCTTTTATCCTACGACATGTGTGCTGCGATAAAAATTGTCCAAAGGTAATTCTTTAGTAAAAAATAAAAAAACTGTTTGACAAGGAACAAGCTTAGTGCTAAAGTAATGTTTCTATTTGTGATTTTATTCACAAACTATTAGTAAGTAAGGTTAAACAATATTGTAGTTTAGCAGAGAGTGCTATGTATTATATAACGGAAGGAAATTTTGCGGTACTTCTAGATGGTTTAAAAACCGAATATGATGTTTATGTTCCTGTAAAAAAAGATAAGCAGCGTTTTTATAAAAAGTATACTGAATTTAGCGCTGATATTGTTATCGGTGAAGTAAGAGCTTTTGAGCCTCTGAAGTCTTTTTTCTCTTTAGCCCGGGGAATTGTTGCTCGAGGCTTTAGCCCCGAGATACCTAAATTATGCGAGAAACCTTTATGCATTGTTGGTGTGAAGGCCTGTGATTTAAAAGGATTTAAGATCCAGGATCATGTATTTAACGACCACGATTGTCCGGATTCTGCATATCGTTCATTACGCCAAAATAATCTTATTATATCTAGTGATTGCACTCTTTGTATCGATACATGTTTTTGTCTTTCTATAGGCCTTAAGCCTTATCCCCAGGAAGAGTTTGATATTAATCTTTCCCAGGTATCCGGAGGGTTTATTGTGGAGAGTGGTTCTAACAAGGGTAAGGATCTTATTGCAAAGAATTCTTCACTTTTTGAAAATCCTAAATCTCATTCGATTACCGGGAAAAACGAAGCACGGGCAAAAGTCACTAAAGATGTTGAGCGTAATATCCAAGATAGTGGTGTTCCGTATCAAGAATCTTTTGAGAATATTATTGAACGCAATTACGAATCAAAGATTTGGGAGGAAGAGGCAAATACTTGCGTTGAGTGCGGGGCCTGCAATACTATTTGTCCGACTTGTCACTGTTTTCTTCTTTATGATCAAAAAAATGAAAAGAATATGGCCCGGTTGCGCATTTGGGATTCTTGCATGATTAAAGATTTCGCCCGTGTTGCCGGAGGAGCTAACCCCCGGGCAAAGCTTTGGATGCGGTTGCGGAATAGATTCGATAAGAAATTTGATTTTTTTCCTAAGGTTGCCAAAACATATGCTTGTACTGGTTGCGGCCGTTGTATATCAGCTTGTCCGGCCAAAATCGATATAAGAAAAGTTTTAAAGAGGTTGGTGGGCGATGCAAAAAGATAAAAATATCTACCGGTCTATTGAAGCTAAAGTGGTAGCGGTTATAAGTGAAACTCCGACTATAAAAACAATAAGATTTATTCCCAGGGAACCGATAACCTTCAAAACTGGTCAATTTATTGAGTTAACTATTCCCGGCATGGGTGAGGCCCCTTTTACGCCGTCATCCAAGCCCTCAGTTAAGGATATGATGGAAGTCAGCGTTATGAAAGTGGGAAAAGTTACCGAAGAAATTCATAAACTTAAAAAAGGCGATATCGTCGGCGTACGCGGCCCTTTAGGCAAAGGTTATCCTTTGGATGAGTTTAAAGATAAAGAGATATTGGTAGTTGGCGGAGGGTGTGGTTTTGCGCCGCTGAGAAGCCTGATGTATGAATTTTTTGAACGAAGCGGTCAGTTTAAAAAAATATTCTTCAGAGGAGGCTGTAAAACCCCTCGAGAGCTGGTTTATAGAGATGAAACCCAAGAATGGGCAAAAAGGAAAGACCTTGATTTTAAAATTACGGTTGATAAAGGTGACGATAAATGGAAAGGCCATGTAGGCTTGGTTACTGCCATTTTGGATGTCGATATGGATTATAAAAACGGCATTGCTATAGTTTGTGGGCCGCCGATAATGATGAAATTTGCAACTATGAAATTACTTACTATGGGATTTGAAGAAGAGAATATTTATCTTTCTATGGAAAAAAATATGTCTTGCGGCATTGGCAAATGCGGCCATTGCCGTATCGGCATCTATTACGCTTGTAAAGACGGGCCGGTTTTTACTTACGGCCAAATAAAGAATTTTCCTGAAATTTGGGATTAGAATCAGTATAAAATGAGTACAGGTGCACAGCAGCTTTATAACGGAAAACTAAATATCGAGCCGCAGAAGGGAAGCGATGCCAGGCTTTTTATTGACCTTGATGTTTGCGCGTCAGGAGAGTGTAAAGATTGCGTTGTTAAATGCAGTTATTTTTATCATCCTGCTAATAATGGTATTGCTACAGTAGTAGAATTGGCAACCTATGCGCTTGTTTGCCGCAAGTGTGAAGAACCCCACTGCGTTAATTCTTGTCCTTTCGAGGCTATTGAACAGCAAAAGGAAAAAGATAATATGTTGATACGTCATAATATGCGTTGTGTAAGTTGCAAGTCCTGTTCACACGCTTGTCCTTACGGAGCAATTTATCCGGAAAATGTCCCTTTCTTAGTGCATAATTGTGATTTTTGTTTAGACAGGAGAGAAAAAACCAATGAACCATTATGTATTCAAACTTGCCCTTATGGCGCATTGAGTTTAAAAAACGGTGATATTAAGCTCGACGAGAATACATTTTTAGTTGGTGATAATATTATAGTTCATTCTAGGCATTGGCAGAGGCAAAACGTATGATATATATATATTACCTTTTAGTTTTAGGTTTTCTGGCAACAGCAGCAATCGGGCTGGTTGCTAGCTGGATTGACCGAAAAGTTACAGCCAGGGTGCAGTATCGGGTAGGCCCGCCGATTTTACAGCCTTTAATTGATATTGTAAAGTTGCTGGGAAAGGAGACTCTTATTCCTGCAGGTTCATCAAAAATAACTTTTTTGGCGGCTCCGGTTCTTGGGTTTGCCAGCGTGGTAGTAGTATCGACTTTACTCTGGCTTAATAATATTAACTTTAACCAGAGTTTTTTAGGGGATTTGATAGTGGTGTTGTATTTATTAACTTTGCCCTCAATAAGTATCATCATCGGCGGTTTTGCGTCGAGGAATCCTTTAGCCAGCATAGGGGCCTCCCGGGAGATGAAACTCATCCTAGCCTATGAGCTCCCTTTTATTTTAGCAGTATTAGTTCCGGTTATCCAATCAGGATTTTCTATTAAGCTTGGTGAGATTTTAAATTTTCAAGCTCAAAACGGCGCTATTATAGGAAGCTTATCCGGAGTATTAGCTTTTATCGTAATTGCAATGTGCATACAGGCAAAATTAGCCTTGGTTCCTTTTGATATGGCGGAAGCAGAGACCGAACTTATCGGCGGCCCCTTAGTTGAATATTCAGGCTCAGGCCTTGCCATGTATAAACTTACTAAAAATATGCTTCTTTTTGTATTGCCGTTTTTTTGTATGATTCTTTTGATGGGCGGTTTTGTTTTTTCCGGCATACACATTTTTTACGGCATTTTAAAATATATTGGTTTAGTCGCTCTTATAACTGTTATAAGGAATACTAACCCTCGAGTTAGAATTGACCAGGCAGTTAGGTTTTTTTGGGGGCCGATGACAATCATCGCAATAGTAGCAGTTATTTTAGCTTTAAATGGTTTATAAAATATTAGTAAGTTATGAGTTTTAAATTAAAAGCATTATTGAAATCACCCTGGGTATTCCATCTTTCTACCGGCAGTTGTAATAATTGCGACATCGAAATATTAGACTGTCTTACCCCGCGGTTTGACATAGAAAGGTTTGGTATGCTTTTAGTCGGCAGTATTAAGCATGCCGATGTACTTTTAGTGACCGGTTCTGTTAATCGAAATTGCATTCCACGGATTAAAGACGTCTATGAACAAATGCCTAGGCCTTGTCTGGTGGTAGCAATAGGAGAGTGTTCTTTATCTCGAGGCATGTTTATTCACAGTTACAATTGTCCTTTACCGCTGGATAAAGTTATTCCGGTTGATGTTTATATTCCGGGATGCCCGCCTCGGCCGGAAGCAATTATAGCTGGGATAGTAAAATTAATTGGTAAAGTCAAAAAAAGTATTACTAAAAAATGACTAAAACCGAAGTCCTGCATAATTTGAAAGAAAAATTTAAGGCTCAGATAATTGATATTATCGAGAGGTCGACTAGGAGAATATACATTGAAATTAACTCCTGCGCGATAGTCGAAATCGCAACTTATATTTTTAAAAACTTAGGAGCCAGATTCAGCATTGCTTCCGGAGTAGATGTATATTCCCACATGGAGATTCTTTATCATTTTACTTTTGAAGATATAAATGTAGTTATTACTTTAAGGGTAAAATTAGATAAGAAGAAATTAGAAATCGATTCACTGACATCTGTTTTTAAGGCTGCAGATTGGATTGAACGGGAGATAAACGAACTTTTAGGTATAAATTTTAAAGGCCATCCTAATTTGATACGGCTTCTTCTTCCTGATGATTGGCCTCAAGGGGTGTACCCTTTAAGGAGAGATTATAAAGAGTGGGATAAAAATGCAATTCGCGATAGAGGAGTGTAATGGCTAAAAAAACAATCGTACCAATAGGGCCTTATCACCCCTTACAGGAAGAGCCGGAATTTTTTACTCTTACTGTTGAGGGTGAAAAAATAGTCGATATTGATGTCCGCGTGGGCTGGAATCATCGGGGGATTGAGAAACTTTCTGAGAGTAAAAGCTTTGATCAATCAACTTTTTTAGTAGAGAGGATTTGCGGTATTTGTTCAACTTCCCATCCTTTTGCCTATACACGGGCAGTAGAGGATATTATCTCTATAGAGGTGCCTGAGCGGGCAAAGTACATACGTACTATTATTGCTGAAGGTGAAAGAATTCATTCACATCTTTTATGGCTGGGCTTAGCCGGACATTTTTTAGGTTATAATACAGTATATATGTGGGCTTGGAAACTTAGAGAAGAGATACTAGACGTAATGGAAATTTTATCCGGCAACAGAAATAACTATGCCATGTTTAAGCCGGGAGGGGTAAGAAGAGATATCAATCCTGACGATATTCCCGGTGTTGTTAAAAAGATCGATTCAATCATACCCACATTGGTAATGCTCAAAAAGGCAGTCATAGATGATCCGGTTTTACATGCCCGCACTAAAGGGGTAGGAGTTCTTACTAAGGAAGATTCTATAAGTTATTGTGCATTAGGCCCAACTTCCCGCGCTTCCGGTGTTGCCAGAGATATACGTAAAGATTGTCCCTATGGTGTTTATGATAAGCTCGAGTGGGATATGATAGTTACTCAGAATGGGGATGTATTTGATAAGCTACTGGTGAGAGTGTTAGAAACGTTTGAATCAATAAAAATAGTTAAGCAGTGTCTTAAAGATCTACCTAAGGGTGAAATAGATGCTAAGATTAAGAACATACCGCCGGGCGAAGGCATTGGCCATATTGAGGCTCCCAGAGGTGAGTGTTTTCATTATGTGCTTAGCGATGGAACGAATAGGCCGGCCCGGCATAAAGTCAGGGCTCCTACTTTTATGAATTTACCGACTTATAAAGCTACTGTTATCGGTGAGACTATTTCCGATGCTACGATAATTTTAGCTGCTATTGACCCTTGCTATTGTTGTACAGAAAGAGTAGCGGTGCGTACCCTTAAAGGTAAAAAGATTTATGATGGCCAAGACTTGGTTAAGCTTTCTCAGGAGAAAACGCAAAAGATAAAAGATAAAATGGGAATAAAATGAGTTTTATTGAGCGATTTTTTAAATTTGATTACCTTTCTAATTTTATTGCGGCTTTTGTTGCTTTTTTTTCGATAATTACTATTATCTATTCAATTGGTTTCATGCGTGGCAAGAAAAGGCAGTTCGCGTATTATGCGTATATTATTTTTACTCTTTTCGCTTCTTTAGGGGTGGTTTTTGCCAATCACTTGATAGTATTTATAATATTCTGGGGTTTGTTAGGGCTTCTTTTGTATCTATTAATCGGTTTTGGAGAAAAGGAGAACACTTCCGCTACTGCTAAAAAAACATTTATAATCATCGGCGGAACCGATGCCGTTATGCTTTTGGGTATTGCTCTTATCTGGCGCATTAGCGGCACATTTGCAATGGACAAACTAAGCATTATTTTAAATAACAAATTAGCGGTTTATGCTTATTTGTGTTTGGCTATAGGGGCTTTGGCTAAAGCTGGAGCTATGCCGTTTCATACCTGGATTCCGGACACAGCCGAAGACGCGCCTACTCCGGTCACTGCTTTTTTGCCGGCTTCTTTGGATAAATTATTAGGTATATACTTTTTAGCCAGGATTTCACTGTATATTTTTAAAATGGATGCTGCTATGAATACATTTTTAATGGTGGTAGGTAGCTTCACCATTGTAGCTGCGGTTATGATGGCCCTTATCCAGCATGATTTAAAAAGGCTCTTGGGTTATCACGCTGTAAGCCAGGTTGGTTATATGGTTTTAGGTATTGGCACTGGTAATCCTATCGGCATAGCCGGAGGATTGTTCCATATGTTAAACCACGCAATTTATAAATCCTGCTTATTCTTTTCCGGCGGAGCAGTTGAAAAAGAAGCTAAAACAACTGATTTAGATAAATTAGGTGGTTTTGCTAAAATTATGCCAATAACATTTATTAGTTTTTTAGTAGCTTCGTTTGCTATATCCGGAATTCCGCCATTTAACGGCTTTGCTTCAAAATGGATGATATACCAGGGTATAATTGAGACAGCAAAAAGTGGAGGGTACCTTTGGATAGTCTGGCTGGTGGCAGCAATGTTTGGTAGTGCGCTTACCTTAGCTAGTTTTATGAAATTAATCCATGCTGTGTTTTTAGGACAGCCATCCCAGAGCCGAGAGGGCAAAAAACCTAAAATACGTGAAACCTCTATTTTTATCCGGATACCGACAATTATCCTGGCTTCGTTATGTATTATCTTTGGCGTGTTCGCTTATCAAATTCCGCTTAAGATGTTTATCATTCCCAGCTTAGGAAGCAAGGTACAATTTTTAGGGGTATGGAATTCAAGCCTTGCTACTCTTCTGATAGTTGTTGGTATATTGATTGGTGCGGCGATTTATCTTTTAGGTAAAGTTATTAAAACAAGAGAAACTAAGGTGTTTATCGGCGGGGAAGACCTAGCTAAATACCCTCAAATGCGGGTTTCCGGAGGAGACTTTTATAATACAATTCAGGAGATAGGATTTTTAAAAATAATATATAAATTAGCCCAAAAAAAAATATTTGATATATATAACGTAGGCTCAAAAATAACTTTTGGTTTTAACCGGATTTTACGCTTCTTGCATAATGGGGTTTTGTCGACTTATCTTAGCTGGTGCCTTCTAGGTATGGGGATAATTTTTTATATTTTACTAAAGTAGCATGCTAGAGCTTTATATTTTATTAATATTTATGATTATTGGGGCAATAGTTGCCATAGAAGTGAAGGATCTTTTATCTTCAGTAATCGCTGTTGGTGCTGTAGGCTTAGGCCTTTCAATAGTATTTCTTTTACTAAAAGCGCCGGATGTAGCTATTACCCAGCTTGTAGTTGAGATATTGTGCCTTATTATATTAATTCAAGCGACCTTAAAAAAAGACCTTCCCTTTTCAACTACCGGCCGCTGGTTTTTTAATACTGTTATTGCAATTGGCTTTATCGCCTTATTTTTATATATTGCTAAGGATGCCTTGCAGCTTTTGCCTGAATTCGGCAATCCGATAATGAGAGTCGCACGGAGCTACTTAGCTGAAGGATTAACCAAAACCGGCGCTGTTAACCTTGTTAGTTCAGTAATTCTTGATTTCAGAGCTTATGACACCTTAGGTGAGGCTACTGTGTTATTTACAGCAGTTATTGGAGTGCTTACACTCGTGCGCCGCCAAGGGCGTAAAAAAGAAAATGAGGTTATAGAGAAAGACGATGAGTAAAGAGCATGAGCAAGGCATGTCAGTGATCGTAAAGACAGTTACCCGTCTTACTGTGGGAATGATATTTCTTTATGGGGTTTATATTGTTTTGCACGGCCATATTTCGCCCGGCGGCGGGTTTGCCGGAGGGGTTATTATTGCCCTTTCTTTTATCCATCTTATGTTGGCTTATGGTAAAGATGTAGCTTTGCGCAAGCTGTCTAAAAAAACAGCCTCTTTTTTTGAAAGCACAGGTGCGCTTTTATTTTTAGCTATAGGCCTTCTGGGATTTAGCGGAGGCTATTTCTTTTTAAATTTTATTCCTAAAGGAGAGGCATTCAGGCTTTTTAGCGCCGGGACTATTCCTCTTTGTAATATTGCTATAGGTTTAAAGGTAGGTGCCGGCCTTTTTGCGATATTTGTCGCTCTTGCCATGTTAAAGCTGGAGAAGGGAGAGAAGAAATGATAATTTACTTTTTGTGTTTGGTGCTTTTTTGTATAGGGCTTTACTGTATTTTACGAAAACGCAATATTATTAAAATTATTGTCGGTATTATCATTGCTGAATATGCAGTGAATCTTTTGTTTATCTTAGTTGCTTATCGCAAGAATGGCCGTTCACCGATTCTTTCACCGGATACAGAAATCATTAATATGGTAGACCCTCTTCCCCAGGCACTAGTGCTTACTTCAATTGTAATTGGCCTGGCAGTTACATCTTTGCTTGTAGTTATTGCCATGCGCATTTATGAGAAATACGGAACTTTTGATATTACTAAAATTAGAGAATTAAAAGGATGACAATGGAAATGTCTTGGATTGTACCGCTTTTTGTAGGCATATCACTTTTAGGTGCTTTTTTAGTTTCCTTACTGGGCCGGAAAATAAAATTGCTGCCGGATATATTAGGAAATTTAACAGTCCTGGCTTTATTGTGCCTTTCTGTTTTAGCGGTATATGTAGTAGCAGATAAAGGTGTTGTTGTTTATAACGTTGGCAATTGGAGAATACCTTTAGGAATAACATTGGTCTTAGACGGCTTGACTTCTTTTATGCTGGTTACGGTGAATTTAGTCGCCTTTTTTATTGCTCTTTATGCAGTAAATTATATGAAGAAATTCACCTCCAAGGACAAATTCTATACTTTATTCCTGCTCATGCTAGCAGGAATGAACGGTGTAATAATAACCGGTGACATATTTAATCTTTTTGTATTTTTAGAGATAGCTTCAGTGGCAAGCTATGCTTTAGTTGCTTTTGGAACTGAGCGTCATGAGCTTGAGGCAGCATTTAAGTACGCAGTGATGAGCACTGTAGGTTCACTGTTCATACTTTTAGGAATTGTCTTTTTGTACAGTTATACTTCTACCTTGAATATGGCCGATATGGCTTCTATTTTAGCTGATAAAGGGGCTTCCAATTTAGTGCTAATGGTGAGCGCTCTATTCCTTATGGGTTTTGGCCTAAAGGCAGCTTTAGTTCCTTTTCATGCCTGGCTTCCTGATGCTCATTCTTCAGCTCCGGCGCCCATATCAGCAATGCTTTCCGGGGTATTAATAAAATCTTTGGGTGTGTATACTTTATGCAGGCTATTTTATAATGTTATCGGAATAAGTTCTTCGCTTTCTTCGATTTTAATGGTTTTAGGGACTTTATCTATGGTCATAGGTGTATTTTTAGCTATTGGGCAATGGGATTTAAAAAGATTGCTCGCTTACCACTCTATAAGCCAGATTGGCTATGTTATTTTAGGTATTGGTTTGGGTACACCTCTAGGAATAGCCGGAGGATTATTCCATTTATTTAATCACTCAGTATTTAAGTCATTATTATTTTTAAACTCAGGAGCTGTTGAGTATGCGACCGGAACTCGTGATTTAAAGAGAATGGGAGGGTTAGCTCAAAAGATGCCGGTGACTTCAGCTACAGCCTTAACTGCTTCAATGTCAATAGCCGGTATCCCTCCTTTTAGTGGTTTCTGGAGCAAATTAATTATTATAATTGCCGCTGTCCAAGCTAACAGGTATGGATATGCGCTCTGGGCAGTTATTGCCAGTATTTTAACTTTAGCTTCTTTTATGAAAGTTATGAAGTATGCATTTTTTGGGCAGTTAAAAGAGAAATGGAGCCAGGTAAAAGAAGTGCCTCTTTGCATGAAAATATCAATGAGTATGCTGGCTTTAATATGTTTGGGGGGAGGGCTTTTATTCTTGCCGGCAGTAAAGGAAGTTTTCTTGGATAAAGCCGTAAGGGTGTTATTGGAAGGCACAAGGTACTCTCAAGTGATTTTAGGAGGATAAATTTGAAACGTAAAACAGCTCTATTTATTATCGCGTTTGTGACCTGGGTATTCCTAAATTGGGTGCCGGATACTCAACACCTTATTATCGGTGCGCTCGCATCTTTGCTGGTTGTTTTTATAACCGCTGATTTGTTCACAGAGAGACAGTATACAGTAAAGCATCACTTACGTTACTGGTATTTTTTCACCTGGTATTTGCCTGTATTTTTGTGGGAGTGCTTTAAAGCTAATATTGATGTTGCTTACAGGGTATTACATCCACGCCTGCCGATAAGGCCGGGGATTGTTAAGGTAAAAACTAAGTTAAAGACAGACACGGCCCTTACTTTTTTAGCTAATTCTATAACTCTTACTCCCGGGACTTTAACCGTAGATATTAATAAAGATGAAGGCATTCTCTATGTACATTGGATTGATGTAAAAGCAAAAGATATTGAATCAGCTACAAAAATAGTAGTCGAGCGTTTTGAAAGAATATTAACTAAAATTTTTGAATAGAGGATATTAAACTATGGATAAAATAAACGAAGCTCGTGAGATAAAGAAAGCGAGATGGTTTTTAGGCGCGCTTTCTCTGGCGGCTTTACTTGCTTTAATTATTATTCGCCCCTTACCTTTTCTTTGTTTTCCCGGCTTGCCTTACAGCGGATTTTTAGGCCGGGCTATTTATATTTTTATTCTTGCTTGTGTGCTTTCTCTTTATCGGATTGCCAGAGGGCCGACTGGAGCTGATAGAATTGTCGCGATTGATATTTTAGGTATTATGATTGTCGGCTTATGCGCGGTATTAACTATTTCAACCCAAAGGTCATGGTATATGGATATCGCAATTGCCTGGGCCTTACAGAGTTTTATAAGCACCTTAGCACTTTCCAAATATTTGGAAGGGAGAAGTTTTGATGAGTGACATTATCGGTTTAGTATTTATTAGTATTGGTTTATTTTTTGACGTTATCGGCTGTTTAGGTCTTGTGCGCCTGCCGGATGTTTATAACCGTCTGCAGGCCTCAACTAAATGTGTTACCTTAGGTACTTGCAGTATACTATTCGGAACTTTTTTAGTGGTTGGTTTTACTGCTGCCGGGTTTAAAGCGCTTATGTGTATGGCTTTTCTTATCTTGACTTCACCGGTAGCCGCACATGCAATTGCCCGAGGCGCACATAGAGCAGGAGTTAAACTTTGCAAGGATAGTGTTGTTGATGAGTATGCTAAGGATAAAGAAGGGGAAGCCTGATCAGCTATAAACTATAAGCTATAAGCTGCAAGCAAAGATAAATATGAAATTACCGAAGATTAGAGAATTAATTGAAGCAATAAAAGCCGTAATAAAAGGACCTTATACTTCTAAGTTTCCTAAAGTTATGCCTACTTTGCATCCGAATTTCCGGGGCCAGCCAAAATTCAATGACCAGAAGTGTGTTGGTTGTGGCGCTTGCCGTGAAGTTTGTCCGGCGGGAGCAATAGATTATAAAGATATTATTGATGGAAGAAAAGTACCAACAAGGGTTATGATTCACTACACTGACACTTGTATATTTTGTGGTGAATGTGAGGCTAATTGTCTTGCTGACAAGGAAGGGATTAAACTTTCTACTGACTGGGAGCTTTCATTTTTTGACCGCAGCCAGGCCCAGGAAAGCATTGATAAAGAGTTACAGCTTTGTGAAATTTGCGGTGCTACAATAGCTTGCCGTGATCATTTAAAATGGATTGTCCAGCGTATAGGTGAACTTAGCTTTTCAAGCCCTACGCTTTATCTTTCCCGTCTCAGGAACCTCGGAATCATAGATCAAAATATTATATCAGCCTTACGCGATCACGGCCGTTCGGACAGGGTAAAAATTCTCTGTGCCCGCTGTAGAAGAGAAACTACCTTGACCGCTGAATAAAGCTTTAAGCTATAAGATTACAGCTCAAATGAAGAATATATTTAAGGATATCCTTAAGGGAAAAGTTGTCATTGTCGGAGTTGGTAATACGTTGCGACGAGATGATGGCTTTGGCCCAATCCTTATTGAGAAATTAGGCAGCAATAATAATCTAGTATGTTTCGATGTTGGGACTTCTCCGGAAAACTACATGGGTAGGATTATTAAGGAAAAACCCGGTACGATTTTAATCGTTGATTGTATACATTTAGAAAAACAGGCCGGCGATTACGATATTTTAGATTCATCAGAGATTGTAAAAAGCGGTTTTACTACCCACGATCTTTCGCCAAAAATGTTTCTTGATTATCTTAGCCTTGAGACAAAGGCGAGTATTTATCTTTTAGGTATTCAGCCCCAAGATGTTTCATTCGGCGAAGGAATGTCTAAAGAATTAAATAGTACACTTAAAGAAATAACTAAATTATTAATGGAGATAAAAAATGCACGAGACACACTTAATTGAGCCAGTGATTAAAAACATATCAGAACACGCAGAGCGGGAAGGCGCTAAAGCTGTATCAAGGGTGAGGATAAAAATAGGCGAATTTACCGGCATAAAAGAAGATTCTTTTCGAGAAACTTTTGCAGTATTATCAAAAGGTACTATTTTAGAAAATGCCGAGTTGGAAATTAATTTTTTCCTGGCTTCAAGAATAGAGGTCGTATCTTTTGACATTGAACAAGGAAAATAAAAATGTGTTATGCTATTCCCGGACAAGTAAAAGAAATTAACGAGAAAAGCATTGTGGTTGATTATTTCGGCGAAGAAAAAAAAGCTCTTAATGAGTTTTATGACTTAAAAATAGGCGATTATATCTGCGCCCAAGGTGGACATGTAATAAAGAAGGTCGCACCCCAAGAAGCAAAAGAAATCTTATCAGCTTGGAGAGAGCTTTTTTTTGAACTCCGGGATGTTGACTTGAGGCTTTCCCGTTTGGATTTTGACCGCGAAAATATCGATAAGAAACTTACTAAAGTTTTGGATAAAATCCTTGAAGGGTTCAAGCTTAACAGGGAAGAGCTAATTTATTTAGCTAATTTAGACAATGATGAGTCAAGGGAGCTATTTTTTAAAGCGGCTAATTTTCTGCGTCAAAAATTTCATAAAAATTCTTGCTGTGTGCATGGAATAATTGAAATTTCAAATTATTGTTCTAAGGGGTGTCACTATTGCGGTATATCTACGTATAACCACGCACTTAGGCGTTACCGGATGAACCCTGATGAAGTTGTTGAGGCGGCGGTGGGAGCAGTTAAAATTTATGGATTCCAGGCTTTAGTGCTGCAAAGCGGGGAGGACCCTAATTATACCGTTAAAGAACTAGCTAGTATTGTAAGGAGAATCAAAGAGAGGGTGCCAGTATTGATTTGCATAAGTTTTGGTGAGGTAGGCTTAGATGGTCTTTCTGAGCTTTATCAGGCCGGAGCAAGAGCTTTACTTATGAGGTTTGAGACTTCAAACCAAAAGATATACCAAAACTTACATCCCGGCCAAAACCTTGATAGTCGCCTCGAACATATTAAAAGAGCGTATAAGCAAGGATATTTGATTATGACCGGGGGCCTCATTGGTTTACCGGGACAGAGTCAAGAAGATATCATTAATGATATATATTTAGCTAAAGCCCTAGGAGCAGAAATGTATTCTTTCGGGCCCTTTATACCACATCCCAGCACTCCCTTAAAAGAATTTTCTGCACCAAGTCAAGAACAAGTATTGAAAATATTGGCCCTAATTAGATTAATTGATCCTGAAAACGCGAAAATATTAGTAACGACTGCTCTGCAAACCTTAAATGCTGATATGACTCAAGCCGGGCTTCTTTGTGGAGCAAATTCAGTAATGCTTAATCTAACACCAATTAAATACAGAAAGCAATATTCAATTTATCCTAATAAGGCATACATAGCAGCCTCTGTTGAGGGTCAGATTGAAGAGACGATCTCTTTACTTAAATCTTTAGGCCGAGCTCCGACAGATTTAGGCATAGCAGTAACTAATAGATGAAGAATAATAAGAGCAAAAATAGTTTTTCCTTAGAAAGTATTAAGCGCCTCGGACTGTATTTGCGTAATCTTAAAGAGTTAAAAGAAACCGGCGTTGATATTATTTCTTCTGATAAAATAACTCAATTTCTTAATGTCAGCCCTGAGCAATTTCGAAAAGACTTATCCTATTTTGGTGGTTTTGGTAAAAGAGGGGTTGGCTATAATGTAGGGCGCCTGATAGAAGAAATAGAAAACATATTAGGAGTCAACAATAAGTGGGATATTGCTATTGTTGGTGTAGGAAAGCTGGGGAGTGCTCTTTTAGGTTTTGAAGGCTTCTCCAGGTTTAATATCAAAATAGCCCATGTTTTTGACAGTGATAAAACAAAAATAGGAAGAGTGAAAAAAAATGTTAGGATAGAGGATATTAAGGATTTAAAGAAAGTTGTGAAATTAAATAATATTAAAATCGCAATACTTTCAACTCCTCCTGATGTTGCCCAACCCATAGCAGAAACCCTGGTTTCGGCAGGTATAAGGGGAATATTAAATTTTGCTCCGGTTGTACTTAAGGTTCCGGATAATGTATCAGTTTCTAATGTGGATATGGCCTGCGAGCTGAAAAGCTTGATATTTTTTGCAAAAAAAAGGTAAAATAATGCTAGGTATTAAGGTAAGTAAGATTGATTTTTGGGACAAGCAAAGGATTAAAAATCACCAGATAGAAAAATATCTGCAAAAAGGAGATTTTATATTCAACAGTAACATTGACTCAAGACTTAAAAGGTCAAAAAAGTCTGATTCAAAAAAATTTCAGGATATACTCGATAAGTCATTAAGTATTCAAACTCTAAACCTTGACGAGACCGCTTATCTCTTGTCTGTTAGCGACTCCAAGAATTTGGAAAAGATGAAAGAGGTGGCATTTAAAGTTAAGAAAAAAGTCTATGATAATAGAATCGTAACTTTTGCTCCTCTCTATTTAGGAAATTTTTGTGTTAATGATTGTTCCTATTGTGGGTTTCGCAAGTCTAATAAATACACTAAAAGAAAAGTTCTTAGCCTGGCTGAAATTGAAGCTGAAACCAAAATACTCGCTGGCCAAATCGGACATAAGCGCTTAATTGTTGTTTATGGGGAACACCCGGCAAATGATATAGATTATATGGTTGATACAATAAAAACAATATATAAGGTTGAGGCTGAGGTTAAGGTTGAGGGTAAGAGCAAGAATAGGGTTGGCCAGATACGTAGGGTTAATGTTAATGCTCCGCCGCTGGCTATTGAGGAATTAAAAAGATTAAAAGGGGTTGGTATTGGTACTTATCAAGTATTTCAGGAAACTTATCACCGAAAAACTTATCAAGATGTACATCCCCAAGGGACTATTAAATCTGATTATCTTTGGCGACTTTACGTTATGCATAGAGCTTTGGAGGCTGGTGTAGATGATATAGGCTTAGGCGCCTTATTCGGCTTGTATGATTGGAGATATGAGGTGATGGGTTTGGTTGCTCACAATAGAGAGCTGGAGAAAAAATTCGGCATTGGTGCCCATACCGTATCTTTTCCGCGCTTAGAGCCGGCAACTAATACGCCGTTTACAGAGAGCCCTAAATATAAAGTATCCGATGAGGATTTTAAAAAGCTAATCTTAGTTCTTCGTCTCAGTATCCCGCATGCCGGAATGATTATCACCTGCCGGGAAAGTCCTCAGATTAAGAAAGAATCAATTGCTTTGGGTATTACTCAAACTGATGCCTCATCAAAAATAGGTATTGGCTCATATAGCGATAGAAGCGATAATCAGGAAGGTTTAAGGCAGCAGTTTCTTTTATCCGATACCCGCAGCCTTGAGGAAGTTATTCAGGAATTTGCTAAAGCAGGAAGTATCACTTCATTCTGCACCGCCGGGTATCGTTGCGGAAGGACGGGTGAATGTATTATGGAGCTTTTGCGGGCCGGTAAGGAAGGCAAATTCTGTAAGCTTAATGCTGTGCTTACGTTTAGAGAATGGCTTGATGATTTTGCCAGTGAAGAAACAAAGAAAATAGCCAAGAAAGTTATAAATAGAGAAATTCAGGAGATAAAGCAGACTTTGCCTGGTGTTTTTCCTCAATTTATGGAATACTACGATAGGGTAAAAAAGGGCGAGAGAGACATTTATTTCTAAGATTAATTAAAATTAGTTTTGTAATGAATATAGCCGGAGCAATACTTTGTGGGGGTAAAAATAAAAGAATGGGAGGCAGGAACAAAGCCTTCATCAAATTGAAGGGTATTTTTCTTATCCAGAGAATACTAAATGTTTTTCGAGAAATATTTGATGAAATTATTTTAGTTACTAACTCTCCTAATGAATACACCGCGTATAATAATTCTTGCCGGATAGTCACTGATGTGATAAAAAATATCGGGCCCTTAGGAGGCATCCATTCCGGTCTCTATCATTCGTCTAAAAGGGGCGTTTTTTTTATAGCTTGCGATATGCCTTTTTTGCATAACGATATAATTAAGGAACAAATTAATCAATTTAATTCTTTGAATTGTGAGGCTTTTATTCCTAGAATAGATAATTTCCTAGAGCCTCTTCATGCTATCTATGCTAAGGCTTTAGCAGATAAAATAAATTCTTATGCAAGGCTAAATACCGACTATTCAGTAAAAAAATTTCTAGAGGGTGTAAACCATACGTTTTTTGAGTTAAAAAACAATGATTTTTTTAATAATATATTCAGAAACTTAAATACTCCCCAAGATTTAGGAGAAGCAAAGAAGAGATGCGAGTAAAGTCGAAAGTCTGGATTGACAGTAAGGGAAAACTCATTTTTGGTACAGGAAAATCAGAGATTTTAAAAAGCATTGCCAGGACTGGTTCTCTTAACAAAGCAGCCCAAGAACTTAATATGTCTTATCGTCACGCCTGGAGCTATATAAAATCAATAGAGAAAAGACTAGGCCGGCCTCTTTTAATAAGAACTAAAGGCGGTAAATATGGCGGAGGCGCAATTCTTACTGATTATGCCCGGGATATTTTAGCCAAATTTGACATTTTGGATAAGGATACCAAAGCTTTCGTAGATAAGCGCTTCAACGAGATTTTTAGTAAGCCGGTAGAAATATAAAATATTATATAAATAAAGGAAAGTATAAAATGATTACTTTTAAGCGAGCCCAGCAGTTAATTTCAGAAAATATTGCAAAACTTCCCCTAGAAAAAACTCACATTAATCAATTGGTAGGCCGTATTTTGGCCGAAGATGTATATTCCAAGCTTGATATACCTCCTTTTAATAAGTCTGCTATGGATGGTTATGCTTTAAGGGCCGCTGACCCTCAAAGCTTACCTTTTAAATTAAAATGTATTGGCATTGTTGCGGCAGGAGGAGATTTTAGGAAAAAAGTAAAATTCGGGGAATGTGTAAAAATAATGACCGGTGCGCCTATTCCCGAAGGCGCTGATAGTGTGGTTATGGTTGAATATACCCGTAAATGCGGCGGCTACGCCGAAATAACTAAAGAAGTAAAAAGGGGACAGCATGTATGTCTTAAGGGGGAAGATATAAGAAGAGGGCAAAAGGTCATAGATTCCGGAACAAAAATTACGATTTCACACATAAGCCTTATTGCTGCTTTAGGCCGGCAATTTCTTAAAACAATAAGTCTGCCGAAGGTGGCGATTTTAAACACCGGCGGTGAAATAATACCTTTAGGGAAAAAATTAGCCAGAAATAAAATCTATAACAGCAATGGCCCTCAGCTTTGCGCCTTGCTGGCTTCTGATAATATCAACTGTTTTAACTTAGGAGTAGCTAAAGATAAGCCTTCTCAATTAAAAGCTGCGATTAGAAAAGGTCTGGAATATGACGTACTTTTGATTTCCGGCGGGGTGTCAATGGGTGATTACGATTTTGTACCGGATATTCTTAAAAGTTTAGGAGTAAAAAATATATTTCATAAAGTAAAAGTTAAACCCGGCAAACCGGTTTTTTTCGGAACGAAAGGGAAAAAAATTATTTTTGGTATTCCCGGTAATCCGGTTTCAGGCTTTATGGCCTACCAGCTATTTATCCGCCCGGCTTTGCATAAAATGATGGGATATTCCGAACCATCTCTTTCTTTTGAACAGGGATTTATCGCAAAAGACTTTTGCAAAAAAGGGGACAGAAAACTTTTTTCTCCCATAAAAATATCAAAAGACAACTCAAGATATTACCTAGAACCTTTATCCAGCCATGGTTCAGCCGATATTTACACTTTAGCCCAGGCTGACGGAGCTATGATGATTGATGAAAATATTTCTTGTGTTCGAAAAAATTCCCAAACACTATTTATCAGATGGAAAAAAATATAACGGTAGATTATTTACGGCTTTCAGTAACGGACTTATGTAATTTAAATTGTGTGTATTGTACTCCCCTGGAGAAACGTGAATTTTTGACCCACCAGGAAGTATTACGCTATGAGGAAATAGCAAGGCTTATCAGGTTGTTTATTGAAATCGGAATACGCAAGGTGAGAATTACCGGCGGCGAGCCATTGATTAAAAAGAATATTGTAGCTTTAGTTGAGATGCTGAAAAAGATAGAAGGATTAGAGGAAATCTCGATGACTACTAACGGAATGTTGTTGAGTGAATATGCCGCCCAACTCAAAAAAGCCGGCCTAAGCCGGGTAAATATAAGTCTGGATACGTTAAAAAGGGATAGGTTTAAGGCTATCACCGGAGTAGATTCTTTTCTCGAGGTTTGGGAAGGTATTCAAGCTGCTTTAGCGGTTGGGTTTGACCCGGTGAAACTAAATGTAGTTCCTATTAAGGGCGTTAATGATGATGAAATAGTAGATTTTGCCAAGCTTACTCTTAAATATCCGCTCATTGTACGTTTTATTGAGCTTTTTCATACTAACCAGCGCTCAAAAAAATTTATTGAGTCTTTATTATCCAGTGAACGGACCAAAAAACTAATTACTGAAGAATTAGGAGAAATAAAACCATCGCATATGATAAAGGGGGAGGGTCCGGCCTCATACTATAAGATTAGCGGTTCAATAGGCAGCATAGGATTTATCAGCGGTTCTAGCAGTAATTTTTGTCATTGTTGCAACCGAATAAGAGTTGATTGCGCGGGCAGGATTTCACCTTGCCTTTTTTCCGGACATATTTATGATACTCGTCCTTTGCTGCGCAGCAATACTCAAGACGAGAAGCTGCTGGAAGATATAAAGAAACTGCTGAGCTTAAAGTTTCAATACACAAAGTATACGATTAAGGAACGTAAGATTGAGATGAGCAGCCTTGGCGGTTAATTGAGGAGGTATGATATGGGCATGATTGATGTGGGAGATAAGGAAAAAACAGTACGGATTGCCAAAGCAAGGGCTCGGGTAATTCTAGGCAAAGAAATAACCGACAAGATTAAACATAACAATATACCTAAGGGTAATATTTTAGAAGTTGCGCGTATAGCCGCAATATTAGCCGCGAAAAAGACTCCGGAGCTTATACCGCTGTGTCATAATATTGAAGTAGACAGCATCGAAGTAGATTTTGCTCTCCAAGAAGAAATAGTAACAATTGAGGCAATTGCTAAAGCCACGGCAAAAACCGGCGTTGAAATGGAAGCGATGATAGCTTGCTCAGTAGCGGCATTGACTATATATGATATGTGTAAAATGTTTTCTAAAGAAATAAAAATATTAGATATCGAGTTGCTTGAGAAGCAGGGTGGAAAGAGCGGACATTACAAAAGCCAAGAGAAAGCATGAAGGGCAGAATTTGTTCAATTAACCTTAGCAAAAATAAAGGCACCGGCAAAAATCCGGTTAATGAGTCTAAGTTAATCAAAAACTTTGGGTTAGAAACAGATGCTCATTCTGGTCCGGGGATAAGACAAGTGAGCCTTCTTGCCCTAGAGAGCATTAATGAGCAAAATAGCCGCCTAATCGCTAAAGAATTAAAGCCGTCTTTAAAAAAAGGAGATTTTGCCGAGAACATTACAACTCAAGGTATTCGGCTCCTAGATTTAAAAATCGGAGATAGATTAAAGCTAGGCGCAAGAGTTGTTTTGGAGATATCAAAAATCGGCAAAGAATGCCATAAGCGCTGTGCGATTTATTATAAAATTGGTGACTGCATTATGCCTAGAGAAGGTATTTTTGCAAAAGTGATTAAGGGGGGAATTATCCGCAGCGGAGATTCAATAGAGGCCGGCAATGATTAAAGCAGCTATTTTAACCATAAGCGATACCCGGACAAAAGATAATGACTCAAGCGCAAAAGCTATTCAAAATATCCTTACTGAGGATAAATTTAATATCTGCAGTTATGAAATTGTTAAGGATGATAAGAAAGCGATCAAGGATCATTTAAACTATTTGATCAGTATACTTAAAGCGGATTTAATACTAACTATCGGCGGTACAGGTCTGGGCCTGCGGGATGTTACGCCCGAGGTAACACTAGAGGTTATTGATAAGCAAGTGCCGGGAATATCAGAGTTTATGAGGATTGAAGGGGCGAAAAAAACTCAGAGAGCGATTCTTTCCCGGGGAGTTTCGGGCTTAAAAGCGAACACTCTTATTGTAAATTTGCCCGGAAGCCCTAAGGGTGTTAAAGAATCCCTAGAATGTGTTTTGGAAAGTATTATCCATGCTGTCTCTATGGTGCGGGGAGAAGGGCATTGAGGAAACCTAAAAAGCCGTTAATCTAACATGAAATATCGAAAACTAGGAACATCCGATATCGAAGTCTCAGCGCTTTCTTTAGGCACTTGGGCCTTTGGGGGTGATAGCTGGTGGGGCCCACAGCAGGATAGAGATTCTATCGAAGTGCTGGAGCAAGCGATTCATAGAGGGGTAAGAATGATTGATACTGCTCCGGTGTATGGCCGCGGCCGTTCTGAAAGAATAATCGGTTCATTTATAAAAAAAAGAAAGTTAAGAGAGAAAGTATTAATAGCTACTAAACTCGGTCTTTCCTGGGAAGGTCCTAATATTTTGCATAATCTCACAAAGCTAAGAATGCTCCAAGAGCTGGATGAATCACGCTTGAGGCTTGCCACTGATTATTTTGACCTCTATCAAGTGCATTGGCCGGATCCGGATATACCAATTGGTGAGACGGCTGAAGTTATGCATAGCCTTTATCAAAAAGGAATTATTAAGACAGTTGGGGTGAGTAATTATTCAGTTTCCCAGATGCAGGAATTTATGAAATATTGCCCTTTGCATAGCCTTCAACCTGAATACTCTATGTTTAACAGAGCGATTGAAGGGAGTATAATTGAGTTTTGCCTTAACGATAATATAGCAATTATCAGCTACGCGCCTTTATACAGCGGGATATTAACCGGTAAATTCTTTCTTGACGGGGTTAGTGTCCCCGACGATGTCAACAGAAAGATGAAGAAAAAAGATTTAACAGAGCCGCGATTTTCTATTAATAAAGATACACTTAGGAAGTTAAAAGAAATCGCAGCCGGATATGATAAAAACCTAGCCCAGCTGGCTATAAACTGGAATTTTTCTCAACCTGGAATTACTTCAGCGATTGTCGGCACAAGAAAGCTTAGCCAGCTAGAAGATAACTTGGGGAGTTCTGGTTGGGAAATATCTGCCGATGATATGATGTCGATAGGCACGGCCCTAGATGAGCGTCTGTTAAGAATAAAAGAAATAAAGGAAATTTAAATTTATGGATGAGAAAACGAAGGTATTAGTAACCGGTGCGACTGGCTTTATCGGAAGGCATTTGGTAGAAGAATTATCCAAATCAGGTGAATACAATATTTTATGTACAACCAGAAAGCTTTCGAGAGCAACTTTTCTAAAAAAATTCGGTGCTAAAATAATTCAAGCTGACATAACAGAAAAATATTCATTAGAGAAAGTATTTAATCAAAAAATTGATATTGTATTTCATTGTGCCGGATACGTTGCCAATAGCAATGCTGAACTTTTGTATAAAATAAATGTCTTGGGAACAGAAAATATATGTGATTTGTCTTTAAAGTCCGGGGTGAAACGGGTAGTTTATACTAGTTCGGTAGCTGTTGTCAGCGGCAATAGGGAGGTGCCGCTAACAGAAGACCTACCGTTTAAAGCTACGAATATCTATGGCGAGTCGAAAGTAGAAGCTGAGAGAAAAGCTTTAGAATACAGAAAAAAAGGTTTAAAGATTGTAATTGTCAGGCCTCCGATAGTTTACGGGGAGGATGAGCCTCATATGATGAGGTTTATGCTTTTTCTTTTAAAATACCGGCTTCTGCCTTTAATTGATAATGGCCAAAATAAATTTCACCTTGCTTATGTGAAAAATGTTGTTAAATTGATGATATATTCTTTAGGCAATGAGGGTTTTTTAGAAGGTGCATTTTTTATTGCTGACAAGGAAGTGTTATCGTCAAAAGAAGTGTTTATAGCGATGTGTAAAGGTATTAGAGCGAAGCCGCCTTTGAATATACCTAATTGCCTAAAAGCCGCATTAATGCCTTTACCTTATGTAGGGAAAAAATTAAATTTTTTTACCAGAGATATGATTTATAGCACTAAAAGGATTGAAAAATTAGGATTTAATTTTCCTTATTCCGGTGAATATAGCATACCAAAAAGTGCCAAAGAATTATTTTACGGGAAAAACTGAGATATTTATTGTAAGAAGATGAAAGTTTTAGCCTTTGATTTAGGAAATGTACTTTTTGATTTTGATTATAATCTCGGCTTAGATAAGATAAAGAATCGAGTCGGGGTTTCCCCGGATGTGATAATTGAGGCTCTTTTTTTCAAAAATTTCTCTTTAGACTTTGAAAAAGGATTGGTTTCTGAAAAGGAGTTTTTTTTAAAATTTAAAAAGGCTTTTTCAGGGTCGTTAAGTTTTAGTGAATTTATTGAGGCCTGGAGCTCAATATTTTCTCCCAATTCGGAAACAATAGCTTTAGTTAAAACTTTGAGGTTAAAATATCCGGTATATCTTATTTCCAATATATGCAAGCTGCACTATGATTATCTTTACAAAAATCACCGGGAAGTTTTTGACTTATTTAAGGGCTTAATTCTTTCTTTTAAAGTTAAGTCAGTAAAGCCGGAGAAGAAAATTTATCAGATATTAAAAGAGACCGCCGGTACGCAGTTCAATAATATAATTTATATTGATGACCGTCAGGATTTAATTCAGAAGGCAAAAACCTTTGGTTTATGCTGTATAAAATTTATCAACAATAGTCAACTTGTTGAGGAATTGCAAAAGTTAGGTATCAACTCCTAAGAGTCAACATTATCTTTAATTAGTTCTTGAAAAAGAAGAAAAATTTGATATATTTAGGTTAAGGAGTTTAATATGAAAAAAATTACTTTTCTTGCTTTGGGATGCTTAATGGTAGGCGGATGTATTCCGCTTATGATTGGCGCAGGAGTATTGACCGGTTACGCTTTAAGCGGAGATTCTGCTTCGGGGAATGTTAAATCTGGATACCGAACAGTTTGGGATGCCTGCTTGGATACTTTAGAAGAAATGGAGGCAGAGATAGTTACGGCCAATGAATCTAAAGGCTTAATCCGGGCAAATATTTCTGAGTACAATCTAGCTGTAAGGATAAACATGATTAGCCCTAACGACCAGCGTCTTAAAGTTTCCGCACGCAGGTATCTTTTACCTAAACCGCATTTTGCGCAAAAAGTCTTTTTGGGGATAATGGACAACTTCTAGTGCTCAAAAAGCTAGTCTTTTTCACTTTTCTGCTTTTTTGTTGCTGCGCTTCTCAAGATTACTCTCAGATAAAAGTTGTAGATGTTGTTGACGGAGATACCATCAGGTTATCTAATGGGTATTTGCTGCGTTATATAGGCCTGGATACTCCCGAGGTGCACATCAAAAAGGGCAAAGACTTTATTTATTCACCCCAACCCTTTGCTTTAGAAGCAACTGAATTCAACCGAAAGCTTGTAGAAGGAAAGTATGTAAGAATTGAATTCGATGTTGTAAGAAAAGACAAATATGGGAGGCTTTTAGGTTATTGCTTTGTAGGGGATAAATTCGTAAATGCTGAATTAATAAAATCCGGTTATGCCTCTCTATATACTTTTCCGCCTAATGTTAAGTACGTTGATTCATTTGTAAGATTACAGAAACAAGCCCGCAAAGGCTTAAAAGGTTTCTGGGGTGTTTTAACAGTCTTAGATGCCGACGAAGCCCGTAAATATATAAATCAGATTCGAACTGTAAGGGGGATGGTTTTGAGTACCTATCAATCACGAAATTGTGTGTATTTAAATTTTGGCCGAGATTACAAAACAGATTTTACTGTAGTGATTTTTAATAATTCTTTAAAGTATTTTAATCACAAGGGCATAGAGCCGGTTTCTTTTTATAAGAGAAAGATAGTTCAGGTTACCGGAAAGATAAAAGAATACAACGGGCCGGAGATTATTGTTAACAGCCCCTATGAGATTGAAATTATTGATAGTCCTTAAGATAAGGGCTAGGGATAACGGATTACGGAATACGGGAAGAGAGAGGCTAAAGATGAAAAGATTACTTATACTTATCTTGTTATTTTTGATTAGCGGTTGCGTGACTATTTATAATCCGGCTACCGGAAGAAAAGAATCTTATTTCATTAATGAAGAGTCTGAAATTTCTATTGGGCGAAATATGGCTGACGATATAATAAGGAATAAAGGCATAGTAAATGACCACACCCTGGTAGCGTATGTAAACCAAATCGGGAAATCTATCGCCAAGATAAGCCACAGGGATTCTTTGAATTTTGAATTTTACATCCTTGATGATACCGGGATGAATGCCTTTGCCTTGCCGGGAGGATATATTTTCATTAATAAAGGCCTAGTGGAAGGCACAAGTGAAGATGAGCTGGCATTTGTTATCGGCCATGAAATCGGGCATGTATGTGCCCGGCATTCATTAAAAAGATTGCAGAGTTCTTTGGGTTTTGACCTATTGATTAGCATTGCCTTAGGATATTCTGATTATGCTCTGGTGCGCGACGCAGTCAATATTACCTATAATATTATAGCCTTAGGCTATTCTCGTAAAGACGAGTTTTTTGCTGATTCTTTAGGGGTAGGTTACGTCTTAAAAGCCGGATATAAGCTTAGAGGTGCTATTTCGCTTTTAAGGAAGCTAGAACGCTTGGATAAGGGTGAACCGTTGGTTTTCTTGCGAAGCCACCCGAAACCTGAAGCCAGAATAGAAAAAATAAAGGAAAAAATCAACACTTTCTAGATTCTTCTGCTATTTTAGCCTCCCAATGTAATTAGAGAATTTTTTACTTAAAAAAAACAATTTTTAGGGTATAATGTTAGCCTAAAATGAATGCCGATAAATTATCAAAAATAGTGGCATTGTGCCGAAGACGAGGTTTTATTTTTGGGGGTTCGGAGATTTACGGTGGGCTCTCTAGTGTCTGGGATTATGGACCTTTAGGCGCAAGGCTCAAAAAACGTATAAAAGACATCTGGTGGGATACTTATGTCGAAAAAAGAGAAGATATAGTCGGCCTCGACAGCAGTATCATCATGAAAGACCAGGTATTTCAAGCCTCCGGTCATCTTCAAGGGTTTGCGGATTGGCTAGTTGATTGTCCGGGATGCAAGAGGAGATTCCGTATGGATAAGCTTGAAAAAGCAGGCCAAGATTGTTTTAAGTGCCCTGAATGCAGCCACCAAATAGATACAAAGAAAAATAAACCCCGCCAATTCAACTTAATGCTTAAGACCAATATGAGCGCTACTGAAGATGAGCCTTATTATGCTTATCTGCGGCCGGAAACTGCCCAGGGTATATTTGTCAATTTCTCTAATGTCCTGAATACAGTCCACAAGAGCCTTCCTTTGGGAATAGCCCAGATAGGTAAGGCTTTCAGAAATGAGGTGACAACCGGTAATTTTGTTTTTCGGATGAAAGAGTTTGAACAGATGGAGATTGAATATTTTGTCCATCCGAGCGAGGCTAATAAGTTTTACAAATACTGGGTTAAGGAGCGGTTTGATTTCTATGTAAATAAAATCGGCCTGAAGAAAAAAAGCTTGCGTTTAAGGGAACATGAAAAAGAGGAATTGGCCCATTATGCTAAATCTTGCACAGATATTGAATTTAATTTTCCCTTTGGTTGGAGTGAATTAGAGGGTATAGCCAACAGAGGGAATTTTGATTTAACCGAGCACGCAAAAGTTAGCAGGAAAGACCTTTCTTTTTATGATAACGTAAAAAAAGAAAAGTTTACGCCTTTTGTCATTGAACCTTCGGCAGGAGTTGATAGGACATTGTTTGCGGTAATATCAGATGCCTATTGCGAAGAAGAAGTCAAGGGAAAGTTACGAACTGTTTTGAAAATAAAACCGCAATTGGCCCCTTATTGCGTGGCGGTATTTCCTTTATTGCGTAATCGGCCGGAGTTGGTTCAGCTTGCAAAAAATATTTTTTGTGATATAAATAATAGCGTTCCTGCAGTATATAATGATACTGGTGCGATAGGCAAGCTTTATCGCCGCCAGGATGAAATCGGCACGCCTTTTTGTATAACAATCGACGTAGATAGTCTTGGTGACGGTAAAGTCACAGTTAGAGACCGCGATACAATGCAGCAGGATAGGGTTAGCAGAAGCAAAGTATTAGAATTTATTAGAGCAAAGGTTAAAGGAGGACATTGAAGATGGCTAGCAAGAAAAAGTATGTGTATTTTTTCAGCGCAGGAAAATCTGACGGAAATGCCACAATGAAGATACTTCTTGGAGGTAAAGGAGCAAACTTAGCAGAGATGAGCAGTATCGGCTTGCCGGTTCCTTCTGGTTTTACGATTACTACTGAAGTTTGTAAATTGTATTATGATAATAAGAGGAAATACCCTCGAGGTTCAACTGAACAGGTTGCAACTAATCTTAAAAAATTAGAAAAGGTTACCGGAAAAAAATTCGGAGACAAAAATAACCCTCTTTTGGTTTCTGTACGCAGCGGTGCTGCAGTGTCAATGCCGGGGATGATGGACACTATTTTAAACCTCGGGCTTACGGATAAAGCAGTAGAAGGCTTAGCCACTCTTACTAAGAATCCTAGATTTGCTTGGGATTCCTACCGAAGATTTATCCAGATGTTCGGTGATGTTGCCATGGGGGTTTCCCGTCACGCCTTCGAACAGGAGTTAGAAGAAGTAAAAAGAAAAATTGCTAAGAAAAAAGGAATCAACAATGTTGAATCTTTGGTTCAGGAAGCCTTAAACAAGGTTGTTCCTGATACAGCCCTGGAAGTAGATGATTTAAAAGAACTGGTTGAGAGATATAAAAATATTTACAAGGACAATAAGGGGGAAGATTTTCCTCAAGATCCCCAGAAGCAGCTTTGGTATGCAATAGATGCTGTTTTTGGTTCTTGGCATAACGATAGGGCAATTGCTTATCGCCAGATTAATAATATCAAAGGGCTAATTGGCACGGCTGTTAATGTTCAAACTATGGTATTCGGCAATATGGGTGAGGATTCCGGAACCGGAGTTGGCTTTACCCGAGATCCTTCCATTGGAGATAATAAACTATACGGTGAATTTCTGATGAATGCTCAAGGCGAAGATGTAGTTGCCGGCATTAGGACACCTTTGCCTATTATTGAGATGAAAAGAGCTAGTAAAAAAACTTACAGTCAACTGCAAGTGATAAGAAAGAAGCTGGAGAAACATTATAAGGAAATGCAGGATTTTGAGTTCACTATTGAAAAGGGTGAGTTTTATATGCTTCAAACCCGTAATGGTAAAAGGACTGCTCAGGCTGCGGTAAAGATAGCCGTAGATATGGTAAAAGAAAAACTCATTACTAAGGAAACTGCTGTGATGCGAATACAGCCTGAACAAATAGACCAGCTCCTGCATCCTAATTTTGATATTGATGAAGAGAAAAAAGCAGGAATTTTTTCTAAATCCGGACTTCCGGCTTCACCCGGAGCTGCTGTCGGCCAAGCAGTATTTAGCGCTGAAGATGCTGAGGAATGGAAAGGAGATGGTAAGGATGTGATTTTGTGCCGTTTGGAAACATCTCCCGAAGATATCCGGGGCATGCATGTGGCAGCGGGAATTTTAACTGCCCGGGGGGGGATGACCAGTCACGCTGCAGTAGTCGCCCGCGGCTGGGGTAAATGTTGTGTTGCCGGAGCCGGTGATATCGTTATGGAGTTAAGCAATAAGCAAATGCAATGCGGTGACCAGGTAATAAAGGAAGGTGATTGGATTTCTTTAAACGGAAGTAAAGGAGTTGTTTATCGAGACAAGATAAAAACAATATCTCCTAAGATGACCGGCACTTTCGGAGTTATTATGGCTTGGGCCGACCAAATAAAGAAATTAGGAGTAAGAGCTAATGCCGATACTCCTCAAGATGCTGCTAATGCTATTGAGTTTGGCGCTAAAGGAATTGGTTTATGCCGCACTGAACACATGTTTTTTGAGGGCGAAAGAATAGTTTCTTTCCGCAAGGTGATATTGGTAGCGCAGAAGGTAAAGGTTTTGCGTGATGAAATAGCTCAAGAAACAAACGAAGGTAAAAAGAAATCCTTGCAGAAGCAATTAGAAATTCCCTTGAGGCAGTATTTGCAGGCCCTAGAGGAGTTATTGCCGCTTCAAAGAAGCGATTTTGAGGGTATTTTTAAAGCCCTGAAAGGTTATCCTTGTACGATAAGATTTCTCGACCCGCCTTTACATGAGTTTTTGCCTCATGATGAAAAGGGCCAAGAAAATCTCGCCAATGCTATGGGTATTATTTACAAACAGGTCAGAGATACTGTAGAGTCTTTGCATGAATTCAACCCTATGCTTGGGCATCGCGGTTGCCGCTTGGGGATAATCTATCCTGAAATTACTCAAATGCAGGCTAGAGCAGTAATCGAGGCTGCTTTGGCGGTGAAAAAAAGTAAAATACCGGTTAACCCTGAAATAATGATTCCCTTGGTCGGTCACGTAAAAGAACTAGAGCTGCAGAAACGAGAAGTTCTGGCTGTTATCGAGAAGGTAAAAAAAGAAAACAAATTGAAAGAATTACCCTTTAAGATTAAAATTGGAACCATGATTGAGGTTCCCAGGGCCGCTGTAACTGCTGATGAGATTGCTAAGGTGGCAGATTTTTTCTCTTTTGGTACCAACGACTTAACCCAGATGGGCTGTGGCTTTTCCCGCGATGATGCCGGGAAGTTTTTAGGTGATTATGTAAAGATGGGGATATACGATACTGATCCCTTTCAGAGCTTAGACATTCCCGGTGTGGGAAAATTGCTTAAGATGGCAGTAGATTTAGGAAAAAGAACCCGCAAAGATATTAAATTGGGTATTTGCGGGGAGCATGGCGGAGACCCTCAGTCTATTGAATACTGCCATAAAGTCGGGCTTGACTATGTAAGTTGTTCGCCTTATCGTGTACCTATTGCCAGATTAGCTGCTGCTCAGGTAGTGATAAAAGAAAAAACTAAAAAATCAAGCAAAGCTAGAAAAAAATAAAATAATTAAAGTCAATGGAAGCAATTAAAGCTTATTTAGAGCTGATAAAAGATTTGCCTATTCTTCAAAAAAAAGAAGAGATAGAACTTATCACGAAAGCAAAACGCGGCAGCAGGGCAGCCCGGCGTAAGTTAATTAACTGCAACTTAAAGCTGGTGGTGAACATAGTTAAGCACTATGCTAGTTTTAACTTTTCATTGATGGATTTAATTGCCGAAGGAAATATCGGCCTTATGAGGTCTATCAATAAGTTTGATGTCCGTAGGGGGTATCGTTTCTCTACTTATGCTGCCTGGTGGATACGGCAAGCAGCAGCTCGAGCTCTAATTGACCAAGGCAAAACTATTCGTATTCCCGTGTACATGAGTGAGCTAATTTCAAAACATAAGAAGGCAAAAGAAGCGTTACGTCAGAAGCTAAGCCGAGAACCAAGCCGGGGAGAGGTTGCCAAACGCTTAAAAATGCATGTAAGAAAAGTAGGGGAAATCGAATTGTGGACTACAAAAAAATCATCCATAGAAGCTCCGGTTGGCAGTGACGGCGATTCGCAACTGGGGGATTTTCTTAAAAGCAGCGATTACTCCGATGCCACCGTCACAGTAGATAAGGTTTTTACCCGGGAAAGAATAAAACACCTTCTTGATTCTATTGATGAGAGAGAGCGGGTTGTTTTGAATTTGCGTTTTGGTATAGTTGAGGGTAAAACTTACACCTTAGCTGAGGTGGCAAAGGTGTTAAAAATATCCCGAGAAAGAGTTAGGCAGATTGAGCAAGAAGCTTTGAAAAAATTACGAAAATACGCCAAGGAAGAACAAAAAGAAGAGCTGTAAATTGAGATATCCATAAAACGATAATGATTTTAAAAAAGAAGAAAATAGACTTGGCCGCAACTATTAGGGATATTCCTGATTTTCCTAAACAAGGAATTCTCTTTCGGGATATAACCACCCTTCTTAGCGACAAAGATGCCCATAAACAGGCTGTGGATGGGTTTGTTAACTTACTAAAGAATAAGCAGATAGATTATATTGTTGCAGCGGAATCACGAGGATTTTTATTTGCCGGCACGCTTTCTTATCTTTTGAATTGCGGACTAGTCCCGGTTAGAAAACCTGGGAAACTCCCCTATAAAACCTACAAGGCTGGCTATTCCTTAGAGTATGGCAAGGATTCTTTAGAAATTCACCAAGATGCTTTTAAGGCCGGTTCAAAAGTTCTTATTTTAGACGATTTACTAGCTACGGGAGGAACTGTTTCGGCTATGGTGGATTTGGTGAAGCAGCTAAAGGGTGAAATCATGGGAGTGGCTTTCCTTATTGAGCTGACAGATCTTAAAGGAAGAGATAAGTTAAAAGATTACCCCGTATATTCTTTAATCAAATACTAATTCAGCTCATAGCTTGAATCGCCCCCATAGCTCAGAAGGATAGAGCACGGCCCTCCTAAGGCTGGGAGCCCCGTTCGACTCGGGGTGGGGGCATATAGTTTTATTTTTCTGCAATTCTTGAATTGTCT
>JAMXCX010000102.1 GCA_024542985.1 Candidatus Omnitrophota bacterium | reverse complement strand
GAAATAATATTCCGGTAATGCTGGTCGAGGAGGCAGAATCTGATGAAAAAAAATAAGATTTTAGTAATTCACGGGCCCAATTTGCACCTTCTAGGTGCAAGAGAGCCTGATATTTACGGAAAAGCCACCTTGGAAGATATCGACCGAGAGCTAAAGGTCAGGGCTAAAAAAAATGATTTTACAATTGAAGCAATCCAGTCTAATTCGGAAAGCGAGATAATTGAAAAGATAACTAATACTGCCTATGATTTTTTGATTATTAATCCCGCCGCCTACACCCATACTTCGGTTGCAATACGTGATGCCCTCTTGGGAGTTGATAAACCCGTTATCGAGGTTCACCTTTCGAATATATACAAACGGGAGGAGTTCCGCAAAAAATCTTTAATAAGTGATGTGGTATTAGGTGTAATTTCCGGATTAGGAAAGCAAAGCTACCTTTTGGCCCTAGACGCCGCCAGGGATTTCTTAAACAAAAAATCTTAGTCACTAGCGTGAAACAAAGAATTAAAAATTTTTCAGGAATATTAGAAAAGTTAAACTGTGATTCCTTTTTGGTATCTGATCCGGACAATATTGCTTATTTGACCGGGTTTAGGCTAACGCAAGGATATCTTCTCGTTGAGGCTAGCGGAAAGATGCTTTGTTTCACTAATTTTCTATACTCACAAATTGTTAAATCAATAGCTTGCTGGCAGGTAATTGTGAGCAGTGCCAAAAATAATATATTTGATCTGATTGCTGGCGAGGTTAGCAAGTTAAAGCATAAACGCGTAGGATTCGAGGCAAAAAAAATGCCCTTTTTAGAATACAAAACTCTTAAAATTCTCCTCCTAAAGAAAAATATTAATTTTATAGGCGAAAGCGATGTAATTGAAAAGATACGAATGATTAAGACTAAAAAAGAGATCAGCTTTATTAAAAAGTCTATTCTAGTCAGCAAGGAGGCGTTTAAATTCGCTAAAGAAATAGCCGATTCCGATATGACAGAAAAGGATTTAAGCATCGAAGTGGAGAAATTTTTGCGTCTTAAAGGCGACAATGAGATAGCTTTTGAGACTATAGTAGCTTCGGGAAAAAATACGGTTTTTCCGCACCATCTATCGAGTGACTGCAAACTGGATAGGAATTTTTTCCTAATTGACTTAGGCTCAAAATATTATGGATATTGTGCTGACTTGACAAGAATGTTGATTTGGGGTAAAATGCCAACTCTTTTCACGAAAATATACGCTACCGTAAGAAAAGCTCAAGAATTAAGCATAAAAAAAATAAAAGATGGCGTTAAAGCATCTGAGGTTGATAGGGCA
>JAMXCX010000101.1 GCA_024542985.1 Candidatus Omnitrophota bacterium | reverse complement strand
CTCCGATGGAGGCCTAATGATAGGTTCTACAATTGCCACGAAAACACCTCAGTTCTTGCATGTCTTAGGGTCGGGTCTTCGCTTTTCACGCTTTCTGTGAAGCGTGAAAACCTAACCTCAGGATCATCTTCTTACCGTCTTTGTCTATGTCCACTTCGTACTACAACTTACATCCCATAAACAATTTTTTCAATAATGGGATTAACGGTTCGCTTGAATTAATTTTTTATATAACATTTCATATTGATCTGTCATTTTTTCAACACTAAACAATTCCTCAACATGTTTTCTGCAATCCCGTGGATCTAAATTTTTAGCATCTATAATTGCTTTCAAAAATTCTTCAAATGAATCCACAGCAAAACCATTTTTACCATTCACAATAATTTCCGGCACCGAACCTCTGTTGAATGCCACCACTGGTGTTCCACAAGCCAAAGATTCAAGCATAATCAGGCCAAAGGGCTCCTCCCAATCAATAGGAAACAATAAACACATTGCATTACTATACAATGATTGCTTACGTGGATGATCTACTAAAGGCACAAAAATAATTTGTTTATTATCTATAAAGGGTTTAATTTCTTGATCAAAAAACAATTTATGAGCTGGGTCTATTTTCCCAACTAGAAATAATTTTCTTTGAAGCCTGATTGCGGCTTTGATTGCAGTGTCAGCTCCTTTATTCTTACTTATATTTCCAATAAATAATAAATAGTCTTTTTTGTTGTCGCCAAATTGAAAACGATCAACATCAATACCATTATGGATATAACCGTCTACTTTAAGTTCTGACATTCTTTTACATTGATTTTGGCTTACCGCCACAAATGTACAGACATCCTTATAATATTCAAAGGAAATATCATTTTTGTTGATAATATCATTATGCAAAGTAGTAACCACTGGCGGCTTTGCATATTTTGAAAATGGCAAACCATAGAATCCTATGTGACTATGAATGACATCAAATGAATCTGCATCTTGAAATGCAAAATTTGCATTTGCGATACAAAATTCAGGCCAATCATTCCCAAACCCTAAAGCTTTTTTAAAAAATGATTTCAACCTGGCGCCTGTTTTGGAATCTCCGGATGCATATAAAGTAACTTCGTGTCCACGCTTAACTAACCTTTCTGTTAATGAACTAACGATCATTTCAGTTCCGCCATAATTACGAGGCGGCAAACTTAGACAAATGGGAGCTATTTGTGCAATACGCATATTTTTCTTCCTAAATAACGTGAGTTCGCCATAAGAAAATCAAGAAGGTATTGATAAAAAAACAGCCTAAAGTATTATAAGTAGTTGTGAAACATGAACAACC
>JAMXCX010000100.1 GCA_024542985.1 Candidatus Omnitrophota bacterium | reverse complement strand
CCTGACAAATAATTTAGTGATCCTGCGGCGCTTTGCGCCTCAGGATTAATTCGCACTTATAATTTACGAAAATCATGGATTTTCGTAAGTTATGTGCTCATTAAAGGGGTGAGGAAATGAAAAAGATTTGGATTGTCCTGGGAGTTCTTTTAGTTTTAGCCATTATGCTCTTTGGCTGGTATAAAAATGGTTATAACCGGGCTATTGCTAAAGATGAAGAGGTAAAATCTGCCTGGGCACAAGTTGAAAACCAGTTGCAAAGAAGAAATGATCTGATTCCCAATCTTATAAGTACTGTTAAAGGCTTCGCTTCTCACGAAAAAGAGATCTTTACAGAAGTAACCCGCCTAAGAAGCCAATGGGGGGCGTCTCGTTCTATCGGAAGTAAAATAGAAAATGCCAATGCGATGAGTGGAGCGCTTTCACGTCTTTTGCTAGTTGCTGAAAACTACCCTCAATTGAAATCAAATGAGAACTTTTTGGCGTTGCAGGCTCAGTTAGAGGGCACAGAGAATAGAATTGCCGTTGAACGCATGCGCTACAATCGTGCGGTCAAAGACTTCAATCGGTTTCAACGTTTGTTCTTCGGTCGGTTTTTTGCCGCGCAAGCCGGTGTTACTGAACCATCCGTATACTTCGAAGCCGAAAAATCTGCTTCAAAAGTTCCTGTGGTTAAGTTTGATTAAATCCACAAGGCGGGCTCGAAAGTATTATTAAAAATAATTTAAATTTTACGTAATATTAATTAAGGACACATCCCGTTATTAAAAATGGGATGTGTCCATACTTATTAAAGAATATGCCAAATCAAAAAAGAAGAAAAAATGTAAGGAACCTCGCGATCATAGCGCACGTTGACCATGGGAAAACCACCCTTGTCGATGCCCTTCTCAAATATACAGGAGCCTATGAGTTTAAGGAGGGCGAGGTTGCCATAATGGACTCAAATCCTCTTGAGAAAGAAAGAGGTATTACGATTTTCTCTAAAAACGCTTCTTTGCAATATAAAGGAGTGCAATTCAATCTTGTTGATACGCCCGGGCATGCTGATTTTGGTAGTGAGGTCGAACGTATTCTTAAGATGGTTGATGGTGTGCTTCTTCTTGTTGATGCTTTTGAAGGGCCTATGCCGCAGACTAAATTTGTTTTGAAGAAGTCACTGGAGTTACATTTAAAACCAATACTTGTGATAAATAAGCTTGATCGTCCCCATGCCCGCCCGGATGAAGTGGCGGATATGACATTTGATCTTTTTTGCGAGCTGAACGCAACTGACGAACAGCTTGATTTTCCGATTGTTTACGCTTCCGGAAAGGATGGTTACGCGACTCTTGATCTTGATGAGCCCAGG
>JAMXCX010000099.1 GCA_024542985.1 Candidatus Omnitrophota bacterium | reverse complement strand
ACTTAAAGATACTGATTTCGGTTTCCACCCTTTTGAATTTCTAAAATATGCAGGTGGTTTTCTAAAAATTACTACTTGGATAAACGCCCAAAAGTTTTTATAATAATATTTGCCTATTTTAATCATCCTCCCCCCTTTTTAAAGATACTTTGTAACGGAAACTCCTGTCTAAGTTTTCCTTTCCAAATTGGTTTGAGATTGCTTTTCATAAAGACTGGTGTTTTTAATTTACTTCCCAAATCTAAAAATTCTTCAATCCATTCGCTTTTATGAACAGGTTTCGGAGTAAGGCCACCAAGGATTATCCAATCAGCAAGCCAAAAGTAACAAGTATCTATGCAGTCTAAAATAGGTTCTATTGAAACAAATTTTATATTATCTCTTTCAAAATAGTGCATTTGTGCAACTTTAAACCAATCTGATCTCCTAGTAACAGTTACCCCAAGCCAACAGTTCTTAGGGTATTTCCTAATTCTTCTATAGCCTAAGGGATATTTAGTAAGAAACATAAATGTATGTTGGGGATTGTTTTTAATCACTTCTATAATCTGCTCAATCCATTCTTTAGGGATCCAGGGAGCAAATAAATCGGCCATAGAGCATACAAATATTTTGCTTGGCTTGACACTGTACGGCTCACTCAGTCTTTTAGAATGAAAAGTAGGTTTGAAATGCCCTGTAAATCTTAACCCTATTTTTCGGGCATAGCAATAAGGACAGTTATTAAGACATCCAGTAACCGGATTCCATGTTTTTTCAGCCCACCCGATTGTTTTAGATACATTATTCATCTTTTAAAACTTCCTTAATCTGTTTAGTTATTCTTTCAGATTTTTTTAGAAGTTCTTGTAAAGATTCTTTGGCCCTTAAATGTTCACCGGATAAAACCATTCTAACTGCTTCACCGATGTCTTTACAATCCCACCTACGAATATTAACACCGCTTTTTTTCTCAAATTCGTGGACAGTTTTTTTGAGACTTTCATGCTCTTCTAACTGCCACTTCAGCGTTGCTTTAGTATTTTTTTCTCCTTGTTTATAGCCTTCAATCCTCGCTTCCCTAAGTTTTGAATCTGGGGTTATTGTCTCTTGTGCTTTTCTAAGTATTGCTGCAAGAAATAATTTGTCTATATTTTTTGGTTTTAATTGCTCTGCTTCTTTAATGATTTTTACAGTAGTACCAAAGGGGATCATTAGCCCCCAATTTTTTGGCACTTCTTCAATCTTAATTATATCTTTAGGAGCTACTACCCAAAAGAAATCGCAAAATTGAGCTATCTCTTCTGCTTTCTGAGGATTTTTTAGTTCACTAAGCCAATTGCCTCGGTATACTTTTATTTCAAAAGCGTTTAAATGTAATCCCCGGCTCGGCCATAAACTCATAGCAATCGCATCGGCAGTTCTCGTAGTTTTCAAATATCCTGTACCATTTCTTACTTGCGGAAG
>JAMXCX010000012.1 GCA_024542985.1 Candidatus Omnitrophota bacterium | reverse complement strand
TTCACGCCAGACATCGGTCCCCTTTCCGACGCGCTTGGTTCCTCCTTTTACGCCATCTGTCGGAGCCGACGGAACTTTTACTTTAGGTAGCTTAGCCTTTGATCAGCTAAAAGTAGTGATGAATTTCCTGAGCCAGGAAACTACTACCAAGTTTCTAGCCCGGCCAAAGATACTTACTCTTTCTAATGAGACTGCTGAAGTTAATCTTACAGTAGATGAGGCAATAGGACTTACTACCACTAGTAGTCAGGGGGTTGAAACTCAGAATGTAGAGAGAGAGGAGACCGGAACTAAATTAAGGGTTACTCCTCAAGTCAATCTTCTTACTAATGAAATCACGCTGTTTGTGGAAATGTTTAACCGAGAGTCTACGGATAGCGGTTTAAAGGTTTCGGGTTTAACTACGGGTAGTGGTAATGTCAAGAATATTGAAGAAAGAAGCACGAAAAGCCTGGTCAGGCTTAAAAATGGAGAGACCTTATATATCGGCGGGCTTATAAAGAGAGAAACCACTGTAATTAACAAAAAAGTACCCTTTCTGGGAGATTTACCTTTTGTGGGAAGACTTTTCCGTTACCGGGAATCCCCCGAGGGAGGTAACCAGGATAGAGAACTTCTGGTTTTTCTAACCCCGCGAATAATGCCGGATAATTCAGCCCGGGTTAAGAAAGCCAAGATTTTTCCCCGGGAACAGCAGAATGATGTAAAAGATGAATCTGTAAGGCTTGCTTTGGATAGTTTTTCCCGCTAGAAGTTAAGTGAAATTAGAATTAACCAGCTTACATTTGCTACCGGAATAAAAATGGCCAGATATAAAAAACTAGGTAATATATTGATTTCCGAAGGAATTATCACCGAGAAACAGCTCACGGAAGCTATTTCTTTACAAGAAAGAGAAGGTGGTAGGCTGGGTGAGGTTTTAGTTAGGTTAGGCTATGTAAATGAAGAGCAAATAGTTATTGCCTTAAGTAAGCAATTGTCCATACCCTATGTTTCTTCGGTTTCAGGAAAATTAAAGCCTACAGCAGACCAAAATTTAGAAGAGATTATACCTCGGGTTTTCGCCATAAGGAATATTGTCTTGCCTCTTTCGCGGAGCTTAAATTCTCTAACTGTGGTTATGTTTGACCCTTTAGATTTAATTCTTATAGATAATCTAAAGAAAATAACCGGCTGTGAGATAAATCCCGTTGTTTCTACGAGGTCAGACATTTTAAAATCAATTGAAGTTTTTTATGGCAAAGATAAAATTTTTCGCGATGCTATCCAGGCAGTCGGCAAGGAAAGCCTTGATGATATGGGTGTTGAAATAAAGGAAATTTCTTCCGAGGAAACCGACCTCAGTCTTGATAAACTGATTGCTCAGGCAGAAGAAGCGCCTGTGGTAAAGCTTGTAGATTTATTAATACGCCAGGCAATTGAAGAGAATGCTTCAGATATTCATCTCGAACCGCATTACGATAAATTGAGCTTGAGATATCGCATTGATGGTGTTTTGTATGATATGCCTTCTCCGGCAACTTCTCTGTATTTGCCTATAATTTCCAGGGTAAAAATTCTCTCAAAAATGGATATTGCCGAAAAAAGACTCCCTCAAGATGGGGGATTTATGGTTAAGATAGGCAAGCGTCTTATTGATTTGCGGGTATCAACTATGCCGACTATCTATGGAGAAAAGGCTGTTTTAAGAATTCTGGATAAAAGCCGTATAGCTTTAGATTTGGCAAAGCTCGGATTTTTACCTCAGGAATTAGAAATGATACGTAAAGGTATTTCAGTTTCTTATGGACTTGTTTTTCTTACCGGGCCTACCGGGTCAGGTAAGTCTACCACTTTATATGCTGCTTTGAATGAAGTCAAAACCAAGGCTAAAAACATCCTTACTGTTGAGGATCCTGTGGAGTACAGGATCGATGGTATAAATCAAGTTCAAGTCAAACCGGAGATAGGCTTGACTTTTGCGAATAGTTTGAGGTGTTTCTTGAGACAGGATCCGGATATAATTTTAGTAGGCGAAGTTAGAGATTTAGAAACTGCTGAGATGACCATAAGGGCGGCTTTAACCGGACACTTAGTTTTTTCTACCCTACATACTAATGATGCTGCTTCTACTATTAGCAGGTTAGTGGATATTGGTATTCCCAGCTACTTGGTAACTGCTTCCACAAGACTGATTATCGCCCAGAGGCTGATACGCAAACTTTGCCAGTTTTGTAAAGAGGCCTATGAGGTAAAGAAGGAAAATTTGCCGGAGGGAGTAGTTTTAGATTCTCCGGTGATATACAAGGCTAAGGGCTGTGAGAAGTGTAATTTTGTCGGTTACAAAGGCCGATCAGTAATTAATGAGATTATTTTACTGGATGAAGATATTAGGGCAGCAATACATAAAGGAGCAACTCCTCTTGAGCTCATGAATGTCGCTAGAAAGAAAGGTACAAAAACTCTTCTAGAGAGTGGCCTAAAACGGGTTGAAGAAGGTATTACTTCTTTAGAGGAAGTTCTTTCTGTGGCCGCCGTATACTAAGACTATAAAATATCGATAAAATACTCTTCCAATATTTTTCTTTGTAGTACTCTAAGATATGCCGAGATATAGTTATATTGCTAAGACCAAGGATTCTGTTAGGGTAAAGGACGTGACTTTAGCTAATTCTAAGTCTGAGCTCGTTTCTAGGCTGAAATCAAGAGGGCTTTATATTATCTCGATAAAAGAGCTAGGGGAAAAAACACAGAAAGCTTCTTTTTTTTCTAAATCTCTTTCTGCCCCCGGCAGACATACTGCTGTAAAATTACATGATTTAACCTTTTTAGCGCGTAATCTGGCCACTACTCTTTCCAGCGGCGTTACTCTCCTGAGAAGCTTAGAGATTATTTCTTTTCAGGCCGAGAGTATCAAATTGTCAAAAATATTGAGAACTTGCAACGAAGACATAAGGAAAGGTTTATCTTTTGGCGAAGCTATTGCTAAATATCCCAATGTTTTTTCTTCGCTCTGGCAGGGTATAGTTCAGGTAGGGGAAACTTCAGGTAATTTGCCTTTTGTGCTTGACAAACTGGCAGATTATTTAGAGTTGAGAATGGAATTTGAGCGAAAAATAAAAAGCGCTCTGGTTTATCCCAGCATCCTTATTGGTGCTGCCGGAATAGCAATTTTTGTTTTTATGAAGTGGATATTACCTAAGTTCACTGTAATTTTTGATAGTTTTGATGTGGAATTACCTCTTTTTACCAAGATTCTTTTTGCTATTAGCGATTTTTTTGTTAATAATTTTTTGGTTGTTTTAATCGGCATGGCTCTTTTTGTAGCTGCTTGTTTTTTTATTAAGAAACGAGACTTATTTAAAAACTGGTGGGATAGAGTTTGTTTTAAAATACCGGTTTTAGGTCCGGTCATGTTTACTTTTTTCCTAGAACGCATAACTTCAACAATATACATTCTCTTAGATAGCGGCTTGCCCATAGTTTTTGCTTTAGAGGTTACAGCCAATAGTGTAGGTAATACTTTTTTAAAAAAAGCAATTGTGTTTGTAAAAGAAAGGGTCCGCCAAGGCGCTTCCTTGTCAGACGAATTAAGAAAGATAAATATTTTTCCCCTTCTGGTTTCTGAGATGTCTAAAATCGGAGAGGAAACCGGAACCATGGCTGAAGTTTTTCAAAGAGTATCATTGCATTATCGAAAAGACTTAACAACCCGGGTAGAAAGAATGATTGCCGCCTTTGAGCCTTTGATGATTATATTTATGGGAGTAATTATCGGAGGTATTGTAATATCTTTATTTTTACCTTTATTTAAGATTTCTACCATAGGTTAGAGTAGAACTTGAGGTTCCATTCTTAGAGTTGACATAGATATGGAGTTTGTGGTATAAATGAAGTGGAGAGTCTTATTCATTGTAAAAAGGAGGTTTTTATGAGGAGAGCTTTTACTTTGTTGGAACTTTTAATCGTTATCATTGTAATTGGTATTTTAGCTACTATTGCTGTTCCTCAGTTTCTTACGGCAGTAGAAAAAGGCCGGATAGCTAAGGCAAAAAATGCTTTAGGTTTGATTGCTCAGGCTGAAAAAATGTTCCGGGCAGAGAATGATATCTATGTAGATTTTGTTGATGGAGGTGCAAATGCAGCTTTAGGCGACTATATTGAATTAAACCAACTAGACACTGACATCGATTGGGGCTATGCTGTTGCTGATTCTGATGCTGATTCATTTCATGCCACTGCAACCCGAGACGCAGGAGCTTACGAGGACGACATCATTACACTTAATGAGATTGGAGTTTGCGGAGGCGATCATGATTTAAGAGGGCCGCTTTGTCAAGGGGGGGGCGGTGGTGATGATGATGATGATGATGATGATGATGATGGCTAAGAATAAAAATAAGCAAGATTATCGCTTAAAGTTTTTTTAGACATTTAAAATGTTGTTTAATAAACGCTCTCGTAAAGCTATTAATCTTGTTGAATTAATCATAGTTATTGTTATTGCCGGTATACTTCTTACCTTCGCTGTTCCAGCCTTCATAAACGCCCAACTAAAGATAAAAGATAAGGAGGCCCAAGCCAATCTAAAAATTCTCCAGGCAGCAGCAAAGAATTTCGGTATTGATAATGATGGTTATGGCCCAGGTGGTCGGTTGTGTGAGGGCACTGCTGCCTGTAACGCAGAACTTGGTACAGATATCCCGATTGGACAGTGGCATTATCGAGTTGACATAGACAGCGGAACTTTTTGTATTGATGCTGACAAGGTTAATGATAGTACAGAGTCTTGGCATATTGGGGAATTTAACGAGACTGTTCAGGATTGCCGCTGTGGAGGTGATGACCGTTGTACAAACCGGTGATAATAACTTTTTAAATATTTTTTCTTAAATTGTCACACATAAACCTACTTTGGCTAAGCGCAGCTGAGAGTAAAGAATTATTAAAGAAGAGTTTTTCCGGCTCTTCTTTTTTTATAACCTTTGTCCACCTCCGGGGGTAGAGAATTGGAACCGCTGCTCGATAAATTGCTATCTTTTAACTATTTAAAGAAGGTTTAACTTCAGGAGATAGTTTTTAAGTTGTCTTAAATTGAAAATTTGATATAATTAGCGAGAAATGATTTTGGTTGTTCGATTGCTACTTTTGATTACCGCTAGTATTTATTTATGCCCTTATCTTTTTGCCGCTCCTTCTTATGGTACAAAGCTGCCTGAAAAAGGAAAATTTTTCGGAGGATTTCAAATCCACGTTATTTTCAAGCGCTATCTAGAAAATGAATTTGGAAGTTTAAGGTCTAACCAGGAGTTTTTTCAGCTTTCTTACGGAATTTTTGACTGGTTATCTCTGGACTTAAAGGCCGGATCCGGCCTCATAAAACAACATCCCTTAAATAGCAGCGAGATTGATTATCCTTCTTCTTTTGCCGGAGGCTATGGCATAAGAGTGAAGTTTTATGATACCGAAAAGGTAAAAGCAGTTTTTGGTTTTCAGCATATCAGCGTTCATCCTCGTTCTGTCCGTTTGAATGCCGGCCAAAAAAACAGAGCTATCTTAGACGATTGGCAGGTCTCTTTATTAGCCTCATATGCCTTGGGTGGGTTCACCCCCTATTTAGGAGTAAAATGGTCCCGAGTGGACTATATTCATTGGGTAGAGGAAGATAGGAAAAGGAGAATGTCTGATTTAACCCAGGATTTGGGTGTAGTTTTTGGTTTTGATTTGCCTCTCTATGAGAATACCTGGCTTAATATTGAAGGCCAATTAATAGACACCCAAGCTTTTAGCTTTAGCTTTAATTTTAAATTCTAGACTCACCTTTTAACTCGTGATTATTAAACGAAAGCCGGAAGATTTAGCTAATTATCTAGAGGATACATCCAATATTAAGGGTGAGGCCTCTTTACTCTATCTTCCTAAAGATAAAGGAGAAGTTTCAGCTAGTATAGAGCAGTGTTGCCGGAAAAAAATTCCTTTTACTGTTTCTAGCGGAAGGACCGGTACAACCGGGGGGTGTGTTCCCGGAGGCGGAGCAATAATCTCTTTAGAGAATTTAAATAAGATTATTGATATCGATAAAGAAAGGCAACTCATCAGGCTTGAAGCCGGAATAACTTTAGAGGAGCTGAATAAAGAGATAAATAAATTCAACTTAGCCTTGAGGGCTTCGCCTACTGAATCTTTGGCTTTTATAGGTGGTGCGATTTCTACTTGCGCTTCCGGAGTTAGAGGTTTTGGTTATGGCTCTATCAGGCGTTATATCGAGGAGCTAGAAGTTATCCTGACTACCGGTGAGCTTATTACTATAAGGCGGGGTGATATCTTTTCTCAATCTAAAGGCTTTGATTTTGAATATAAAAGCAGGAGGTTTAAATTTAATATCCCTTCTTATCAGATGCCGAAAGTTAAATCTCAGGCCGGATACTTCATAAAACCTAATATGGATTTGATTGATTTGTTTATCGGCAGTGAAGGTACTTTAGGCGTGATTACTTCCTGTGTTTTGAATTTACAGAAAATTCCTTTTCGCCTCTTTGATGGTTTGCTTTTTTTCTCAAATGAAAGTGATGCGCTTATTTTTGTAGACAAGATTAAGGCTTTGCAAAGAGAAAGACTTTTATTTGCCGCTTCTTTGGAATTTTTCGATAAAAACTCCCTAGATATGCTGCGGCAGCAATATTCTTTTGTGCCTAATTTTGAGGCCGCTGTCTATTTTGAACAGGAGGCAGAGGACCAAAAGAGTTATAACTCTCTCATTAATAAATGGCAGGTTTTGATGGAGGAAAGCGGCGCAGATATTGATAAAAGCATCTTTGCCGATACTTCCCGCCAAAGAGAGATAATATTTGAATTTAGACATAAATTGCCCCAAATGATTAATGAATTTTTGCGTCAGAATAAACAAACCAAAGCCGCAACTGACATTTCAATTCCTGAGAATAATTTTTCAAAGATGCATGCTTTTTATAACGAATGCGCCCAAAAAGCAAAAATCCGGTATGTGAATTTTGGCCATATCGGGGAATCTCACCTTCATTTTAACTTTCTTCCTCAAAATGACTCTCAGGCTCATAGAGCGAGAGGCTATATTGCAGATTTTTGCAAAAGGGCAGTTGCTTTAGGAGGAACTGTTTCTGCAGAGCATGGCATTGGGAAAATAAAAAAACCATATTTAAAAATCATGTACACTGAAAGTCAAATTGAACAAATGGCAGGAGTTAAGAAATATTTTGACCCTCCTTGTTTGTTGGGCCTGGATAATATATTCAAAAAGGAAATTCTATTTAATCTCGGTTGATTATCGCTTGGAGTTTTCAGCATTATGAAGAAAGAGCTGGATGTAGTTGCTGCTTTGATAAGAAAGAATAATAAAATTCTTCTTTGCCAGAGGGGCAAAGACGACAGATACGCTAATCTCTGGGAATTTCCCGGTGGCTGCGTTGAAAAGAATGAGTCGTATTTTGAGGCAATTGAACGCGAAATAAAAGAGGAGTTAGGTTTTGAGGTTAAAGCTAAAAGATTAGTAAGCGAATTTTTCGATGAAGATAGGACCTTGAAGATAAAAGTCTTTCTTCATGAGTGTTTTATTTGTTCAGGTGAGCCTTATACGAGGGATTGTCAGGATTTCGGGTTTTTCACTTTTGCTGGTGCCCAGAAACTTAAACTTGCCCCGGCTGATAAAAAAATACTTAGGTATTTAAAATATTTCCACGATAACTGCCGGCGGTAAATCCACCGATGCCAATCAGCAATCTTTTAAAGCTCATTTTTCCGTTCTTTTTTCATCAAAATAATCTAAATCTGACAAAGGCACTATAACAGAAGTAGCGATATTCGTTAGGTGTGCGGCTATGCGCTTGAAATACCTTGCCATGAGAGTAAAACAGACAGCTTCATTAATAGCAATATTGCTACTCGCTAGTTCTTTAATTATTCCGTCGCACCTTTGAGAAATCTCTCTTTTATAACCCCAGGAATTTTTTGCCTTTTCTTCGTCAGATTCCATAAAAGCTTTTTTGGTTTGCTCAAAAAGTTCGAATATTTCATTTTCTATATTGTTAAATAGTTTCAAATATTTTCCCTTATCCAGAGGTTTGGCCAGTAGTTTACTTACTTCGAAAAGATTCTTACAATAGTCTCCCAGCCTTTCAGCATCCTTTACCACGCTCATCAAAATAAGGCATGTCGGCACGTTAACTGACGGTTGCAGGGAAAGATGTTCTACCACCCTTTTTCTGATATCTCTCTGCAATGAATTTACTTTTCTGTCTATTTCGTATATTTTGTCTTTAAGCCCCGGACTTTCTTCGTCGTTAATCAATTTTTTGCAGACAGAATCAAACATTATTTGGCTATCATCCAGCATGTTTTTAAATTCTTCCAAGACCTGGTTTAAAAAATCTTTTCCTTTCCAGAAATGCAAGAGATTTTTGAACATAGTTACCTCCTTATTTCATCATCCTTGAAATCAAAATTAAAATTCCGGGAAGTATAAAAAATGCTGTTAATACATAGATGACAATATACCTTCTCTTTTTAAAAGCAAGATTCCCTAAACTTTTTGCTAAGAATAGAGGTATCTTTCGCAATCTTTTTATTGGATAAATACAACAGACCCCTATAATATTAAAAAGAAAATGAGTAAAAGCAACGGTAATTGCTGAGATGTTTCCAGTCGCGAAGGAAGCCAGAATGGCAGTAACAGTAGTGCCTATATTGGCACCCATAGTTATAGGAAATACCATTTCGACCGTCAGTATTCCGGATGCAACCAGGGGAACCATAAGTGAGGTGGTTATTGAGCTACTCTGGACGACGGCAGTTAGGATTAAGCCTGCAAAAATCATTAATACTCCGTGTTTGCCAAGAATATTATTGAGTACAATTTCTGCTCTTTGCGCAACAAGTGTTCTCATGATTTTTACAATATAATATAGAGCGAGAAAGAGAATTATCATAGAAATAGTTAATAGCATTATATAAGTTATGCTGTGAGAAGTATGGAATTTTTTAATAGTTTCTTCTATAAAGTGTATGAGCGGCTGGGTGGCTATTTTCAAAGGGCTTGTGAACTTAATTCCACCGATGTTATTAAAGATGTTGCTCATCCAGGCAGCAGTTTTGCTTAAGAGCTTAAAAGCCATTTCAAGGGGGAAGAGGATGCAGACGCACATCATATTAAAGAAATCATGGACAGCGCTTCCGGTTACAGCTCTTTTGAATTCTTCCCGCCGGCCTATGTGGCCGAGCGAAACAAGCATGCTTGTTACCGTAGTTCCGATATTTGCGCCCATGATTATTGGGACTGCATTGGTAACGGTCATAACCCCTGAGGCAACCATTCCTACGATTATTGAAGTTGTAGTTGAAGAGCTCTGGACAAGACTTGTTGCCAGAATTCCGATAAAAAGCCCAATAAAAGGATTGGAGGTAGTTTGGATTAGATGCTGGGCAAAATCTTTGCCAAAACCTTTGAATGCTGCTCCCATAAGGCCAATGCTAACTAAAAATAAATAAACGCAGGCCAAGACTGCAGCCATCCTCAAGAAGATTTTTATTTTTTCATTAGGCATAAAAAGTATTTTTAGAAGAGTTGGGAAAATAGAATAGAAGGAAATTATATAGAAGAAAAGGAATTATTGCAAGTTTTTTATTTTTAGTTATAATTTAGGCATGCGTAAACAACTACTTTTATTATTAAAAAGAGAAGCATTTTTGACCAAAAGAGTAAAGCTGGCTTCCGGTAAGCTTAGTAATTTTTATATAGATGTGAGAAAAGTGAGCTTGAGCCCCCAAGGAGTGTATTTAATTTCTCATCTTGTTTTTAGGCTTATAAAAGATGATAAAATCGACGCCATCGGGGGGCCTACCTTAGGGGCAGATCCTATTGTCAGCGGAGTTTGTTTTTTGGCTTATAAAAATAAAAAGAAACTCAAAGGGTTCCTTATCCGTAAATCTCCCAAAAAACATGGGCGTCAGAAATTAATCGAAGGCCAGCTTCCTTCCTCCAAAGAGCGTGTGGTTATAGTTGATGATGTAGCTACCAGCGGTTCTTCTTTGATAAAATCAATAGAGGTTTTGAGAAAGAATAGAATAGAGGTAGCCAGGGCAGTGGTTGTTGTTGATAGACAAGAAGGCGCCAGCCAGAATTTAGCTAAACTAGGAGTTCCCCTTGTTTGTCTTTTTACCAAAAGAGATTTTTTATGAAAGATTTCCCTAGGAAGTTTCTAGTCTATGCTTTGCAGTTTATGATTTATGGCCTGATTTTATGCGGTTGCATTAGTACAGAATACAATGTCGCTACCGGGAAACAGGATGTTTTTCTTTACTCCACAGCAAGAGAAGTGAGCATGGGCCAGAATATAGCTAAAAGGATTGCCAAAGAATTTAAGCTTTCTCGTAATCCTTACGATATACAGAGAGTTGACAAAATAGCTAAAAAAATAGTGGAGAATGTAGACCGCAGAGAAATCAGTTATTATTTTTATGTAATAGAGGAGGACCAAGAAGCAAAGTCGCAAATCAATGCTTTTAGCATACCTGGTGGTTATGTGTATATATACAAGGAGCTTCTGGATTTACTTAGCGATGATGAGGTCGCTTTTGTTATCGCTCATGAGGTAGGGCATATTGTCAGCAGGCACCAGATAAAAAGACTTCAGGCGGCTATGGGATATAATTTAGTTATGGTTGCGTCGAGCGTAGCTCGTAGTTCTCCTGAATTCCAGCAAGGTCTTTCTTTTGCTCTGGCTCAAATTTTTATGGGTTATTCACGACAAGATGAATTTAATGCCGATGAGTTAGCGGTTAAATATTGCCGCATGGCTGGGTTTGACCCTTCTGTCGGCATAGCTGTTCAGGAAAAACTTTACAAAGAAAATAAAAAGAAAATCAATCCCCTATCTTATTTTAGAACACATCCCTATACAGCTCAAAGGATAAGGCACATAAAAGAAACCCTGCACCTCCCTTTAGATGTAGCTGATTACATAAATTAGTAAACCCTCCGTTAGGGAACTACGTTTTTTTACCCCGTTAGAAAAAAGTTTTCTAACGGGATAAAATTTTATAATTAGGCCTAGAGGAGCTCTTTTATTGCTAGAAAAAAGCAAACACTTACGAAGTTGTGGACAAAGTGTAGAATAAAAGGGGCAAGTATATTTTGAGTCTTTTCATAAACATAACACAGAGCTAAGCTCAGGACAAAAAGAGGAAGGATATTATATGGTACTCTATGGATGAGAGAGAAGAAAATAGATGTCAGTCCGGCCGATACCAGAAAAGAGTATTTATTTTTTGTCAGCTTATAAATAAATCCCCTGAAGAACAATTCTTCGGCTATTGGCCCTAATAAAACTACCTGTATAATGAGTGTGGAAAGAAGAATTTTATTTTTTAAAAGAAAGAATATTTCTATTGCTGGATTAGGAGAGTATCCTATGCCCATTTTTTTTGCTATAAAAGCGTTGATTAGAAGTGATATTAAAGTCACGGGTAAAATAGCAGAATATATTCTTAATGAGATTATAAGGTGTTTTTTGCTCAGTGAAAAACCTAAAGATTTTAGGCTGATATAGCGCAAAACTATTAAAATTACACCGACCTGAAAAGCTAGGTTAAAAATTAAGGGCAGCTGCGGGATAGGTAGTTTAAAATTACCCAGTGCGATTAAAATTACATACATTCCAAATATCATTAGACTTATTAGGAAAAGTAATTTGCTTGAACCCTTTTCTGATAAAGAGAATTTTTTCCTTTCGCTTACGATATCAACAATAGGTTTATTTTTAAATTTTCTTATGCCAAAAATAACTAAATTTGCCAGGCCGATAAGTATTAGGGATAGGTAAGCCAGGGTTAATGCCGTAAGAATTAGAGTAGAAGGGTTATTTTTTAATTTTTCTATGTCTATGGAGAGGTTTAACTTTTCTTCTATGTTCACAGAAGGGCTGAACCCTTCTTGAGGGAGTTGCGGTTTTGTTATGATGGCTTTGAGGATTATCAGAGAAAAAATACATGAAATAGTTAATATGATGTAGGTATTTCTTTTCATTGCTAATAAAAGATAATGAAAATGTATTAGGTTTTGCCCCACGATGAGCCAAGTCTAATTCCGCCTCTGTTTTACAAATAACATAAATCTACGGAGAGGGGGAGCCTGACTACGCTGAAGTCAGCCTACGTTAAAACTTCGGCAGATCTACCGAAGCTTCAGCGAAGGTGGACTTCGTCAGGTAAAATTCTCTTTTTCAAAAATGCCTTACCTGATCCACCTTTGAAATATGTTTCTAGCTTTCTGGCTTTCTCTTCGCTCTTGACAGCAATATATCCCATCAGTCTTAATGGCTGATAAGGTGCTGTAGCTAGCCTACTTTTCTTACTATTGTGCTCTGATAATCGCCGTTTCAAATTATTTGTCGAACCAACATAAATATACCTTTTATATCTATAGCTCATTAAAATATATATATACCACATATACATCTACAAAGTTAGCGAAGCCATACGAAGTTTGCTCCTATGAATTTCTTTCAGGATAACGTAGTATGGCGGAGAGGGGGAGATTTGAACTCCCGTCCCAACAAAGCTGAGAACCGGTTTTCGAGACCAGCGCCTTAAACCAGGCTCGGCCACCTCTCCAAAAATTTACCAAGTAAATTTTTGGATCTCGAGTCCCGCCTTTGGCGGAACGAGAGATCTTAATAAGACAATGCGTGGGGGGAGAGAGTTCCCCGTTCTAACCATAAATTCCAGGAGAGGGATCCCGTTTGTATAGGAAATAAAAAATGCGGAAGGGGGGAGTTGAACCCCCACGGTATTACCCACTAGGTCCTGAACCTAGCGCGTCTGCCAATTCCGCCACTTCCGCATTTTTTATTTTAAAAAGAGCATTTGATGCGGGAGAACCCTCACGGATTTTCACCCACAGCGTCCTGAACGCTGCGTGTCTGCCAATTCAATCACCTCGGCACTAATAGACTTTAAAAATTCTTTACCTCAGCCAGATGAGCCGCGCAAAATAATAACTTGGCTGACTTTGCATTAAAGTATTTTAGTTAATGCAGCCCTATTAATAGCGATTATACCAAATATTTGTTTTTTAGGAAACCAGTTTTATCGTCTTTAGCCTATCGGCTAATATGGCTTTGTCAACTAAATATCATATGTTATAATTCTATCTATGAATGTGGTTTCATTAGCTATTATAAAACTTTGTTTGGTTGCACTTCTTGGGTTTTATTTTTATAAAAAAGGCATTATCAAAGAGGAAATTTTGGGATTTTTAACGTTTTTTGTGATTAATTTCACTGTTCCCTGTTTGATATTTTCGCATCTTATCGAGAATTCTAAGATAGTGTTAAAGCATTCGCTGTGGATTTATATAATTTTAAGTGTGAGTATTTTTCTTGCCGGATATTTATTGGGATTTATTGTATCTTTTTGGCGGGCTCATCAATTTAAAAGAGAATTTGTGAGTTTGGTGAGTTTTCAAAACGCAGGGTATTTGCCGATGAATCTTGCCTTTTTCCTTTTTCCTCCCGGTGTGCGCCAAAGGTTTCTTGTGTATATTTTTCTGTATCTTTTAGGTTTTAATATTATCATGTGGGCTTTGGGAAGTTTTTTTATATTTAAAAAGAAAGGAGATAAATTCAATTTCAAAAGCTTATTTACACCCCCGATAGTAAGCACTTTCATTGCTTTATTGCTAATTTATAGCAGAATATCTACATTTGTGCCTGCCTTGATAATTGACCCTGTAAAAATGGTGGGTACTTTGAGCTTTGTGCTTTCGATGATAGTTTTAGGTTGTTGGTTAGCAAAAGTTAAACTCTCAGGGCTTACCAAGAGATTATACATTATTGGTGAGGTTAGTTTTCTTAAATTAATAATATTACCAGGTTTATTTTTTATCGCAGTATTAAATCTTAAAATATTTTCGCTTTTAGGGGTATTTATAGTCTTCGAGGCAGCTATGCCTTCAGCAGCGTCTTTACCGATTGTAGCCAATTTAAGAGGGGCTGATAGCGAGTTTGTTTCTCAAGGCGTATTTATCACACATTTGCTGGGAATATTTTCTATTCCTGTGTGGCTGTATTTGCTGGAAGTATTTGGATTTTCTTTTTTTTAAAGTTCAGAAATTGACTTATGAAGATAGTTACAACAAATAGAAAGGCTAGGCGTGATTATCAAATACTAGAAACTTATCAGGCCGGAATAGAGCTAAAGGGGAGCGAAGTCAAGTCTTTACGTACAAGGAGCTGTTCTATTGATGACAGTTTCGCGCGCATTGAGCATGGTGAGCTTTTTTTGTATAATATGCATATTCCGGAGTTTGGGCAAAGCTCATTTATTAAGACTGATCCCAAAAGGACGAGAAAATTACTGGTTCATAAGAAAGAGATAAGGAAATTGATAGGGCTTACGATACAGAAAGGTTTTACTCTTATTCCTTTGAAAGTTTTATTTAATGACCGCGGTATTGCTAAATTGGACATTGCCTTAGTTAAAGGAAAACATTCTTATGACAAAAGAAGGAAATTAAAGGAGGATGTGATTAACAGGGAAACCCGGCGCACCTTAAAAAGATTCCAAACAGGCCGGTAAGAGGCTATTTGTTCTGACAGCAAAATTAATTTTGATAGATTTTTTACTTATAAATGATATACTTTAATGCATTTTTATCTTGTGTAGGTTTTCGACTATAAATATTGAGCTTTGATTTGATTGGCACAAAAAAGGAGCCAAAGAAATGAGTAAAATCATGAATGTTGCGATAGAAGCTGCCAAAGAAGCAGGGATATTTTTATGGGAGAATTTTGGGAATGTAGGTCAGATTGAAAAAAAAGGTGATAGAAATTTTGCTACTAATTTGGATAAAACAGCCGAGGTGATGATTATAAATAAAATTAAAGAGAATTTTCCCAGCCACGGCATTATAGCTGAGGAAAGCGGAAGCAGAGAGCTAGATAGCGATTATTTATGGATAATCGACCCTCTTGATGGGACGCATAATTTTATCCGTAATATAGATATTTTTGGTGTATCTATTGGAGTGGTGCATAAACAAAAATTCGTGGCCGGGGTTATATATATGCCCAAAGATAAAGAGCTATATGCGGGAGAAAAAGGCGGCGGTGCTTACAAAAATGGAAAAAAGATAAGCGTTTCTTTTAATAGCGAGTTGAAGGAGTGTTCTATATCTTTTGATTCTAGCATAAGGTATTCACCGGCTATTATGCTTAAAGTGTTAGATAATTTAGCCCGTGAGGTTTTTAACGTAAGAATGTTTGGTTCTTCAGCAAGAGCTTTGTCTTATGTAGCTGAAGGAAAACTTGATTTTGTAGTAGAATTTCACGACCGGCCTTGGGATTTTGCAGGGGGTGTATGCATAATAGAGGAGGCCGGCGGTAAATTAGCTGACCTTAAAGGCAGGCCTTTGACCTATAAAACTATTGGCTATATTGCTTCTAATAGCTTAGTTTATAATAAAGTAGAGAATATAGTCCTCTCCAATTTTCAGAGTAAAAAACATCATTGACAAGGATTGAAACTTTGTTAGCATAAAGAAATTCAGAATAATTAAGCAGTATCTTATTAAGAGTATAGATTCAGTTATGGTGACATTTTGTTTATTCCGGGGCGTGGCTCAGTCTGGTTAGAGCGCTTGGTTTGGGGCCAAGATGCCGGTGGTTCGAATCCACTCGCCCCGACCATACAGAGTAAATATGCGCCCATAGCTCAGTTGGATAGAGCATCTGCCTTCTAAGCAGAGGGTCGCAGGTTCAAATCCTGCTGGGCGCGTAGTTAATGTAAATAGTCGAAAGAAAATGAAAAGAAGAAAGATGACTAAGACAACCAAAAATAAAGCAGCTAAAAAAATTTTTATTTTTTCAGCCATAGTAGTTACTATAATTTTTCACTTATACTTGGGGATTTTTATCTTTCTTAACATAAAAGGTAAAAATATTGTTATTAAAAAGATTGAAAAAGAATTAGGCGCTAAGGTCGAAATTGAATCAGTAACTTTTGGTTTTCCTTTTAATATTAAGATAACAAATTTTGACTGTGGAGATGTTTCTTTTAGGAAAGCAAATATATCTTTAGGATTAAGCAGCATTTTTGCGCAAAGATTAAACTTAAACAAGGTTTACCTTGATGGTTTAAAATTGAAAGCGTCAGTACAGAATAATAAAATCTACATTGAACCTTTTCTTTCCCGAAAAAAGCCTAAACTCAGAGAAAAGGCCGTATCTGCTCAGAATAAAAATTCAATCTCTAGCCAAAATGTTGATATGAATTTTAAAAAGAACGGATTGCCATTTTTCGTAAAAAAATTATACATTAAAAATTCTCAAGCAGAAATATCTTGTTTAGTGAAGAAAAATCCTGTAACCATTATATTAGAGGATATTACCGTAGGTTTGAGAGATTTTGCTTATCCCCGGCCGGGCAAGTTTTATATAAAATTCAACTCTTCTTTACTCCCGGCTTCAAAGAAGAAGAAAATCCCCAAGGCTTTAAGCGCAAATGGTTGGATAAATTATTCCGGCAAAGCCATGGACGTAGATTTCAAGGTCAATAATTTTGATTACATCCTTTTCGAAGGTTATTATTCTGATTACTGGAAGCCCGATGCTTTTAAAATAAAAGAGGCTTTAATTTCTCTAGATTCTAATTTTACTTCCAAGAATAATGATTTGACTATTAATTCTGTGCTGGTGCTTGAGAAAATTGCTTTTAAGGAAGTAGAAGATGACGAAGACTCATCTAAGATGAAAACGCTAAAAACGATTATTGCTTTTTTTGGAGTAGGGAAGGATAAACCAACTCTGCATTTCAAGCTAAAAACAAAAATGGATTCACCCCGTTTAGATTTTTCTTCTCTAAAAAATGTGGTTAAAGACTCTGTGCAGCTTAGTTTCGGTACTGTAATAAAAGGAGTTCTTGATAATGTGAAGAAAGATGTCCTGGGCGGGTTTAAGAAAACAGGAGAAGTCACCGTAGACGCAGTTGTGGATACCTTTAAGGAAGTCGTGGACAGCATAGCAGAAGTATTTAAGTTTAAAGCTAAAGATAAAAATCAAAAGTAATCTTTCCTAAAATATTAATTTTTCTTAAAAGATACCTTTCATATTTCAATCATTTCTTTATAACTTCAGAGCTAGCCTTTAGGTTGTATCATTTTTATTGAAGAAGGGGTTTTTTAGTAGTATTATTTATTAGCCCTGCAAGAACAGAGATTGGATATATAGAACAACTATTTTTGGAGGGTTATTTCTTGTTTTTTGATAAAAATAAGCCTAAGTAATCACAAAAACTAAAACATAAAATATGAATATTAAGGATTTTTTGAACAAGAAGGAGAATGTAAAAGCTTTTTATGAACGCTTTAAGATTTTTATAATTCCTTTAGCAGCTTTTTTGGTAACTTGGTTTTTCTTCGGTATTATGTTTAATATTTCCTCATCGCGTAAAAAATCTGCAGCTTTATCTGCTAATGAATCGGCGATTCGCTTAAGAAGTATGTCCGGAGTAAAGAGACATTATTATACCAGCGGAAAATTGAAGATAGAAATTCCGTACAAGAATGGTAAAATAGACGGAGTTAGGAGACATTATTATGAAGATGGGGCATTACAGGCAGAAAGGTCTTATAAAAACGGTAAGGAGTTTGGAATTGAAAAATATTATTATGAAGATGGGAGTTTAAGCTTGGAAATACCTTATAAAGACGGAAGGTATGAAGGAGTGGCTAGGTATTATTATAGAGATGGGACATTAAAAAGGAAAATATTTTTTAAGAATAATAGGCCCAGAAGAATTGACGAGTATCCTTTGATTGAGTAAATTACAAAAAAGCGAGGTTAGCATGACCAGCAATGAGGATAGGGACAATACCGAAGAAATAAATAACAGTATTGGTCAAACAAATGATAGTGAGTCAGAGCAGCAGCAAGAAGATAAGAGCCTCAAAGCCGCTTTAATAACTACAGAGGAGAGACTGGACAATATCGAAAAGGATATCTATGTTATCAAGCAGAGCATGGTTGCTTGGAACAAACTTATCTGGAGTGTAATATTTGTTATTTTATGCCTAAGTTGGGGGATAAAGATATGGGCTTTTTTGAAAGAAGTATACATTTTTTTATATCATATACCTCTGTTTGTTTTTGAAAATTCTGGTTGGTATTTATCTTACACTGCAGAAGCTATTATAGGCGGGGCATTCGCAGTAACAATTATGTTTATAGTTATCAGCAGGCTGATTTTTTATATAGACCTTCTAATAGATAAAATATGGGCATGGCTGAATAAACGCCAAAAAGCTAAACTTAATAAGCAAGAAAAAGTAGAAAGGTTGTCTTAATAGCCCTAGATGGAGGCAGTAAGATCAGTATAATTGTTAATCAGGAGGTAGCATGAAGCGTGGAACAAAGAAAATTGTTGCAAGAGAATGGTTAACTTTCATAGCCATTGGCGTAACATTTCCTCTAACTAGACTCGCTTTGATTTTTGTAAGATCCTACCAGGAGAAAAAATCCGGTATAGACTTACCCGGCGTTACAAAGATAGAAATAGTCTTGTTTTTATTGTCTTGTTATATTTTTTATCTATTTGTTAAATCAATCATCTGGTCAATAAGAACTTTAAGAGAAAATGGCGCAAATTTCTCTGAGCTTTAGGCCAACAGACTATCCTGTTGGGTAGCCCGCGGAATTTCATATTTTGAAACAAAAGATGAAAATCAGAATAGCTGATGACCATAAAAACTAAGTTTTGCAGTAAAAAGAATATTAATGTAATCGTTTGTGTTCTTAGCAGCATATTTATACTCTTAGGGGCTAGTCTCTGCGAAGCTAAAGTCAGGGTAGAAAAAAGTTACTACAAAAACAGGGTGTTAAAGAAAATCATTGCCTATAAGAATGGTAAAGAAATTAGAATCAGGACTTTTAATGTGAATGGAAAACTAATGAGTGAGTATAGACGCTTAAGTGATACAGATATGCATTATTTGGAAAGGCTTTATTACTCTAACGGGCGCCCAAAGATTTTTATAAAGAAAGATAAGAAAAAATGGTCGTATATAGCCTATTATCCTAATGGTAAAGTCAAGTATGATAGCAGACATATTTTCCTTCCTAACGGGAAGGCTGATGTAATAAAGAAAGAATATAACAGAAGAGGAAAATTAGTAGCTTATAGGTTAGATGAAGGTATTGCATTAATGTATAAAGAAATGCCTGCACTATTAAAAAAGGTAGATGAAGATTATTTTCTATCACTGCTTGAGGATGAAAAGGTAAAACTAGAAGCCCACAGAAGGCATTTAAAATATTGGAAGAACAGCTTAGATAAAGAGGCAAAAAAACTGGACAAAAAACCAAGACAAAAAAATCCCAATCAATGAAAGAAATGTTAAAAAAACAGATACTTAACCCCTAGTCTCGGAGTATATTATATATCTTTTTTCTCCGAGGAAGGGGTTGTTTTTGAAACCGTAGTTTGTAGAGACAAAGAAAACTTTCTTTACAGTAGTTAAAAACATTGGTATTATAAGCATTCCTATTGTAAACAGTCTGGTTAGTTTATAAGATCAGGTAGATGTTCAATGAGACTTACAGGTTTTCGAGGCAACGGCGAAGGAAGGCTGTGTAGTCGAATTAATCCTGGGACACGAATAGTGTCGCAGGGCTCAATGAAACTTGGGTTTTAGAGCGTTAGCGAATAAAACCCCTAGTTGAAACTTGTGTTGAGCATTAGCATTAATTCTGGCGGGCTAAGCGAGGTCAGGGCTCAATGACCCCGTAGCTTTTAAGGTATGCAAAATTTATCTTAAACCTATAGGAATAAAAAATAATAAAGCAGAAAATTTAGCCTGGCTGTGCAGGAATTGTCATTACCTAATCCACTATTATTAATTATATTTGCGGTGGCTATAGTGTAGCGGCAGCACAAGAGATTGTGGTTCTCTTAGTACGGGTTCGACCCCCGTTAGCCACCCCGGATGTTTGATTGCAGCTAGTCTATATTATTTTTTGTTTAAAGAGAGGGTAAGCCATGTCTAGTAGATTAAAACCACTCATAATCGGAGATTTAAAAATAGAGATACCAATTATCCAAGGTGGTATGGGAGTTAAGGTATCCACAGCCCCTTTAGTCAGTGCAGTTGCTGACTGCGGCGCAGCAGGAACTATTGCTAGTGTCGGACTTGGTTATGGCAATCCAGAAAACGCAACAAATTATGTTAAGGCCTCGGGAGAAGGTCTTAGGGATGAAATCCGCAAAGCTAAAAAATTAACCTCAGGAATTGTGGGGGTAAATGTAATGGTAGCTTTGAGTAATTATGAAGATTTATTGCGAATATCCGTAGAGGAAAAAGCCGACTATATTATTTCAGGTGCGGGTTTGCCTTTAAGATTGCCGGAAGCTACAAAGGGTTCTTCAATAAAATTAATTCCGATTGTCTCGTCAGCCAAAGCCCTTAGTATCATAATCAAAACATGGAATAGGCGTTATAAACGTTTTCCGGATGCCATTGTTGTGGAGGGTCCATTGGCCGGCGGACATTTAGGCTTTAACTTTAAGGATTTAACATCGCAGGAAGGGGATAACTTAGAAAAGTTAATGATCGATGTTCTGGAAGTAGTTAAAGGATACGAAAGAGAATTCAATATAAAGATGCCGGTTATAGCAGCAGGGGGGATATTTTACGGTAAAGATGTCGCTAAATTCCTTAAATTAGGTGCAAGTGGTGTACAAATAGCTACTCGTTTTGTTACTACCTTTGAATGTTCTGTAGCCGATGAATTTAAGGCCTTATATCTTGCAGCTAAGGAGGAAGATGTTCTTATTATAGCTAGCCCTGTTGGCATGCCAGGAAGAGTGATAATGACCGAGCTTATTAGGCAAGTGACTGCAGGTACACGGATACCGGTTAGATGTAATTACAGGTGTCTTAAGACCTGCGATCCTAAGACTACTCCTTACTGTATTGCCGAAGCTTTGTTCAATGCCGCAAGCGGAAATTTGGATAATGCGGTTGTGTTTGCCGGTAGTAATGTTGTAAAAATAGATAAGATTGTTTCCGTAAAAGAGCTAATAGATGAAATTGTTAATGAGACAATCAAGGAACTAGATAAAGCCTAGGGCTGCGCCTCTATTTGTTTCATGTCCTGGTATACTTACATCATTCAATGCCGCGATGGGACTTTCTATACTGGCATCACTAACAATTTAAAACGCCGTATCTGTGAGCACAATTCCGGTGAGGGCTGTAGATACACCAGGTGTCGTTATCCTGTCAAACTAATCCATTCCGAAAAGTATCTTACTAGAGCTAAAGCCCTCAAAAGAGAAGCTCATATCAAAGCTTTGCCCAGAAATAAAAAGTCAGTCCTGGCTAGTGATTAATACTAGGCGGAGAAGGGTTAAAGTTCCTCTTGCCGTAAAAGTTTCTCTAAAGGGGTAATATGTGAAGTTCATTTTCCTGGGATTTTGTCTAGTGGGTTTTCTAACTGAGAAATTCGGCGGCTCTAAACCAAAAACAGGCATTTATTCAGGCGGGCTATCGGGAGGAGCCGAATTAAGAATAACCAGATTTAATATTCGCGAGGCCTAGCAAATAGATACCCTTGTCCATACTTAACTCCCAGGGAGAGCAGAGTATTATATTCGTTTTCGGTTTCTATGCCTTCGGCAATAATCTGACAATTTAATTTTTTAGCTAAGGTTATGATTACCTGTACAAGGTTTTTTTTGGTTTCATCTGAGTCTACATCCCGGATTAGAGATATGTCTATTTTGATAAATTCTGGGTTTAATTGGGCAACTGCAGCTAGCGTTGAATAACCCGAGCCTACATCGTCGATAGCAGTTTTAATCCCCATAGATTTAAAGTAAGCTAGCTTAGAGCCCAATTCTGAGAAATTTTTGACAGAGGTGCGTTCAGTAATCTCAATACATATCTGCGAAGGTGAAAGTGTTGTTCCGGATAAAAATTCCATATTTTTAAAATAGTCAGTATCGATGATGCTGGGATCGGTGTTGAGAAATAGAATATTATTTTTGGTGATAAATTTTGCTTTTTGCGTAGACGTATTTCGGCAAAGTTTATCGAGTTCAAAAAACATATTCGTTTCAACTGATAAAGAAAAGAGATTAATAGGATTTTCTAAAAAACTCCCCTTTGGCCCACGCGTCAAAGCCTCATAGCCAATAGGATTCTTGGTGGCAAGCTCTACAATGGGCTGGAAAAGTATTCTTATGTTTTTTTCATCGATAACCCTTCTTAATTCTATAATCTTTTCATTTTTTTCCCGAAGTGTTTTAGGATTCTCTGCAATCGCTCTTTCCCTAAGAACTGCTTTTATCCTGGCGAGAATTTCTTCAAAAGGAAAGCTTTTACTAATGTAATCAGCCACACCCAGATTGAGCGCTTCCACCTTATCGATGGTTTTAGTAAAAGCAGTCAACATGATAATCGGAATGTTCTGGGTAGGCGCATTTTCTTTAAGCTGCCTGCATACTTGGTGTCCGTTCATTTGTGGCATGTTTAAATCGAGAAGAATGAGGTCTGGTTTAAGGCTTGCTTTTTTTATACCTTCTCTAGGGTTGTAGGCAACCTCAGTGCGGAAACCGGAATTAGTCAGAAACAATTGCATCGTGTCTGTGAAATCAGGTTCGTCGTCTATCAGTAAGATAAGCTTTTTATTTTCCATTTTTTAGCTTTTGAAATATTATTCAGCAAAATGCTTCCCTTAGCGCGATATTTACGGATTACCAGAAATTTAGACAAGGTATGACTAGTATACCCGAAAAAGATGGAAAACTCCAGCTAAAAATGTAGCCTCTTTCTAAGTTTGCATTTAGTACTGGATTTGGTAGAATAAATATATATTATTTTATTTTGGTAAAACTTAAGATGAAATTAGGAATAGAGTTAATCCATATACAACTTCGAAATAGGGGAGTTGTTTTTTTATTAGTAAATTAGAGACTTACTGTTAGAGGTTAGGTTGGTATGTTGTCCCAAGAGCGAGAAAGTACTTTAGGTGAATTTAGGAAAATGCCGATTGTTGGTATAGAGATAGGGTTAGCTTTAGGAAAATGGACTAATGACACTCAGGAGCTTGCCCGGTTAGTTCTAAATGAAAGAAAAGCCGCCTGCGGAATACAAAAATCTAATAAAATTATAACCGCAGTCCCGGCTAATAGCCTTAAGAAGAGAATATTGACTATGCTAGTTTGCTTACTGGCAATTGGGATAAGTTTATTTGTCTGGATTTGTATTTTAAAGGCCTAAAACTTTAGCGTACTTTTTTGGAAATTTGTGCTTGGGGAAAGTTTTGAGGATATAACTAGATGAATAAGGGTAAAGGAACTAATCATGTTGAGATTTTTCTTGATTATTTGGTTTATTTTATTTAGTTTTACTCAAAAAGTACTTGCTGATTCAGAAGACGAAACTAAGGGTTATTATAAGTCAAAAGAAGCCCCCGCCTATAAAAAAACATCAAGCAAACCCACAATAGAAATACAAGGCTATTACTGGCTTACTGATTTAACTTCTAAGGTGAAAGTGACTAGTAACTCCATAATAGGTACAGATATAAATTTCAAGGATGATCTTGGCATCCAAGATGATGATTTTGGCGACATACGGCTTATGTGGAATTTGACTTCAAAAAGTCAGCTGAGATTAGCCTATACAGAGATTGATTATAATGGAAGTGAAAACATTATCCGGAATATAGTTTTTGATGGTCAAACTTACACTATAGGTGCCAGGGTTGATACAGGCCTGGATATAAAATACTTAAGATTAGGCTGGATACAACAGCTTATCGGGGTTGATGCCGGCTCGGCCAATACAACCTTAGATTTGCTCTTTGAAGTCAAGGGTTTTCTGATAGATGCTTCTCTAGGCGTCCCGTCATTGGGTATTTCAGAATCAGAAAAGTTCATTGGCGCTATCCCGGCTTTAGGTATTATTTTCAATTCAAAACTTCATAAATCAGTAAATATATTTGCTGAATTATCGGGTTTATATATCGGAGATTACGGTTATATTTTTGATGCTGAGGCCGGGATAGAAATAATCCCTAGGGATAATTTTTCTATCCTTGCCGGATATAGAATTCTTAGCCTGAAGATTGAAAATGACTCTGATTATGCTGAAATAGAGATAATCGGTCCTTTTTTTGGAGCTACATTTAGGTTTTGATAATAATTAACAGGGAGGTGGCTAATGAGAAAAAGGAAGATTCTTATAATCGAAGATGAACAGGATTTAGCTGAAGTCAACAAATATATCCTGCAAAGGGCAGGTTATGAAATTTTTGTTGCTTGTGATGGTAAAGAAGGAATAGAGAAGTTTGAAGAAATCAAGCCGGACCTAGTGCTTCTTGATATTGCTTTACCAAAGATAGACGGATTTGAAGTATTGAGGATATTAAGGAATAATTATCCGGAGCAACAAGTACCAATAATTGTTTTTACAGTGAGTATATTGATAAATGATAGCCTTCGGGCGCGAAAACTCGGGGCAACAGATTACATAGTTAAAACTTCCGACCCTAAAGAGTTATTGCGAAAGATAGAAAATGTTTTGCCGGAAGAATATGACGATTCTTAGCCAGTTTTAATAAACTATTAAAAAAGGAGGTACATTATGATTACCCTGGTTAGGCTTGTGGGTGTGTTGATTACTGTTTTCGGAGCTATCTATCTATTGAAGCCGGAGGCAATGAGAAAAATGGTGAGTTTCTGGGCCAAAGGTAAAAGAGTATATGCAGCCGGACTCTTAGATATAATTGTTAGCATTGTTTTTTTATTGACTGCTTTGAAGTGTAAAATGCCTTTGGTTATAGCTTTGGCAGGAATTTTATGTCTTATAGAAGGTATTGTTATCTTTTTGCTTGGCCCTCAAGGTTTTGTTTCGAGGGTTGATAAATTAGTAGAGAAGCCAGTAGCATTTTTGCGCTTTATGTCTTTTTTAGCTTTGCTTCTTGGTGTTTTGATTGTTTGTTCTGCTTGAGTAAAAAAACATAGTTTTTTCTTGCCTCAGACTTCATTTGCCTGCATTGACCTTTAAAGAGCATAAAGGTATCCTTTGCGTCGAATTATCATATAAAAGAGAGTTAAAATCTGCTATTAAAAAAAAGAGGGGCTTTTTTGCCCCTGTAAAAACCTCTTCCGTGGCTGGTGGTGCTTCTTCACTTATAATATAACTCAATAATTTGCCTATTTACAGGCTAAATGACCTATCTTTTGTAAACGTTTTATATTCAAGAAAATATTGCTTAATAATAATCTTCTAATTATTTAGGCTTGAGCCGGAAAAACTCTTTATATAGGCTTAAATATTGGCTTAAAGGATTATTGTTGAAAACGATTACATTCTTTATTGTTGGCTTAATTGAAATGCCTTAATAAGTATGTTACGTATTGGGTATGGAGAAGTAACCTTAAAAAAACGGAGGTAAACCATGTTTAGAATAGTAACAATAGCGCTTTTTTTGGTATTTTTCTTATTTGGGCATTTTGGCTATGCTGAAGATATTGTCTACAGGTATTATACGCCAGTTGAGTATTTTTCTCCTGAAGAATACTTATATGTGCTAGATGAAGGCAAACATTTTCCTAATGAGTTTGAGCCGCTTTTAGCTAAAGTTTGTTTTGATCACCCCCGATACAATAAGCTCGATGTCATGAATTCAATGATTTCAGCATATCAGGCTGTTCAGAAGACTCAGCCGGATATTTCTATGTATGAGGTGGCAAAAGGAGTAGGTAGATTTTCCGACCGTGTATTAGGTATAGCTTTAGAAACTTATGTTACTGCCTATGTCCGTTCCCAGGTTAGATAAATACTGCTTATCAGAAATCTCTAAAACTGATGACTGCATAATATGTCCGCGTAGCCATTTTTTTGGCGGTTGTTTCCTACCGTAGTTTTTCATTCTTAGAATTGCATTTTTTACCAAATTTGGTACAATAAATAAGAGTGAATAGTTTTCTCTTAATCAATAGTACAGTTCTTTATAGAATTATAAATTAGTCTTTTGGCAATAAAAAATCTAATTTTCATGGTTCACGTACACAACTGTTTTCTAAGCTTTGCGTTTTAGAAGATGTTTGCTCATTGAACGTTCTATGTCAAATGAAAGATTGAATGGATATAGATAAGATCCTTCGACTCTCTACGGTCGCTCAGGAGCAATTCGACTAATCCCGATTTAATGATAATTAAATCGGGAAAGTCTCATTGAAGGAGGTTTTATGCTTTCGTCAACAACAATAATAAAGTATCTGACTCTTTTAGGTCTTGTTGCCGGTTTAATTGGGGCTGTTAGGCTGGCATACGCAGTTAAACCCGGCAGAAGAAGCTTGCCTCCTCCAGAGGTTGATAAAGATAGACGCAGCAACATCGAAGCCTTGCTAGACGGAGATATTTATAGGAGTGGAGTCAGGCTCATTTTTTTAGGATTCCTTGCGCAATTCTCAGCCGTGTTCTTGCAACTTTTTTATTACTAGTTTTAAAAATAAAAGATTATGAAGGAAGAGGAAAAAAGAAAGTTCCCCCGTCTAAATACTAATAATATAAAAGTTCTTTGGAGAAAAGAAGGCGCATTGGATAATTTGGATGATATAAGAAATATATCCGGGGGCGGGGTTTGTCTTGCGATGGATAAAAGAGAAGCAGAAATAGGGGATGTTCTGCAATTAGAATTTAAACTTCCTGAAGGAAAAATTATTCACTTAAAAGGAAGAGTGGCCTGGATTGCTAAATTAAAAAAAGATACTCAAGGGGAAAAGGAGAACTATGAAGTCGGCGTTGAATTTATAGATATGTATGATAGTGACAGGGAACAAATAAAACAGTTCGTGGATGCATTTTACCCTCCAGATGAACGAAAGAAAAAAAAGTCTTAAATTATCAAAAATAACATTGTTGCTGGGTTTAATAAAGAGCTAATAAATTGGCATGTATGAAGGCATGAATAAAAGAAAGTATCCCCGCCAAAAGGCCGGATACTTTGTCAGCTATAGAGTAAAAGACAAAAAGGGCGTTTACGATATTTCCCGCACAAAGAATTTAAGCCAGGGAGGAATGCTGATTACTACTGGCAAAAAATTCGAAAAAGGCATCCAACTAGAAATGATGATGAATTTTCCGCTTATCCGCCAGAGAATAAAAATTACTGGTGTTGTTTTGAGTTCTAGGGAAGTAGTCAAAGACTCTATCTATGAGACGAGATTAAGATATGTGGGTTTAAATGAAAGTTTTTTTAAAAAGCTAGGCCAGTTCATAGATGAGAATTTAAAATAACTTTAAAATAGATAGTCTTTCCTTTTTAAACCGTGAGTCCAAGTATAGAAATGAAGCCCCACCCGGGCTAAAGCCCGAGGTTCCCTTAGGGGTGGAATCCCTGCCTACCGGCAGGCAGGCCGACCCGCCTCCATCCTCGGTCTAAAGACCGAGGTTTTGTGGCGTCAGGACAAAAACATAATTCCGGGGTTAAGGGCAGCTTGAGCCTAAAAGAGATGATTTTCGGGTATTATTATCTAAAGACAAATAAGTCAACAGACTACCCTGTTGGGTAAGATATTTGGTAAGTTAATAAGAATTGTATTTTAGGGTTTTTATTTTCACTTGCCGTGATACTTTTTGGATAGTTCCGGGTTTAATAAATCCGGGATTAAGGCTTAAGGCATTTGCGGCCCCGCAGATAGTAGCCATCTTAACACATTCTCTAAAGCTCCTTTTGCGCCAATGCCAGGCAATAAATCCGGCTATAAAGGAATCGCCGCACCCTACTGGATTTTTACGTTTTAGTTTTGGCGGTATAGCTAACAGCATTTCTTGGCCGTTGAAGACAATTGCTCCCAGTGAACCCAGAGTAATAGCAGAGATTTGTATTCCTCGCTTGTAAAAATAAAACGCAGCCTGTTTTACTTCTGAAATAGTCAGAATCTTAAGTCCTGTTATTTGTTCAGCTTCCTTCAAATTCGGTTTTACCATGAAAGGGCGTTGTATAAGGCCTAGTTCATAGGGTTTACCGCTCGTATCAAATACAGTTAATATATTTTTCTTTTTTGCCTCAGCAATTAATTCTCCGTAAAATGAGTCAGTTACGCCGACGGCATTTCTCCCGGAAATTATCACATAGCGACAGTTGTTAAGTAGAGAAGAGAATTTTCTCCGAAAAGCATTTAATTCCTTTTTAGTGATTTTGGGCCCGCGTTCCAGCAGGCGGGTTATGGTGTTTAAGCGAGGGTCAAGAATAGTCAAACTTGTACGCGTATTGTTTCCTATAGCGCAAAAATCATATTTTATTTTTTCTTTATTTAATTGGTTCTTAATATATTCGCCTCCCCCTCCCCCTAAAAAACCGGTAGCCAGAGTAGGTACACCAAGATGTTTTAAAACTTGAGAGGTGTTTATGCCTTTCCCTCCGGCACTTAAGGATAGATTTTGTTCACGGAAATCCTTGCCGGTTTTAAAATTTGGCACCTTGACTGTTTTATCTATTGCCGGGTTTAAGGTAACAGTTAAAATATATTTTCTCATAAGGATATATTATATCATTAAAATATAAATTTTGGAAACAGCAAACTTTTCAAAAATTAAGATAAATAGGCTTTATGATTTGTAGTAAATATTTTCTGTTTTTACCTTGAAAATTTCTGAAAAATATGTTACCTCTTAATAGGATATTTGAAAATTAGGAGTACTTAAAAAGGCAAACTAAGAGTAATCTTAGGACGCAAAACGACAGGGCCAAAATGGCCGGCTGCGTTGCTAGGTATATGTTTTAAAAACCTTGAATTTGTCTCAAGGTTTTTTTTATTTTTATAAGCTTATGCCATATTTTATTTTAACTGTTGATTGCAGGATTTCGATAAAAAGGGGCGGTTAAGATGTTGATGGATGTTTTGCTCAGAGTGTTATGGCTTTTTGTTTTTATAATTATTTTGGTTGTTTTTAAATAGAAAAGCATTATGACAGGGAAAGTATTTTTTATTGCTTTGTTGTTTTCAAGCGCAAATTTAGTTTTAGGGCTAGCTGACAATAGCGTTACAGGCAAAGCCGGTTTTGCTTTAAATGCCGGCGCAAATTCAATAAACGATCGCAGGCTTAGAGTTTCCGGTATTTACGAGAAGCAATTTGATAATTATATCGATTTCCATGATATTGATTTTTATATACATATTATGGAGAAGACTTATTTTGATTCCGTAGCTGAGGAAAAAAAGACTAAAAAAAGGCGTATTGGAAGGCGCCGGAGAAGAGGGTTCTCCTAGAACCCTAAATAAACTTTAATAAAGGAGGAGAGCAATGAAAGTTTTTTTAGTACTTTTGATGAGTTTATTTTTGATTTCTTGCACTAAATTGGCTCCTAATGAAAAGACTGCACCCGGTAATATTCGTAAAGGCTCAGCATCAAAGCATATTGATTACGGAAAGGTAAATGTTAATAATTTTTTGAGAATCAAAAAAGGAATGAGTGCAGATGAAGTAACAAAGATCATGGGGACACCCATGCTGATTGCTAAGGAGTTTGACCGCAGCAGAGGCATTAAAAAAAGCACTTATATTTGGAATACAAAAGATAAAAACTCGATTTTTCAGGTCCAGATTCAAAACGGAAAAGTCAAAAAGATGTTTAAAAATATTGTTAATTAGCCCGATTCCGCACATATAGGTGTATTTTTTTGGCTATTATGTTTTTATGAGCTAAAAACTTATAGCCAACAGGCATAATCTTTAACTGCCACAGCCCGCCTTAATTCTATCCAACTTAAAAGTAGTAAATTACCTCACCTTTTTAAGATATTTCTGCTATAATCAGATTTTAGGGCTATGTTTCAGCAGCGAGGCCCTATTTATAATCCTATGCGGGAAATTTACGTAAGTACAGATATTGAAGCCGACGGGCCTATACCCGGTGAATATTCTATGCTTAGTTTCGGCTCGGCAGCTTTTAGCCTTGATAAAAAAATTATTTCTACTTTTTCGGTTAATTTAGAAACATTACCCGATGCAAAACAGGATCCGCCTACGATGCAGTGGTGGCGCAGGCATAATCGAGCTTGGAATCTCTGCCGAAAAGATTTGCAGAAACCTAAAGAGGCCATGGTGGCTTATTCTAAATGGTTAAAGTCATTAGGGCAAAAACCGGTTTTTGTTGCTTATCCGGCTTCTTTTGATTTTACTTTTATTTACTGGTATTTAATCAAATTTACCGGAAAGAGCCCTTTTACCTATCTTGCTTTTGATATTAAAACCTTTGCCTGCGCAATGATGAAAAAACCTTTTTACAGCATCACTAAGTCAAATATGCCTAAGAGATGGTTTGACAAAAATAAAAAAAGCCACGTGGCCCTTGATGATGCTATTGAGCAAGGGTTATTATTTTGTAATATGCTTTCTGAAAATCTTAAATAACCCTTTTGTTATTATCCTTTGCATATTTTAAAAAAGCTCTCTAATTACAGATATTTGATAAAGACTCCAGATCTACCTACCGGCAGGCAGAGATTGGAAGAATATTGTAAAATATATAAAAATCTCTGCAATCACTTCTATGATCTCAGTAATCAAGATTTTCTGGAAAACCTTAAATATTGGACCAGAGACCTCTTAAAATAATTTAGACTTATCTAAAAAAGAAGAGGGAAGCGTTATGCCTCCCTCATTTTGTGGAGATTAGTGGAGTTCCTTTCAATTCTCATTCTAAGCCTATTGTTGGGTGTAATCAATAGTAAACAGAAGGTGTCTTGAAACCGTTTTCAGGGTGCGCAAGGCTGTTATCCGGGGGATAGTTAAGAGTCGAGGCTAGAGATATGTTTAGGAGGAGTTTATTTACGGGCTATCTTGCCATAGGCATTCCATTCAGGAGGCAGGTCTCTTGAGAATTTGGAAACTTTCATTCCTTTTAGTATAGGTTGTTTGTGTCTTGCAAAAGCTATCAAAGAGTAGACAAACCTTTTATTTAGCCTGCCCTTTTTAGCTTCATCTATTAAGAGATCAATTGCTCCCCGGAAGCTGTAGGTGCCACTTCTATAAGGTCTCTGCGACGTCAAGGCATCAAAGATATCGATTATGGCGATTAACTGTGAATATAGACTCATTTTTTTTATTCTTCTGGGATACCCTGAGCCATCCAGGCGTTCATGATGTTCGTAGGATACAAAATCATATTTACTATGTTCTTTGCCATAATAGTAATGCAATAATACATGTCCGATTAGCGGATGCATTCGTAGAATTCTATATTCTTTAGCAGTAAGAGGGGTTTTTTTATTAATAATACGTTTCGAGATTCGTGATTTGCCGATATCATGAGCAAGGCATAATTCTCCAATTCGTTTCAGGCTAAATTTCCCTCTCACGTCTTTATGCAAAGCTACGCGCATTGCTAAAGGGGCAATCATTATTATATGCAGATAAGTGTAAGGAAAATTTATTTTTAAGTTTTTTAATTCGGCCAGAATAGTTTTTGGTATTGAAATTCCTCCCAGCACCGACAATATTCTTTGTTTAGCGTTTTTTGAAGAAAATATTATAGCGTAACGTTCATCTAGGAAAGCTTTTTTAATATCTTTGAGTATTGTTGTATTTTTTAATTTTACTAGGTATATCTTTCTAGCCTTTTCAACAGCTCTATCTAGAACAGTATCGTTTATTGCCTCTCCGGCTTTAACCAGAAGATTTTTATCTATACTGTATAGGTTCTTTTTTAGTTTTAGTTGCATTTTTTTGTTCCTTTTGGATGAAACAATTGCCAATTGTTTTATTATAAGATATGCTAAGGCAAATAGCAAGTAGCCTTTATTTTTTTATATTTAAGCATTCAGGGTCTATTTTTTTTGAGTTTTAATAGTCGCCAGCAGTGATATAATAATTAGGGTAGCGGGGACGAATTTTTATAAGGCAGGCTAAGAATAAGGAGACTATAACGAGTGCTTGATTTTGAATATTCCATTCCTACGAAAATATTTTTCGGCCAAAAAAAAATAGGAAAAATCGGGCCGGAAATTAAAAAATATGCCGCTAGAGTTCTTTTGGTTTACGGAAAGGTAAGTATAAAAAAAATCGGTCTATACGATAAGTTGATAAAAGTATTAAAAAACAGCAATATTACCTATAAAGAATTGACCGGAATTAAACCTAATCCTAGAATAACCAACGTAAGAAAGGGCATAAAATTATGTCGGGCTCATAGCTTAGAGCTCATTTTGGCAGTTGGTGGCGGAAGCGTAATTGACTGCGCTAAAGCTATCGCTGCCGGATTCTATTATAACTCCGACCCTTGGGATTTTTTCTCAAAAAAAGCTCAGATAGAAAAAGCCTTGCCCATAGGAGTTGTTCTAACGCTTGCTGCTACCGGTTCTGAGATGAACGGCTTTAGCGTTATAAGCAACCAAGAAACCCAGGAGAAATTAGCGGCTGGCAGTGAGGTCTTAAGGCCAAGATTTTCTTTTTTAGACCCGAGCTGCACTTTCACGGTTTCAAAAAAACATACTGCCGCCGGAGTTGTCGATATATACAGTCATGTTTTAGAGCAGTATTTTTGCTTAACAGAAGGTACTTTTATTCAAGATAAACTTGCTGAGGCCATTCTTGAAACCTGCATAAAATACGGGCCGATAGCGTTGAGGGAACCTAAAAATTATCCCGCGAGAGCAAACTTAATGTGGGCAAGTAGCCTGGCTTTAAACGGCCTCTTAACTTACGGCAAAATAGGAGATTGGTCTACCCATTATATAGAGCACCAAATCAGTGCTGTTTATGATTTAACCCACGGAGTAGGATTGGCGATATTAACTCCCTATTGGATGGAATATGTATTAGATAAAAAAACTTTACCTAAATTCGTTGAATACGCTAGAAAAGTTTGGAGTATAGACGAAGCAGATGAGTTTGCGGCAGCTAAAGAAGGAATTGAGAAAACAAGGGACTTTTTTAACAGGTTGGGGATGCCTAAGACTTTGAGTGAAGTGGGGGTAGAAGATAAGAGGTTGGTAGATATGGCTAAAAAAATTACCAGTTTCGGCCCTGTAGGTAGTTTTAGAGAATTAAAAGAACAAGACGTTTTAAAGATATTGAAAGCGGCCCTATAAGAGTAATTGTATTATTTTTGCCTAGGGAGAGGGAGGTGACAAGATGAACAAAAAGAAAATTCTGATTATCGACGATGAAGAGGATTTTGATTATTTTGTGAAGATAAATCTAGAAAAGGACGGTAATTTCGAGGTCATTACTGCCACTAGCGGTAAAGAAGGCCTAAAAGCCGCGTTTACGCAAAAACCGGATTTAATACTCCTTGATATTATGATGCCGCATATGGATGGCTTTGAGGTTTTACAGAAATTAAACAATGCCCAGCCGGATATCCGAAAAATACCGATAATTATGCTTACGGCAAGTAGGGAGTCCAGGAATATATTTAAAGCCAAGAATTTTCGCATATCGGATTATATTATGAAGCCGTTTAGCCTGGATAGGCTTTCAGTTTTGATTGCAAAGCATATTGAGCTTCATCAATAATCAGCAACTAAAAAAGTTTGAGTCTAATTTATAAGGATAGAGTGTTTGACAAACAATTTTTCTAGTGTAAATTATAACTTAGAATACTAAAAATATTAATAATAGATTAACCAGGATTTGAGACAATGGTAAGAATGGCCGATATTTTTAAGAAAGCCTTAAAAAAGCAAGAATATACTGTTCAGGAAGAGACTAAGAAGGAATCTCCTCCTAAGAAAAAAGAACTGGGGCCTGAAGTCTCTTTGCGACAAAGAAAGTATTCAAAACCCCAAAAAGTTTCTACCGAGATTCAAAGAAAATCTGAGCCTGCGAAAGAGCCGGAGAAAAAACTAAAAAAGCAGAGTAATATCTCTCAATTTGTAAAGAAAAAATCTAACAACTTAGGCCGTGAAGATATTGGAGAGTCGTATGAGGAGGCTATCACTTTAATAAAGGATATTTATAAGCGGCTAAAAAACGAAGATAATACAGCCTCATCAGACAAGGCTATTACGATTCATATAGAACGCTTTGTCAGCAAGCAAAGCCGGGGTGACAATAAGGTATTAGCTTTGTTGCACTCATCCGAAGAAAATTATCCTTATGACCATGTTATCAATGTCTGTATTGTGTCTGTTGAGATAGGTCTTGGTCTTGAGTATAGCAAAGATAAATTGGTTGATTTAGGCGTTGCAGCTTTTCTACATAAAATTGGAATGCTTAGAATTTACCAATTAGACTCTAGGTCTCATCCGGAAACAAAAGGTAAGTTTAGCGAGATAGAAGGACCTAGGGAATTGAATTCGCAAACTATAGATAAATTTGAAAATATAGCTAGCAAATTTATTTCTGCTGCCTATCAAGACCTTGAGCACATGACGCAAATCGGTTACCCCAAAGGTTTAGATGACGATATAATGTTTGAATATTCTAAAATAATAGGCTTAGCTGACTTGTATGAAGTATTGGTTTATCCGGGCTTTAAGCGCGGCCGAATACAACCCTATGAAGTTTTAAATTTGATTATTCGCATCAAAAATTCTTTCGGAGAAAAAGTAATTAAGTCATTTATTGAGAGAATTTCCTGTCCTTTTCCTATTGGCGCTTATGTTAGATTGAGTTCGGGTGAGAATGCCAAAGTTATCGGCAGAAATCTTGGGTATCCTCTGAACCCGGTAGTTGAAGTTTGTGATATTGATAGTGATAGACCCCAGGATGCACGGATAATTAACTTAGAAGAGTATCCAAACCTTCATATTCAAGGCTATTTAAAAGATTAATAGGCCTACTGATTTATATAGGGATGAAAATAGTAAATAAGCTCCTTCGTTATAAGAATCCCCTTATTTTTTTTCAAATAGTAGGCGCAGCCCTAAAAATATCTTTTGTGTCTTTTAAGAAAGGGCCAAGTGCTGCTTTAGCCTTAATTCCGGCTGTAAGCGCAAATGCAAAAAAAACCGACAGAAGTAAAGATAGGGATAAAATAATCCGCTATGTTAATTTATATTTTTTTATCAAGAAAAGACTAGGTATTGGTTACACTTGCCTTGAGCGTTCAATTCTTCTTTGTTATATGTTAAGAAAGTCAGGTATTAAGGCCGAAATTGATTTTGGGGCAAAGAAAACAAATGGCAAATTAGAAGGCCATTGCTGGTTAAGTCAAGACCGGAGCCAAGCCAAAAGGTATCAAACTATATTTAGGTACCCCTAAGATTAGGAGAGGTGATATGTTAACTCTAGATTCGTGTATTGGCAGAAATAATGATGTACCTTGGAGAATAATCGAAGAAGAGGCGGTATTAGTAAGTGTAGATAGGGGAGAAGTAATACATCTGAATTCGGTAGGAGCCCAAATATGGAATTCAATAGAAAGTAAAACTAAGGTTTCGGAGATAATTGAATATATATATGAAACTTTCGACGTAGATAAGGATGCAGCCGCTAAAGATGCTTTGGAATTTTTAAAGAGATTAAAAGAAGCAAGAGTAATAGATGTCAGCTAAATTTTTGAAAATAGAGGCTGCCGGCATTTGTTTTAGAGTCAGGATAGAGAGGCCGAGAACTTATCTATACCTGAAAAGAAGATTTAAAAATTTCTTATCAAAAAGAAAGCCAGATTTTACAATTAACTTTATAAAGCCTGATAAAGATTTAAAAATAAGCCGAGAACTTTTTGAGGAACTTGCAAATAACCCGCAGAGCCTTATTTTAATCAAATCAGAAGAAAAATACTTTTTTTCAGCAAAGTCTGAACCTTCCAAAACAATAGGATTTATTGATAGAAATAGGAACGAGTGCTTGTTGTATGATTTATTTGCGCGTTGGCCGGGGAGTTTTTTCACTGATTTTATCTTGTTTTGTTTTTATCTTTTTTTTGGCTACCGCAACAGTTTTATGCTTCATGCTTGCGGCCTTTCTCAAAACAGTGAAGGTTATATATTCTGCGGGCCTTCAGGCAGCGGAAAAAGTACTGTTGCTAGAATGTCAAAGGACTCACAGCTTCTTTCTGACGAACGCCTTACCATATCCAAGAATGGAGAAGGTTTCTATGTTTATGGCATGCCCTGGGGAAAAGCGCAAAATAACTATGCTAAGTTAAAAGGAATATTTTTCCTCAATAGAGGCAAAAAAATAGCCTTTAAAAGGCTAAAACCTTCTTTAGCAGCAAGCAGGATAATACATGACGCCTCTTTATTCTTAGATACAAGCATTAACGCTAATATACTGAATTTGGTAAGCAGGGTTGTTGATTTAGTGCCTTGTTATGAGATGCATTTTTCTTTAGAGAGTCCTATCTGGGAGAAAATGCCCAAATTAAATTAAAAAATATGCTGTCGTCACTAATGCCAGCGGAATTAGTAGATAGAATAAGAGACAAAAACAATTCATTTGCCTTTGGTATAGACTTAACCTACAAGTGTAATCTCAGGTGTATCCACTGTTATGAGTTTCTTCCTCAAGATAAAGAACTCAAATTAGAAGATATAAAAAATAAATTAGATAATTTAGCCGCTAGAGGATGTATATTTTTTATTATCAGTGGAGGAGAGCCTTTGCTGCGTAAAGATTTCTGGCAAATAGCCCAATATGCTCGTAAGAAATTCTTTGCCCTTATTCTTAGAACAAATGGCACGCTAATAACAAGTGCCGTAGCAGAAAGAATAAAAGAGCTTAAGCCTTTTCAGGTGAGCATTACTCTTATGGGTGCAAGAGCCAAAACCCATGATAAAATAACCGGGATAGAGGGTTCTTTTGCTAAAAGTATTCGGGCTGTGGAACTTTTGCAAAAAAAAGGTATAAAGGTGTTGGTAGTCAATACTCTTATAAAACAAAATGTTAAGGAAGCCAAAGAATTAAAACAACTGGCTGATAAATTAGGGGTTTATTACCGGAGTTCTCATCTAAGTTCAGATACAAATAAGGCTTGTCTTTTAGGGGGATAGCTTATGATATTTCCGGATAGTTTTTCTGTAAAGTTAGAAAAAAATAACATACCTGTTCATGCTTCTTTTGAACTGACCTGGAAGTGCAATACTAATTGCCTTCACTGCTATCAGAATCCTTATCAGGGTAATGAGCTTAAGCTTGAGGAGATAAAAGATATTTTGGACCAGTTAGCCAAGGCCGGCTGTCTTTTTCTTACTTTTACCGGAGGAGAACCCCTGATGCGGGAAGATTTTTTAGATATTGCTAGATATGCCTATGAAAAAAAATTTGCTCTTGAGCTTAAAACTAACGGTACCTTAATTGATTCCTATATGGCCAAACAGATTAATAAATTAAACTTTCTGGAAGTAGATATCAGTATCTATGGTGCTTCTACTAAAACACATGATTCCATCACTCAAAGCCAAGGTTCTTTTACTAAAGTTATATCCGCAGTAAAATACTTAAAAGCTCAAGGCTTACAAGTTTGGTTAATGCTTACTTTAATGAAGCAAAATATAGAGGAATTAGGCCGGGTTCAGCTTTTAGCTGATGAGTTAGGAGTTAATTTTTTCTATTCTCCGCAAGTATACGCCAAGCATGACAAAGGAAAGCAGCCTTTAGAGTTTAGATTATCTGATAGCGATTTAAAGAGTCTTTACCTAAGAGATAAAGAAAAAGAACTCGCGTTTTTTAAAGAACCCCAAAAACCGGGCTTGATATGTCAGTTCGGCAGAACCGCCTGCACTATAAATCCCTTGGGAGAAGTTTATCCTTGCGTGGGAGCGCCAATCTCAGCCGGAAACCTAAGAGAACAGCCGTTTAAGGATGTTTGGCAAAAATCACACTTTTTACAGGATATACGCTTGCTCAAACGTTCTGATTTAGAAAAATGTTCCAGCTGCCGAGTCTCTAGTTATTGTTTTCGCTGCCCCGGAGCTGCCTTTTTAGAAGAAGGAGATATTAAAGCCTCATACAAAGAGGCTTGCCGCTTGGCAAAAATAAAAAAGGAGGTCTTAGGATGAAGAAGAAAAAAAAATATGAGAAGCCAAAGATGAGTGTTAAAAAGTTAAAAGTATTTTTTGCTGCCTGTCAGATGAGCTCACCTTGTAGTCCAATAAGACATAATTGCTAAGAGAATAGTTGGAACAAGAGGTTTAAACCGATAATTTTTATGCTTAAAAGCACAATAGTAAAAGATTTAGATTGGGGTTCTATAGTAGATAATTCCCAAGAGCAAGGCATGAGCTGTCTTTTGTACCGGGATTTAAAGAATAATAATAAAGAAATTTCTCTGCCTGATGGAATAAGAAAAGAGTTAAAAGAGAATTATTTTAATGTCTCAGCAACCAATATTTTTATTTTTAGTGAGTTGAATAAAATCCTCAAAGGTTTTTCTAGCGATAAGATATCAGTGCTCGTTTTAAAAAGTGCGGCTTTACTGGAAGAAGTTTATGCTGATATCGGCGCAAAAGAAATATCCGATATTGACTTTTTAATAAAAAAAGATGAGCTTTTTAAAATTGATGTTGTTTTAAGAAAGCTGGGGTTTGAGCCCTATTGCGATTGGTCAAAATATCTGGATGTAGCAAGATGTGAGTATATAAATTCTATAATTTATCTAAAAGGCCAGGGTAAGATACCGATTGTTTTAGATTTACACTGGCATATAGTAAATACAACTTTTCGGGTTTATTCTTATGCTGATAAGTTTAATATGGATAAGTTCTGGGAGAAGGCAGAAAAAAACACCGTAGCCGGAGTAGATACTTTAGTTTTAGCTCCGCACCATTTGCTTATACATGCTTGCGAGCATTTATTGAGCCATTCTTACCAGCGCTTAGTTCTTTTTTACGATATTTTTAAAATCATTGATTACTATGAGAATGAAATAAACTGGAAAGTTTTCATTGAAGATGCCGGCAAGTTCGGTATTGAAAAAACAGTTTATTACGGTTTATATTTTGCCCGCGAGTTAACCGGGGCTCAGGTGCCGAAATATGTTTTAGACAGTTTGGTCCCTGTAAGATTCAGCTACCCTGAGCGCAAAATTATAAATCTTATCAAAAAGGGTAAAACATTCGGCCAATTGCGGCATTTTTTTTATTTTTTTCTCTGCACCAATTCAAGAGGTAAAATTGAATATATTTGGCGCAGCCTATTCCCACCTCGGGAGATGTTAGTATATAGGTATAAGATTCCTCTACAATCAATAAGAATACAGCATTACCTGCTACAGTTTAAGAAGATTTTTCAGCGGATATTTGATATTCTAACCTAGTTTACCCCGTTAGAGGACGAAGTTCTCTAACGGAGGCTTACTTACCTTTATATATAAAAGAAAATTAGGCTCCTTTAGTAATGGCTTAGGCTTGCGTCTTTTTTTGCTCGTCTAAGGGCATATTTCAAAAGCTCAAAACCTAGAGGAAGCAAAATAAGAGAAAATATACTCAAAATGCTTATCTCTAGCTTTAAGGCTGCCAAGTTATAACCGCGGTAAACAGCCCATTGCATTGCCCTTACCGAATAAGTGACCGGAAGAATTTGGGAAATTATTTTGAGCCAGCCGGGAAAAACAGTAATCGGAAAATATACCCCGCCTAAAACTTCAAATAAAGTATTCACAGCCCAGGTTATGGGTTGGCCTCGTTTTAATATAATGATAAAGCCGGCGGCTACCAGTCCTAAGCCGCTAAACGATATAATGGTTAAAATCATAATGACAAAAGCTGATAAAAGATTAATTTGGCCTAAATCAATACCAAATAAAAATACTCCCAGTATTAAATAAATAATAACTTCTATTGAGGCCCAAATAAAATTCCATATTCCCATTGCTGCAATTAGGGTTGATAGTTTTGTAGGGGTTGCGAACAAATTTTCTAATGTGCCCATTAGCTGTTCTTTTCGGATAATGTTAGCAAAATTACTCACACCTATACTTACGTAACTAAAAAAGGCAATTCCAATAAGGACATAAGAGAAATAATTTGTCCCGTAGGGTTTAAGATGAGAAG
>JAMXCX010000011.1 GCA_024542985.1 Candidatus Omnitrophota bacterium | reverse complement strand
CAATTTTGTAGTTGTAGGCATAGGTTTAAACGTCAACACAAAAGATTTACCGGTAAATGCCACGTCTTTATTTCTTAACACTAAAAATAAATTCTCTCGGGTTGAGATTACAAAAAGAATCCTTGAGGAAATAGAAAGCTGCTATTGCCGGGCCCAGAAAGAGGGATTTTTGGGTTTGCTGGATGAGTGGAAGCAGTTTTGTTTTTTGTGGGGTAAGCGGGTGAGAGTAAAAATTTTTAATACAGTCATAGAGGGCGAAGCAACAGGAATAGATGAACAGGGATACCTTCTTTTGAGGAGAGATAACGGCTTCATAGAGAGAATATCTGCAGGTGAGATAGTAAAATTAAACCTAGATTGAAGACCAAATAACATCAAACTATCAATAGATGAAGCCTTGGGGTTAAACCTTCCTGCCTTTACCTACCACTAGTGTAGTTCTTCACAGTTTTGGTAACAAGAAAGCAAAGATATGCAATAACAATTTTTAGGGAGGCTCTGAGACCTTAAAAGCAAGGTATCCAGACCGAAGGGATGGATTTTTAAGGCCGAAGCGCCAGGCAAAATCATCGCAGGGGATTTTGACGGTCCCAAAAAATTGTTATTGCATATCCATGGTCTTTTATCAAATGTTACCGAAATTCTGAAGTTTGTACACGGCAGCCAGGCTAAAGTCCTGAGGTTTCTTGCGTCGGCATAAATCCAACCTTTTATTATTCGGTTAGTTTTATAATATTGCAATTGTCAACCTTGGATGCTAAAATAGATGACAATGGAACAGAGAGTTAATATGAACTATTCAGACCCAGATTTTTTATTAAAGGCACCTTTAAGAGAGCTGATTTTTTTGGCAAATAAAGTCAGAAAAAATTATTCTGTTTCTAGCCTTGAGTTATGTAATATTATAAATGCCAAATCAGGCTCCTGCAGCCAGGATTGTAAATTTTGTGCCCAGTCATCTCAAAATTCTGCCAAGGTTATTACCTATACTTTAAAAAGCAAAAAAGAAATCGTAACTGCTGCCAGGAGAGCTAAGAAAATAGGGGCAGAGAAATTTGGAATAGTAACCAGCGGCAATAGTTTAAGCAGCAAAGAATTAGACATATTAATTTCGGCAGTATCCGAGATAAAAAATAAAATCGCAATTACCGTGTGCGCTTCTTTAGGGGCCTTAGCGAAAAGTCAATTAGAGAAGTTAAAAGAAGCCGGCCTTAGCCGTTATCATCACAACATTGAGACTTCACAAAATTTCTATCCGCAGATTGTTTCAACCCACAGTTTTAAAGAAAGAGTAAATACTATAAAGGCAGCTAAAGAAGCTGGGCTAGAAGTTTGCAGTGGCGGAATTATCGGCCTGGGGGAAGGCTGGCAGGATAGAATTGACATGGCTTTGTTTTTAAGAGACCTTGATGTTGATTCAGTACCGATTAATTTTTTAGTGCCTATAAAAGGTACTCCTTTAGAGGCAAATGAGCCTGTTTCCCGTAAAGATGCTTTACGGACTATATGTATTTTTCGGATAATACTTAAGAATAAAATTATAAAAATAGCCGCCGGAAGAGAAATGGTTTTAAAAGGTTTTCAGACAAGGGGGTTTATGGCTGGTGCGAACGGAATGCTTATAGGAGGTTATCTTACTATTAAAGGACGCAAGCTTCAGGAAGATTATCAGCTTATTAAGAAAATAGAAAAAGCATGGAAAGAATAGATGAATTTTTAGAAGAAAGGAAAGAAAATAATCTCTTGAGAGTTTTAAAGCCGGCATATTCAAGAGGAGACGGTTCAATTTATGTTAATGGTAAAAAATATATTGATTTCTCTTCAAATGATTATTTAGGGTTATCAACTCATCCTAAATTAAAAAAGGTTTCAAGCGAAGCGCTCCAAGAGTTTGGGACAAGTTCTTGTGCCTCTCGGCTTTTGAGCGGAGATTCAGAGCTTTGTCATAGTCTAGAAGAAAGAATAGCTAAGTTTAAAGGAAAAGAAGCAGCTTTGATTTTTAATTCCGGGTATCAAGCCAATGTAGGTATAATTAGCGCTCTTTGTGAAAAAAGAGATGTTATTTTTTCTGACAAACTAAATCATGCCAGTATAATCGACGGTATGATTTTATCGGGAGCAAGATTTTTCCGCTTCCAGCATGGGAATTTTTGCCATCTTGAATCTCTGCTTAAAAAACACCGGCATAATTTTCGCAATTCTTTAATAATAACCGAAAGTATATTCAGTATGGACGGCGATCGGGCCCCCTTAAAAGAGTTCGTTGAGTTAAAGGAAAGTTACAATTGTAAAATAATGGTTGATGAAGCTCATGCAACAGGCATATTCGGGCAGAAGGGAGGGGGAGTTATTGAAGAAGAAAATTTAACTTCGCAAATTGATATTATAATGGGAACCTTCGGCAAGGCTTTAGGAAGTTTCGGCGCCTATGTGGCTTCTTCTCTCCAACTAAAAAAATACCTTATAAATACCAGCCGGAGTTTTATATATTCTACAGCTCTTCCCCCTGCGGTGATAGCTGCTAGTTTAGCCAGTTTAGATTTAATAGAGAAGGAGCCCTACCGGCGAAAAACACTTCTTGAAATGGCGGACTATTTTCGAAGGGAATTAAAGAGGTATGGATTTATGGTAAAAGGTTCATCACAGATAGTGCCCTTGATGGTTAAAGATAGCCAAAAAGCGCTTACTATAAGCCAAGAGCTTCAAAGTAAAGGCTATTGGGTTCTTGCTATTAGGCCGCCGACAGTTGCCTCTGGGGAAGCTCGATTAAGGTTTTCATTGATGTATAATCATACAAAAAATACTCTAGAGAGGCTCATTAATGATATATGCAAAACAAGTTGTATCCGGTATGCCCGAAAGTGTTCTTGAGGCAGACTTCAAATGCTTAGATAGGTCTGGTCAAGAGTCTATGGTACTCGTTCCTGGCTGGGCAACTGATTACCGGATTTTTAATACCTTAGATTTAAAAGCCAATTATCTTTTACCCCTCAATTTCCATCCGGCTACTTTTGAAAAAAATCTCATTAAAACAATAAAAAAAAATAATCTAAAAAAGATTTCTCTATTTGGCTTTTCATTGGGCGGATTCCTAGCAGCCCAGTTTGCCTTTAAATACACAGGGCTTATAGATAATCTTGTATTGGTAAGTATGAGGAAGAGGTACGATAGAACAGAGTTGGCCGAGATAAAAAATCTTCTTAGAAGAAACAAGAAAGCATACCTTTATAAATTTTATAACCAGTGTTTTTATAATAAAAACCAGATGCATTGGTTTAAAGACAACCTTTTAAAGGTTTACTGTCAAGAGTTTGACCTAAATTATTTGCTAGAGACATTAGATTATTTAGGAAAGTGTGAATTAAAACCTCAAACTTTAAAAGGAATAAAAAAAGTTACGCTTATCCATGGCGAATGTGACAGAGTAGCTCCTCTAAAAGAAGCCAGGGATATTAAAGGCAGCTTTAAACACATAAAGTTTATCTGCATAAGCCAGGCTGGGCATATCCCTTTTTTAGAAGAAGATTTAGGTAAGTATATATGATTAACTCCGGTAGAGACCGGCCTGCCGGCAGACAGGGCAGGCTTGATTAGTATGTTGAGGTAAAACGCATGTTGAACGATACTATGAATAGTTTAAAGATTGATGATATTTCTAAGGGGGTTAACAAAAAAATAATAAAAGATAATTTTTCAAGATACGCGCACCTTTATGATAGGTATTCAGCAATCCAAAGCTCTTGTGCAGAAAAGCTTATTGACCAAATTACCCCCCGGTGTTTAAAGAGAATTCTTGAAGTTGGCTGCGGAACCGGTAATTATACCAGGTTATTGAGAGATAGGTTTTCTGCCGTCAAGATAAAAGCAGTAGACATATCCTCAAAGATGATTAAAGTTGCAAGAACTAAACTTAATGTAGAGCAAATAGAATTTATCGTAGCAGATGCAGAAAAGTTTAATCTTAAAGAGAAATTTGATATGGTGAGCTCCAATGCTAGTTTCCAATGGTTTGAAAATCTAGAAGAAAGTTTGGCAAAATATAAAAAAATGCTCGTAAAAGACGGAATTATTTTATTTTCTACATTCGGTCCGCGTACATTCTGGGAATTGCATAAATCTTTAGAGGAGTTTTGCGGCCGGAGTTTAGAAATCAGTGCCGGTAATTTCGTCGATAAAGTAAAGATAAAACATCTTTTAGAGTCTTTGTTTAGAAAAAGCCGGATAAAAGAGAAAATATACAAGGAACAATACAGCTCACTAGGGGAATTGTTAAAAAAAATAAAATACACCGGAGCAAGAGGTAAAGGCTTAACCAAAAGATGTTTCTGGACTCGCAATACAGTTTTAGGCCTAGAAAATATATATATGAGAAAATTTAAGGCCATAGTAGTGACTTATCAGGTTTTCTTTTGTAGAGGCATCAGATGAGCCCCGTTAGAGGCGTCTATTTTCCAAGGGAACAACTGCCATTAGAGTTGATTCACTTGTACTTTAGGCTCGCCTCTAACGGGGTGAGTGCCTTATTCAAAGAAAAGGATATTTTCTAAGGGAATGAGAGCAGTTTTTGTTACCGGAACAGATACTGGAGTAGGGAAAACTATAGTTTCAGGATTGCTGGCTAGATTTCTTGTGCTCAAAGGCAAAAAAGTCATAACTCAGAAGTGGATTCAAACAGGCAGCGAAGAATCATATTCTGATATCGCTATGCATTTGAAATTGATGGGTAAAAGGAAAAAGCAGATAGCTAAATATTTACCTTTTATGTGCCCCTATACCTTTAAACTTGCTTCTTCACCCCATTTAGCTGCCAGAGAAGAAAGAATAAACATTCGCATTGATAAAATTAAGAAAAGTTTTAAGTATCTGGCCAGCATATTTGATTTTGTAATAGTAGAAGGCATCGGCGGGGCCCTCGTGCCTTTAAACAGAAAAAAATTTCTAATTGATATAGCCAAAGAACTGGGTATCCCGGTAATAATTGTAGCCGCTAATAAATTAGGAGCTATTAATCATACCCTTTTAACTATCGAAGCTATAAAAGTGCGTAAGTTGAGAAGCTTAGGCGTAGTTTTTAATAGCTGTCAAAGACAATCAAATAATGTTATTACTAGAGACAACCCTAAGATAATTAAGAATTTTTCCCGAGAAGATATTTTAGGAGAGCTAGTCTGGAATAAAGAGAAAAAAAATCTCTATAAAAGTTTTGAACCCATAGCTAAAAAGATTTTATCGAAATTAGTGAGGCAATGTTATGGATAGGTGGCTAAAGAAAGATTCCCAATATATCTGGCACCCTTATACCCAGATGAAAGATTCTCGAAAGCAGGCGCCAATTTTGATAGAGAGAGCAAAGGGAATTAAACTCTATGATAATCAAGGCAATTCCTATTACGATACTATATCCAGCTGGTGGTGTAATGTCCATGGCCATAACCATCCTAGAATAAACGAAGCAATTAGAAGCCAAGTTAATCGCCTTGAGCATGTTTTATTTGCTGGATTTACCCATAAGCCGGCTATTACTTTGGCCGAGAAATTAATAGCCATAACGCCTTCTTCTTTAAGAAAAGTATTTTTTTCCGATAACGGTTCAACGGCAGTTGAGGTGGCGCTTAAGATGTCTTTTCAGTATTGGCAGAATATCGGCAGAAGGAAAAAGACTAAATTTTTATCTCTAGATTATGCTTACCATGGCGATACTGTTGGAGCTATGAGCGTGAGCGGGGTAGATTTATTTAATAAAGTATTTAGCCCGCTGTTTTTTCCATCCTTGAAGACACCGTCACCTTATTGTTATCGCTGCCCAATGAAAAAGGATAAATCTAGTTGCGGCATAGAATGTATAAAACCTTTAGAGAAAATATTAAAAGCAAAAAATAATGAAATTGCGGCTTTAATTCTCGAGCCTTTAGTAATGGCAGCCGGGGGAATGATCATTTATCCTAAAAAATATCTTAAAAAAGCTCACTTTTTAGCCAGAAAATATAATGTCCATTTGATATTAGATGAAGTTGCTACTGGATTTGGCAGAACTGGAAAAATGTTTGCTTGTGAGCATGCCGGGGTTAGGCCGGACTTTATGTGTGTTTCTAAGGGGATAACTTCAGGCTATCTGCCTTTAGGCGTAACTTTAACTACTAATAAGGTATATCGAGTATTCTATGCTGACTATGAACAAAAAAAGACTTTCTACCACGGTCATACTTATACTGCTAATCCTATTAGCTGTGCGGCAGCTTGTGCCAGCTTAGAGTTATTTAAAAAGGAGAACACTTTAGAAAAAGTTAATAATCTGCTCCCATTTTTTTATGAAAAATTAGAGGATTTTAGAGATTTAAAATTTGTAGGTGACCTAAGATACATAGGTATGATTGGGGCAATAGAGCTAGTGAAAAATAAGAAAACCAAGCAAGCATTCAGCCTTAAAGAGAGAATAGGGCTTAAAGTTTATCGAGAAGGGCTCAAAAAAGGCCTTATTTTACGTCCTTTAGGCAGCATTGTTTACTTTTTTTTGCCGCTATGCCTGAAAAAGCATCAATTGCAAAAAGTTTTAAAAAAGACCTTCCTGATTATAAAGAATCTTTAAAAAAAGCTTGACATATTTTTTGTTTTCGGTATAGTTGATTTTGAATTTCAATATCAGTTAGAGACGATATGAAGCAAGAAAAGAATATTTTTATTGATTTTTTAAGGAAAAAAGACCTAAAGCTGACTAAACAGAGAGAAATTATCTTAGATGCATTTTTAAAGACCGAAAGACATCTCAGCACAGAAGAACTTTATGATGTTGTACGGAAAAAAGATTCAAAGATCGGCCAAGCTACTGTTTTTAGAACCTTAAAACTTTTAGCCCAGGCCCAAGTAGCCCGTCAAATAGATTTAGGGGGCAAAATAAAAAGATTTGAACACAAATACGGCCACCAGCATCATGACCATCTTATTTGTACAGAGTGCGGTAAATTTATAGAAGCTGTGGATTTGGATATAGAGAAATTGCAGAATAAATTGTGCAGAAGGTTTGAGTTTAAATCCGCAAGCCACAGGCTAGAGATATTTGGTATATGCAAAGTCTGCCGGAAAGGAGGAAAAAAAGCAGTAAAGAGCCAGTAAGAAAGAGGTATTTTTTTTAATTTATTGTTGAAATTGAATTTCAAAATCAAAAAGGAGATAAAAAAGTGAAAAACTTCCAAGTAATGCGTATCCTGGGTATTCTTATAGTAGGGTTGGTTTTTACGGCAAATGCCTATGCTGATAAGAGAAGCTATGTTTGGACATACGAGTATTTGACTATGCCTAAAGGCATGATGGAGCTTGAGTATTATTTTACTACTAAAGTTCCTGACGGTTCCAGATTAAACACCAATACAATGCAGCATCAAATCGAGCTTGAATACGGAATTACTAACCGGTGGGATGTCGCCATTTATCAGAGGTTTAAGCAGACCAATAGAAGTAAAGGTTCAGGCATCAGATATGACGGCTTTAAATTAAGAACACGCTACCGCATAGGAGAAAAAGGGGATTATCTCTTGGACCCTTTACTTTACTTTGAATACATAAGAGGTGAGGATTTTTCTAAGCCCGATGTTTTAGAAGGGAAACTAATTTTAGCCAAGGATATCGGTAATTTTAATTTTGCCTATAATCAGATTATAAAGCAAGAGGCAGAACATGGAGGGTTGACCGAAAATGAATATGCTTTTGCTGCAGGCTATAGAGTCAGTCCGCAGTTTGGATTTGGCATAGAGTCAAAAGGCAACTACACTGAGGATAAATATTATTTAGGCCCCACAGTATCTTTCAGCAAGGGTAAAATGTGGTTTGCTTTAGGCTGTGCCTTTGCGCTGAATCGAGAAAGTGATGATATCCAAACCAGATTGATTGTAGGGAGATTTTTTTAAGCGATTATCTAAATAAATAGTACTTTCAAATTTATATTAAGTTTATATAATGTAGGGTAAAGAAAATAATTACCCAGCAACTCCCAACTTGTGTTAAAGAATCAGTATTTTGATCGGAGGCTATATTGGCTCGAAAAAAAATTGTTATTGTCGGCTCGCCAAACGTTGGAAAATCTTCAATTTTTAATAATTTAAGCAGCCGTTACGCCACGGTTTCTAATTACCCCGGTACAACAGTTGAGCTTTTTAAAGCTAGGCTTGAGATAGGTGATAAAGAATGTGAGGTTATCGATACTCCGGGTATGTATTCGTTCCTTCCTTTAAGCGAGGATGAGAGAATTGCCAGGCTCATTCTCACCAAAGATAAACCCGATATAGTTATTCATGTGGCTGCGGCAAAAAGCTTAGATAGAGCCTTGCCTTTAACTCTACAGCTTATAGAAGCCGGCCTTTTGGTTATTTTGGTTTTAAATATTATGGATGAAGCCCGTAAAGATGGAATAGATATAGATATTAGGAAGCTAGAGAAAGAACTTGGCATTCCAGTTGTGCCTACCGTTTCTATAAGAGGTGAGGGAATCGTAGAGTTAAGGAAGGTGATAGGCCAATTACTGAATTCAAAGGTCAGCGATTTTTTTGCTAAAGACAAACAACTGGTTGAATATCCTCCCCTAATCGAAGGGGCTTTAATGGGAATGGCATCTTGCCTAAAGACTAGTTATTTTCTATCGAAAAGAGGAATGGGGCTTTTGGCTTTGCAAGGCGACGATGAAATCTTAAAGCTTATCGAGGAAAATGAAGGTAAAGAAAATGTAAGAAGACTCTTAGCTATAAAAAAAGATATAAGCACAAAGGTGCATCAGCCCATAGAGTATATAGTTAACTTGAAGCTGCAGCAGAGAGTTAACGAGATTAAAGCCGGAGTCCTAAGTCAGACGGTAAAAAAGAAAAAAGATTTATCTCGTGTCTTAGGAGATTACATTTTAAGGCCTATTGTGGGTATACCTTTGCTTCTTTGCTTTCTTTATTTCGCTATTTATAAGCTGGTGGGAGAATTTGGCGCCGGAGTATGCGTTGACTTTTTAGAAAAGAAGGTTTTTGGAGCTTACATCAATCCTTTTTTCACTTCAATTTTTGAAAAAATTATACCTTTTGACTGGATTAGATCTCTTTTTGTAGGAGAATATGGAATAATTACTTTAGGCTTACGATATGCTGTGGCAATTGTTTTACCTATCGTAGGGATATTCTTTTTCGTATTTAGTTTTGCTGAAGATACAGGCTATCTGCCTCGAATGGGAACTATGCTGGATAGATTGCTTAAAAAAATAGGTTTAAGCGGGAGGGCGGTAATACCTATCGTTTTAGGGCTGGGTTGTGATACCATGGCGACTATGGTTACAAGAATTCTGCCTACGAAAAGAGAGCGGATTATTGCTACAATTCTTCTTTCGCTTACTGTTCCTTGCTCTGCCCAGCTAGGAGTTATAATGGCTGTTTTGAGCCAGCAAAAAGGGGCTCTGCTTTTATGGTTTTTGGTTATTTCCGCTATATTTGCCCTAACAGGATTTTTTCTTAACAGAATATTAAAAGGGAAAAAGCCGTCTTTTTACACCGAACTTCCTCCTTTGCGCCTGCCTCGGTTAAGTAATATTTTTACTAAAACATATATGCGGCTTAAGTGGTACTTTAAAGAGGTTTTGCCTTTGTTTATCTGGGCGAGTGTTATAATTTGGGTCGGCCAAATTACAAAAATTTTTGATGTAGTACTGTATTTATTAAATTCTCCTTTAAAATTTATAGGTTTATCAAAAAGCCTGGCGCCGGTATTTTTATTTGGATTTTTTAGAAGGGATTATGGAGCAGCCGGCCTTTATGATTTATCTAATCAAGGTTTGGTTTCTCCAAGAGAATTAGTTGTTGCTGCAGTCGTACTTACTCTTTTTCTTCCTTGTATAGCTCAATTTCTAGTGAATATAAGGGAAAGAGGCATGAAGTTTGCCTTAGGTATAACTGTATTTATTTTACTCTTTTCATTTTCAGTAGGTTTTGTTTTAAATAAGATGCTATTACTTACGGGAATCTATCAAATATAGTTAGGTAATAAATAATAGCTAATAACCAGGCTATTCAGCTGTGAGCGGTAAGCCTCAAGCTTTAAGTATAATTTCTAAGGTTTAATGTAAAAAACTTACAACTTACAGCTTAAAGCTGAATAAAGGGGGGTGAATTAAGATGTATAAATTATCCGATAACGAAGAAGATATCCTAGAGTCTTTATGGATTGAAATTGAGGAGAATAAAGATAAACCTAATACGCGAGTCCTAAAAGACGAATCTGCTTTTCAGGAATTAATGGACAAAGGCTTAGTTGATATAAATAAGAAAACTTTGCTCACCAAGGAAGGTTTAAAAGAAGCCCAAAAGTGCGTTCGAAGACATCGCCTTGCCGAGCGTCTGGTAGCGGATGTTTTGGATTTAAAAGACCCTTTAATACATGAGGCAAGCTGTAAATTCGAACACGGTTTGCATCACGGTTTAGAAGATAATGTTTGTATTCTTTTGGGGCATCCCAAAACCTGCCCTCACGGTAAACCTATTCCTGCAGGCGAATGCTGTAGTAATTTTGAAAAGATACCCCAGAGATTAATTGTTCCCCTAAAGGAGCTTCAACCCGGAGATATTGGAAAAATAAGTTATGTAAGCGCTTATGAGGGCGAGGTTTTAAAAAAGTTAATTTCAATGGGGTTTTTGCCCGGAAAACAGGTAAAATTATTGCATCGTTTTCCGTCTTTTGTGTTTGAGATGGAGAATTCTTCTTTCGCTATAGATAAGGATTTAGCAGGGACTATCCACGTATTGCTTCTAAAGAGGCAATAATATAAAAGCAGAATTAGGAAACAAAAAATACATTTTTTGAGGTTTATTAAAAACTACCCCCAGTCATAATACCATTAGGCATGACTAAGGACGCAGCTGTAAGAGCTAGTCTAACAAAGAACTGCCGTCGCAGTTTGCTGTGTTTAGATTTGCGAATCCTTCCCGGCAACAGGAAAATTTTAAATTTTCTCCTAAAACGATAAGCCTTACGAGACTAATCAGTTTTTTACGTAAATATTCCGGCAAATAAACGTAGCCATTCCTTTTTTCTCCTTCCGCCAGGTAAAGTTTTTCCCAGAGGTTTTTATATTCAGGGAATATTTTTAGCATTCTTTTAAAATTATCCGGCTTTATTTTGTAAGTAGAAGTAATAATTTGCTTTGCCCCGGCTGATTTTATTATTTTTACTATTTTTGGAATTTCGCTAGTATTTAGTTCATAAATTAAAGGGTCAAACCGGACAATTACCGGTATATATTTGGAAAGTTCTTCAATCGCTCTTAACTTTTGGTTTGGGCTGGAGGCATAAGGCTCTAATTTTTTTGCTAATTTTTCGTCTAGGGTTGTCAGAGATATACTCACAGTTACTCTTTCTAGATTTCTTAGGATATCTGAGTCTTCTAATATAAGCGACGATTTGGTAACAATGTTTATTCTTAACTTATAATTTTCGAATATCTTTAAGGACTCGCGGGTTAGCCTTAGTTTTTTTTCTAAAGGTTGGTAGGGGTCAGAGGAACTAGCCAAAGTTATTATTGAATTTTGAGGTATCTTTTTAATTTCTCTTTTTAGCCTTGCCAGGAAGTCTTTTTTGGCTCGGGCTAGAGAAAAATTTCTTATGTAAGAGGAGGCATAGCAGTAAAGACAGCCGTGAACACAGCCAGTATAGGCAGATAAGCTGTATTTAAAAGGGCAAGTGCAAAGGCTGTTTTTCCAAGGGTCAAAAGGAGTAATCAAGCTCATGGTTATACTTTTAATTTAAGTTAAATATTAGTTTAAGCTTAAGGCTAAGGATGAAGCTAAGAGCAATCATATATTTTTCTTAATCTTAACTTTAGTCTTGACCTTAGCCTCTCTGTATTCTAGATAAAGACCCAAATAAGTCAATATTTTCTTGTTGTTGGAGCCTTTGGCCTTATCAAATTTTCGTTTCTTGATAGAAGAGGGCTGTGTTATAATAGAAATTTATAAAATAGCCACAATAAAGGGATTTTATGACTGATTTTAGGAACATTTATTCATTTAAGGCAGTAATCTTTGATTTAGACGGGGTTGTTACTAAAACCGCCCTTGTTCATGCTGCAGCTTGGAAGGCAGCCTTTGATGAATATTTGCGTTTAAGGGAAACTAGGGATAAAGAGCCGTTCAAGGAATTTACTCATCACAATGATTACTTGCCCTATGTTGATGGTAAGCCCCGCTATGAGGGGGTCAAAAGTTTTTTAAAATCAAGAGGTATTAATATTGCTTCCGGAGACCCTTCTGATTCTCCGGATACAGAAACAGTATGCGGTATAGGCAACAAAAAAAACCTAAAATTTAGAGAAGTTTTAAGGACCAAAGGCGTGGATGTGTATGCTTCGACTGTTAAGATAATAAAAGAGCTTAAAAGCTTAAAGATTAGGATAGGTGTAGCATCATCTTCTAAAAACTGTAAATATATTCTTGCATCTGCCGGCATAGAGGAGTTGTTTGAAACCAGGGTTGATGGTGAGGTTTCAGTTGAGCTTGGGCTTAAAGGAAAACCTGCCGGGGATATCTTTGTGAGAGCTGCTGCAAACCTAGGAGCAAAGCCTGAAGAATCAATCGTGGTTGAGGATGCAACTTCCGGTGTTGCCGCCGGCAAGAACGGTGGCTTTGGCTTAGTTTTAGGCCTAGCTCGTGAGAACAATAAGCTTGAGCTTCTTGAAAATGGAGCTGATTTTGTAGTCGGCGATTTGTCAGAAACAAGCCTAAAAGAAATTGAACAGCAGTTTAAAAAAAGTGTAAAGTCTTAATCGCTGCATTTAGCAGGTGAAAACTTGCGCTAAAGCATCAGTATAAGGAGGCTATTTTGGAAAAGGCATCGCAAATTTCTAAAAATACTAACATTGAGACTGCTTTTCCTTGGACAATAGTCTATGAGCGCTTTGAACCGGCAGAAGAAGGTTTAAGGGAAGCGCTCTGTACTTTAGGCAACGGTTATTTAGGAACCCGGGGAGCTGCCTGTGAATCTGTTGCCTCTAAAATTCATTATCCCGGTACTTACATCGCCGGTGTATATAATCGTTTAACTACTAACGTAGCCGGGAGAAGAATTATCAATGAAGACCTGGTTAATTGCCCCAATTGGGTTTTTTTAACCTTCAGGGTAGGCAATGGCGAGTGGTTTTATCCTTCGACTAACCGAATCCTTTCTTTTAATCAAAAGCTTAATATGCATAAAGGTGTATTAAGCAGGAAAATTCGCTTTCAAAATCGTAAAAGACAAAGGACATTCATTGAAACCAATAGAATAGTCCATATGCAAGACCCTCATTATGCAGCTTTAGAGTATATTATTATTCCTGAAAATTACAGCGAATGGATTGTAGTACGGACAATGCTTGACGGTACTGTCCTTAATACCGGTGTTGAGCGTTACCGGCAGCTGAACTCTAAACACTGGAAACCTAATTCTTTAGGAAGTTTTGAAAGAAATGGAATATTTCTTTCTATGAAAACCAGTCAGTCAAGAGTAGAGGTAGCTCAGGCCGCTAAAATACGAATTTTCGCCGGAGATAAAGAAATAAAACCGGTTATTAAACACCTTATGAAGGGAAAAGAGAGAATCGGCCAGGAATTTAGATTTTTTGCCCGAGAAAGGCGTACCTATAAAATAGAAAAAATAGTCTCAATTTATACTTCTAGAGATTCGGAGATAAAAAATCCGGCAGTTAGTACCAGGGAAGCTTTAAGAAAACCACTCCGTTTTAAAAAACTTCTCAAAACCCATAAACAAGCCTGGGAGAAACTTTGGGAGAGATTTGATATACAAGTGGAAGGCCATACCTTTTCGCAGAGGATATTAAGGTTTCATATTTTTCATCTTCTTCAAACTGCCTCCCTGCATAATGTTAAAATTGATGCCGGCCTTCCGGCTAGAGGCTTACATGGAGAAGCTTATCGCGGACATATTTTTTGGGATGAGCTATTTGCGTTTGGCTTATACGATTTACATGCTCCGGAAATTTCAAAATCTTTACTGTTGTATAGATACCGGCGCTTGCCTCGAGCCTGGGAGTATGCAAAAAAAGAAGGCTATAAAGGGGCTATGTTTCCTTGGCAGAGCGGTTCTTCAGGAAAAGAAGAAACCCAAGTACTTCACCTTAATCCTCTTTCCGGAAAATGGGGCCCTGATTTTAGCCGGCGCCAGAGGCATATTTCTTTTGCCGTAGTATATAATGTATGGCAGCATTACAAAAATACCGGCGATTTTGGTTTTTTAGCCCGCTACGGCGCAGAGATAATTCTTTCAATTGCCAGGTTTTGGGGCAGTCTCCTAAAATATGATCACAATGACGGCCGTTACCATACAAAAGGCGTTATGGGTCCGGATGAATTTCACGAAAGGCTTCCTGGTTCGTCCCGTCCCGGCTTAAAAGACAATGCTTATACTAATTTAATGATTGTCTGGACTTTTCTTAAAGCCCAGGAAATTATTAAAATTCTTCCCGAAGGTCATAAAAAGAGAATTATGAAGAAGATAAAATTGGAACAAAAAGAATTCCTGCGCTGGGATGATGTTATTCATAAAATGAAGGTTATTATTGATGAAAAAGGTATTATAAGCCAATTTGATGGTTACTTTGGGTTAAAAGAATTAGATTGGGAAGGCTATAAAGCTGAATACGGAAATATTCGAAGAATGGATAGAATTTTAAAGGCTGAAGGAAAATCTCCGGATGATTATAAAGTTTCAAAACAGACTGATGCTCTTATGATATTTTATCTTCTTTCTTTTTCTGAAATAGAAGATATTTTTCGGCGTCTGAAATATGCTTTTAATAAGAACACTTTGAGAAAAAATTATGCTTATTACATCAAAAGGGTATCCCATGGTTCTACTTTGAGTGAAGTCACCCATTGTTATTTAGCTTTAATTTTAGGAAAGCCAAAAGAGGCTTGGCGCAGGTTCCTTAATGTCATTGAATCTGATATTTACGATACTCAAGGCGGAACAACTCCCGAAGGCATTCACGTGGGTGTTATGGGCGGTTCCTTGGATATTGTTATGCGGGGATTCGCCGGAGTGCACCTGGCCGAGGACAGAATAAAGATAGAGCCTAGGTTGCCTCAGAGCTGGAAGAGGTTAAAATTTAAATTTCTTTATAAAGGAATTCTGATTTCCCTAGTTATCAAAAAACATAAAATTTCAATACTAATACAAGGACAAGTTACAATTCCCATAGAAATAAACGGTAAGCTGCATTACCCGCTTCTAGGAAAAATCTTAAAAGTTCCTGTGCAGAAGCGGAAAAAATAAATATTAATTTTTTCTATCTTAGTTATAATAGATATTTAGCGATTTTAAATATGTTTGCCTCGCTAGATAAATCCGCTGATTTTAATCGGCGGCCATTGTTGCTTTGAGGAAGAATAAATAAAGATTAATAAACTATAAGCTGATAAAAAAATGAAAAATATTTACCTTGGCTATACCAATGATGATTATTGGCTGATAAAAGAAGCCGAGTGGTCTAGAGATCTACAGGGCATAAGGGAGTCCCAGTTTGCTTTAGGCAATGGCTATTTGGGCTCAAGAGGAATTTACGAAGAGATACCTTATGATTGTTCTGCCGGAACTTATATTGCCGGGATTTACGATAAGATGACTGCCCAAGTTTCTGAGCTGGTTAATTTACCAAACCCGATTAATTTTAGATTTACTTCCGAGGGTGAAAAGCTGGGTATGGTTGCTATGGATATAATTAACCACAAAAGAGTCCTTAATATGAAAATGGGCGTCTTAGCCCGGCATACTGTATATAAAGATAGCAAAAGCAGGTGTTATGATTATCAATCAGTGAGGTTTGTATCCCAAGCTGATAAAAATATTGGAGTGATGCAGATAGCCCTTACCGCCTTAGACGCAGGTTGTGAATTAGATATAAATAGCGGCATAGACACTTCAGTTTCTAACAGCGGAATGTTGACTGAAGGCAAGAAGAGGCATTTTCGTGTTACGGAACTAGGCCAATATAAAGGCTTAGGTTACCTGGTTACTGAGACTTTTGAGAAAAAATATACCATAATTTACTGGGCAGGATTTTATTACGAGACTAGAGGAAAAAAAATACTGGCTAAAGATAATATTTTCCGCTTAAAGCTTCAAAAAAATCAAACGGTTGTATTTACGAAAGTTTTCTGCATAAAACATTTTCATCGCAGGAGCGAGCATGCTGTACAAAAAAAGGATACTTTCAGGATTTTTAATAAGGCTTTCCGCAAGGATTTCTCTGTGCTTTTAAAAGAACATGTAGATGCTTGGGCAAAGTTATGGAAGAAGGCCGATGTTGTAATCGAAGGCACAGAAAGCATTCAAAAAAATATCCGTTTTAATATCTATCATATGCTTATTTGTGCCCATTACGATAATGGATTGTCAAGTATTGGCGCAAGGACTTTAAGCGGAGAAGGATATCGGGGGCATATTTTCTGGGATGCGGAAATTTTTCTTCTTCCCTACTATCTTTTTGTTTTTCCAAAAGTAGCAAAAAATATGCTTCTTTATCGCTACAGATGCTTAGATAAATCAAGAGAGATAGCTAAACAAAATGGGTATAAAGGAGCGCAATTTGCCTGGGAATCGGCAGACACCGGAGAGGAAGAAACTCCGGAATTCTCAAGAGATATTGACCGGACGATTATAAAAATACATACTCATAAGATGGAACACCATATAACTGCGGATGTTGCTTATGCCGTTTATAAGTATTATCTGGCAACGCAGGATCAAGACTTTATGGAAAAGTACGGCTATGAGATATTTGTTGAAACTGCGAGGTTCTGGGCTTCCCGAGTTGAGCCTAGCAAACAGACTAAGAAATATGAAATTAAACATGTAATTGGGCCTGATGAATTTCATACTAATGTTAACAACAATGCTTTTACCAATATGATGGCCAAATGGAATTTATTTACTGCCGCAAAGTTGATAAATGCCATAAAGAAAAAAACTAAAATTTACCGAAGCTTAAAGAAAAAGTTGAATTTCACCGATAAAGAACTAAAGGTATGGAAAGAAATAGCCTCAGGTTTAAACATTAATTTTAATAGAAGAAAAGTTATTGAGCAATTTGATGGATTTTTTAAATTAAGAAAAGTTAATCTCAAGAGGGCTGATGAAAACGGCCTCTTGCTTCTTCCTTTGAGTATAAAAGCGAAAGATTTAGTAAAAACTCAGATAGTCAAGCAAGCTGACGTTTTAATGCTCCTCTATTTGCTTAACGATGTATTTAGCAAAGAAACCAAAGAGATAAATTATAATTTTTATATTTCCCGGACAGTGCATAAGTCTTCTTTGAGCGCTCCTATGCATGCTTTTTGCGCCTGTGATGTCGGAGATTTGCATAGGGCTTACAATTTTTTTAACGTCTCCCTGCGTACGGACATAAGCAATCTTTACGGTAATACTTCTGAAGGTATACACGCTGCTTCTTTAGGCGGAACCTGGCAGGCTCTAATATTCGGCTTCGGGGGAGTTAAAATAACCAAAGAAGTTTTATTTGTGAATCCTCGCATGCCCCGTTCCTGGCGACGGTTAAATTTTTCTTTTGTTTGGAGGCAAGCTACTATCAAATTCGAATTAACCAATGATATCATTAAGTTAAAAGCGATATTTCCTAAGTTTAAAAATATAGACATAGGAATTTTCGGTAAAAGAATTACTATTAAAACTAATAAATCTTATATCTTTAAAAGAAGCGAAGCTGCGTATAAAAAGGAGGAGTATTACTAATGGTAGTTAAAAATAAGTTACGCATTTCACATCTTCATTGGGGATTTCCGCCTATAATCGGAGGGGTAGAAACACACTTAACAATAATCTTACCCCAAATGGTTAAATTCGGCCATAAAGTGAGTTTGCTCGCCGGTTCAGTGGAAGGCGTTAGCGGCAGATATAATTATCAGGGCGTCGATATTCATCGCACTCCCCTTATGGACTTAAATTGGCTTTATAAAAGAGGATTACATGGGCTTAAAGATGAGGTAACTGAGGTTTTTTCCTCATTTTTTGAAGAAACTAAACCTGATATTGTCCACGTTCACAATATGCATTATTTTAGTCAAGCTCACATAGGTGCCCTAGAGGCTTTGAGTAAAAAAAGAGGAATCCCCCTTATCCTAACCGCTCATAATGTTTGGGATGACATTTTATTTTTGGAATTAACCCATAAGATAAATTGGGCGCATATAATCGCAGTCAGCCACTTCATAAAGAAAGAGATTATTGGTATTGGCGTAGATGATACAAAAATTACAGTTGTTCATCATGGTGTGGACCAAAATAAATTTACCCCCGGCGCAAACACTACAACCATACTAAAAAAATACCCCCAGCTTAAGGGTAGAAGAATAATATTTCATCCGGCCAGAATAGGTTTAGCCAAAGGCTGTGATACCAGCATCAAAGCAATCAATATTGTGAAACGAATGGCACCGGATGTAATGCTGGTTTTAGCCGGGTCAAAGAATATTGTTGATTGGGGTGATACCCAGCAGAAAGATATTGCTTATTTAGTTAGTTTAGTGAAGCATTTTAACATGGAGGATAATGTTTTGATAGATACGTATACTTTAGATGAGGTAAGAGAACTTTATGAATTAAGCGATATTTGTCTTTATCCTTCCACTTCTTCCGAGCCTTTTGGACTAACTATGCTTGAGGCCATGAGCATGGCAAAACCTATGATAGTTACTAATATGGGCGGAATGCCGGAAGTTATAAAAGACGGTATTAATGGTTTTGTTGTGCCGGTAAGAGATTTCGAAGCTATAGCCGCAAAAGTTTGTCAGCTCTTAGAAGATAAAAAGCTCAAAAGAAGATTCGGCTATACGGGAAGGCAAATCGTTGAGTCTCAATATACCAAAGAAAAGGTAACCCGAGAAACCCTTGCCATTTATGATAAAGCCCTGCAAAAGGGTGCTTAAAGATGCCTAAAAGACGCAGAAGCGGCATTCTTCTTCATCTCAGCGCGCTTCCTTCACCTTACGGTATAGGTGACATGGGGCCAAGTGCTTATAAATTTGCTGATTTTCTGCAGCAGACAAAACAAAGCCTCTGGCAAGTCTTACCCCTAAATCCCATTAACCAAGCTTGCGGAAATTCGCCTTATAGCAGTATTTCTGCTTTTGCCGGCAACATTTTTTTTATAAGCCCCCAACTTCTATTTGAACAAGGATTTTTATCCCAGGAAGATATTAAATCAAAGCCTAATTTTAGGAATGATTTTTGTGATTACTCAAGGGTAATTACTTATAAAAATAAAATCTTTATCAAGGCTTACGAACATTTCAAATCAAAAAAAATAGAAAAATGCAAGTATGATAATTTTTGCAGCAGAAATTTAAAATGGCTGGATGATTTTTCACTTTTTCAGGTTATAAGAGATAATTACGGAGCAAAACCCTGGAATCTTTGGGGTGAGAAGCTAAAAAATAGACAAGGCCAAGCCCTAGAGAAAGTTAAGAAAAAACATAAGGATGAGTTAGAAAAAGAGAAGTTTTTGCAATATCTTTTTTTTAAACAGTGGTTTTTGCTTAAAAAATATTGCAATGATAAAGGTATCTCTATAATTGGCGATGTTCCTATTTACATGAGTTATGACAGTGTTGATGTTTGGTCAAATCCCCGCATTTTTAAACTAAATAAAGAGAAAGAACTTACTTTTATAGCCGGGGTTCCGCCTGATTATTTTAGCAAAACCGGTCAGCTTTGGGGTAATCCGGTATATAAATGGGAGGTTTTAAAAAAGTCCGGCTTTAAGTGGTGGCTTGAGCGCTTTGAGCATAATTTTTTATGCTATGATCAGGTAAGAATTGATCATTTCAGAGGTTTGGTAGCCTATTGGGAGGTTTCTCAAGGAGCTAAAACTGCTGTTTCCGGAAAATGGCTTAAGGTACCGGCAAGAGATTTTTTTAATACACTTTTTAAAAAGTTTTCACATTTGCCTATTATTGCCGAAGATCTCGGAATGATTACTCCCGACGTAAAAAAACTTCTCAGAGAGCTTAAATTTCCCGGAATGAAGGTGCTTCTTTTTGCCTTTAATGAAGATGATCCTCAGCACCCCTATCTACCTCATACTTATGATAATAACTGTCTGGTTTATACCGGAACTCACGATAATAATACTATAAGAGGGTGGTTTGATAACGAAGCAAGTTTTAGAGTAAAACAAAGGTTATTTTCTTATTTAGGAAAAGAAATTTCAGCTGACCAAGTTTCTTGGGAATTGATCAAGCTGGGTATGGCTTCAACCGCCGACACAGCAATTTTTCCTCTGCAGGATGTTTTGGGCTTAGGCCAAGAGGCGCGCATGAATAGGCCTTCGGTGGCAAAAGGAAATTGGCAGTGGCGCCTTAGACCTGGTCAATTATCAGATGATATCTGCGCTAAATTATCAGAGATGACTAAAACTTACCAAAGAGCCTAATCTGGCCCTGAAAAACAGCTTGCTATATTTAGAGTTTTTCGTAAAATAGAGCATATCTTCTAGATATCCATGGCCAAGAAAGGTTAAAATATGATTTATTGGGCTCCTTTTTTACATTTTTACCAGCCGCCGATACAATTCCCCAGGGTATTAAAAAGAATATGCAATGAATCTTATAGGCCTTTGGTTAAGATGTTTCTTAAGCATAAAAAAGCAAAAGTCACTATAAACATTTGCGGAGTTTTAACCGAATTGCTCGATAGCCACGGAGCCGAAGATATTATAAATGATATAGGAAAATTAGCCTTATCCGGCCAGCTCGAGTTTGTAGATTCAGGAAAATATCACCCTATATTTCCCCTTATACCGCAGAGAGAAATCCAAAGACAGTTAAAATTAAATCACAAGGCTAATAAGGCTTTTTTTGGTAAAGTTTATAAGCCTAAAGGCGTATTTCCCCCGGAAATGGGTTACTCTGAGGATACTGCCAAAGTTATTAAGGCTCTGGGGTATAAGTGGATTTTACTTGCCGGTATTGCCTGTTCTGATGCCTGGCCTTTTGATTTTATTCCTGAGATTTCCTTTAATGGTTCATCAATATTAGTATTTTACCGGGATGATATTTTAAGCAATAAGATAAGTTTTCAGAATCTCGATAGCGCAAGTTTCATAAAAGAGCTTGCCAAGCTGGCCGAAAATAAGGAAGATTCGTACATTATAACTGCGATGGATGCTGAAACATTCGGGCATCATATTCAGAATTGGGAGGAAATATTTCTAGCAGAAGTTTATAAGACAATAAGTAAGATTAAAGACATGCACCAGCATTCTTCTGTAAAACAGCGTAGAAATCTTGTCCAGACCCACAAAAATATATTTTTTGGGTTAAAAGAAATTCCCCAAATTGAAGTAGTAACCATAAGCGAGCTATTGTATAAATTTTCTAAGAAAAAAGCAATTGCTCCCAAGCCATCTTCTTGGAGTACTACCAAAGAGGATATTTGCAAAGGTGATTATTATCCTCTTTGGAAGGGGGTAGGTAATCGTATCCATGATTTGCAATGGGAGCATATTAATATATGTTTTAGTCTAACTGAGCAAGCCTTAAGTTTACAAGACAATAAAGAAGCTAATAGGTTTGGGCTTATTGCCAGGGGGCTCCTAGATAGGGCAATCCATAGCTGTCAATTTTGGTGGGCTAATAAAAACCGTGGTACCTGGGATATTAACCTTATAAATAAGGGTTTATTGTTACAGGAAGAGGTTGTTTTAAATGCCTGTAAGGCAATAAGCATTTCTGCGCTTGATAAGGCAGCAAAGAAAAATTTTTATTCTAAAGTAGCTGCTTGTCGTGAGGTTGCTGTTAAAATTAGAGATTTACTTTTAGAAGAAGGGCAGACTGTTTCAATAGTGGAATGAAGTATTCTTTAGGGCAGTGAATAGTTGTTAATAATTTTGAGGAGTTATTTTGACTAAAAAAATTAAAACCGCCCCAAGAACCTATAAAGGCGGCAGAGAGGCTAAGGCTATTTCAGCCGGAAGGAAACTTTTTTCCAAACATCCCAAAGAACGTTCAAAGACAAATAAGATTAAACTGGGAAAAGTAAGGGGTTCTAAAGTCAAAAAGATAAGGGTTAAAAAAATCCTAAAGAAAATATCTCCGGTTGCAGTTAAGAAAAACAAGGCTTTTAACCGAGGCATGAAAAAGGGAGCCCTTTTTCTAAAATCGAGAAAGTTTAAACCTGCGAAAAGGTCCGTTAAAAGAAAAGCGAAAAGTATTCTAAATTCAGCCGGTCAAAAAGTGATTGTAGATAAAAAACCTCCCCTAGAGGATCATGAACTTCCCTTAACTTATAATATAACTAACATAAAGCTTTTAGTTAAAGATCCTTTTTGGATATATGCCTACTGGGAGATTTCAGCTAGTTCTATAGAATCGCTAAGAAAGAATACAGCCAAAGAGGATATAGGCAAGGCGAAAATTACTTTGCGTATTTACGATGTAACTTTAAGAGAAATTAATGTTAATAATGCAGATAGTTATTTCGATATTGAGGTGAGCCAATATACAGGAAATTGGTATATAAAATTGCGCTCTGATTGTGCTTGCTATATCGTCGATATAGGCTTGAAGCTTCCTGAGGGAAGATTTTTTACTCTCGCCAGATCAAATTATGTACAAATCCCGCCTAGAGGCTATTCAGGGCGCACTGAACAGATATGGATGGAAGTTCCCGATAAGAATAGTGAACCCATTCATACTATGGCTAGGCTGTGCTACTATGAGCGCAGCAAGGTCAAACCACAGATAAAAGCTATAAAAACTGTTGATATTACAGAAGAAGATATAAAACATTATTATAGTAATTTAAACTCTTCATTAAAGGATATAATAGCATCGCGTATAAGTGGGATCTGTGGAACTGGAGAGTATTTGTTTTTTCTGGAAGGTGGAAGCGATTGGGAAAGGGAGAAACTCTTCTCCTGGCTTCCTGAAGATTTTTTTATGAGACGAATACGCTTGGAGGCTTCACAAGAGCTTGTTATTTTCGGCCAAAGAGAGACGGCAGCTGATATTTTTAGCGGTGGGAGTGATTTTTTACAAAACAAAGCTAAAAAGAATATATCCGGCTTGACTTAAATACAAAATTTATTGTATACGGACGCACTGAACTTAAGATACAATTCTGGCTGAAAGATAAAGAAATTGAGCTTAAGCAGAGAAGGAAGGTTTAGTTTTCGAATCGTTTTAGAGGATAACAAATTCAAGGAAAAATGACAAAATTTAAAGGATATTTTTGTCTCCTTTTACATGCTCATCTTCCTTTTGTCCGCCATCCGGAAGAAGAATATTTCTTAGAGGAAAACTGGCTGTATGAAACTATCACGGAGACTTACATACCCTTAATAGAGGTCTTTGAGCGCCTCATAAAAAATAAGGTGAATTTTCGCATAACAATGTCTCTTACCCCAACTCTTGTTTCAATGCTCACAGACCAGTTTCTCCAAGACCGATACCTACGCCATATCAATAAGTTGATTGAGCTGGCCCAGAAGGAAATAGAGAGAACAGCTCATCAATCTCATTTTCATGATTTAGCCCTTATGTATCATTGTCGCCTGCAAAAAGCCAAGGAATTATTCGCAGGGAAGTATAAGAGGAATATTATCTCTGCTTTTAAGAATTTTCAAGATATGGGATATTTAGAAATTATTGCTTGCTGTGCTACCCATGGGTTTCTCCCTTTGCTTAGTGTCAACCATTCTGATGTTAGAGCCCAGATAAATATAGGCGTTGAATATTACACCAAGACTTTCGGCAGGCCGCCCCGGGGAATTTGGCTTCCCGAATGCGGTTATTATCCCGGTATTGATAAATTTTTAAAAGAAGCCGGCATCAGATATTTCTTTTTAGATTCTCACGGCATTTTGAACGCAGATCCCGTTCCTCGTTATAGTGTTTATGCACCTATATATTGTCCCACCGGTGTTGCTGCTTTCGGAAGGGATTGGGAATCGTCAAAACAGGTTTGGAGTTCAAAAGAAGGTTATCCCGGAGACCCTGACTATAGAGAGTATTATAAAGATATAGGCCATGAGTTAGATTATGAGTATATAAAACCCTATATTCACCCTTGCGGCATACGGATAAATACAGGATTGAAATATTGGCGGATAACCGGCAAAGGCCCAGGCAAGGAAGTTTATGCACCTGATCGGGCCAAAAATAAAGCCGAGATGCATGCTGAAAATTTTATATTTAGCCGTCAGAAACAAATAGAGAATTTGAATACCCATATGGATAGAAGGCCTATAATTACCGCCCCTTACGATGCAGAGTTATTCGGACACTGGTGGTTTGAAGGCCCTATGTGGATAGAATTTTTGGCTAAAAAGATTTTTTATGATCAGGACACAATAAGTATGATTACTCCATCAGAATATCTTCATGAATATTCCACTAATCAGATGTCTTTGCCTTCAGCTTCCAGCTGGGGGTATAAGGGGTATAATGAATTTTGGGTGGAAGGCAGTAATGATTGGCTTTATCGGCACTTGCATAAAGCCGGTGAAAGGATGAAAGAGCTGGCAGGTAAGTTTAGGGGGTATTTAGAGAAGAGTAACAAAAGTATTTATAAACGCGCCCTAAACCAAGCAGCCAGAGAATTATTATTAGCCCAGGCAAGCGATTGGGCCTTTATTATGAGAACCGGGACAACGGTTTCTTATGCTCATAAGCGGATAAAATTACATATTAATAGATTTACCAAAATTTATGATGACATGTTAAAAGGGCCTGTTGACCGGGAGTGGTTGAAAGGTATAGAGTCAAAAGATAATATTTTTTCTTCTTTGGATTGTGCAAAGTACTACTTAGAAGAATTTTGCCCTAATTTTTCCCAGTTCAAAAAGAAAAAAAATAGAAAGTTTAAGGCCACAGGACGGAAAACTTTAAGGATTAGACAATGAAACAATTAAAAATTTTGCTCGCTGCTTCCGAAGCAGTTCCTTTTTCAAAAACAGGAGGATTAGCTGATGTAGCCGGGAGCTTGCCCCTTGCGCTTTCATCTTTAGGGGAGAAAATAGCAGTTTTTTTGCCTTATTATCGGCTGACGAAAAATAGAGATTTCGGTATAAAATTTTTGCAGAAGGGACTTAAAGCAAAGTGGGGAAATTGGAACCCCGATTTTTCGCTTTATCATTGCAAAAAAGAAAATGTAGATTTTTATTTTATTGATGAAAAAGAATATTTTAACCGGGATTTCATTTATGGAACCCCTCTTGGCGATTATCCCGATAATGCTGAGCGTTTTGGGTTTTTTGCCAATTCTGTTTTAAGCAGTGCCCAAGCTTTAAATTTTAAACCGGATATCATCCATTGTAATGATTGGCATACAGCTCTTATACCCTTCTATTTAAAATATAAGTTAGCTAACCAGGGATTTTTTAAAAATACTAAAATCTTATTTACTATTCATAACTTAGCTTATCAGGGTGTATTTCCTAAGGAAGTCATTTCGAAACTGGGTATAGGTTGCGAGTTCTTTGTTCCTGAGTCACTTGAATTTTACGGAAAGCTAAATTTTATAAAATCAGGGATTTTATATTCTGATGCTATAACCACCGTCAGCCGTGGTTATGCAAAAGAAATACTTACTAAGAAGTTTGGCTGCGGCTTAGAGGGGCTGCTCGCTCTGCGAAAAAAGAATCTTTACGGCATAGCCAATGGCGCTGATTACAGACAGTGGAATCCTAGAACAGATAAATTAATTAAAGTTAATTATGACCGAAAAAGTCTAAGAAATAAGCTTGAGTGCAAAAAGGACTTATTAAAGCAGACAAAATTATCTTTAAGCCCGGCTCTGCCTTTGCTAGGTGTGATAAGCCGGCTCACTCAACAGAAAGGGATAGATATAATTATCGATAGCATTCCCCGAGTAGTAACTTTGAGCTGCGGTTTAGTAATCCTGGGAGTGGGAGATGAGAAATATCATAAGAAATTGCTTGCTTTAGCTAAGAAATATCCTCAGAATATAGCAGTTAGGATAGGATTTGATAACAAGTTAGCTCACAGAATAGAGGCGGGCTGCGATATGTTTCTTATGCCTTCACGTTATGAACCAGGCGGATTGAGTCAGCTCTACAGTTTAAAATACGGCACCATACCGATAGTAAGGGCTGTAGGCGGATTAAATGACACGATAATTGATTATGGCAAAAATCCTGATTCCGGAAATGGATTTAAGTTTAGCACTCTAAGGCCGGATGATTTTATAGGAGCCTTAAAGAGAGCTATTTCTGTTTACAAAAACAAAAAAGAATGGAAAAATATTTTATTACGGATAATGAAGCTGGATTTTTCTTGGGAGGAGTCAGCTAAAGAATATATAAAGGTTTACCAAAGCATAATGAGGTAAAAATATGACAGAAGTATTATGTCTTGTTTTAGGCGGTGGTAGAGGAACAAGGCTTTACCCGCTCACTAAAGACAGGTCAAAACCAGCTGTTCCTTTCGCCGGAAAATACAGGTTAGTAGATATCCCAATAAGCAATTCTTTAAATTCAGGATTTAACTGTATATATGTCCTTACCCAGTTTAATTCTGAGTCACTTAACAAACATATTACCAGAACTTATAAAATAGATACTTTTTCCGGCGGCTTTGTTGAAATAATGGCAGCCGAGCAGTCTATGGATAGCGCTGATTGGTTTCAGGGAAGTGCCGATGCAGTGCGTAGATGCCTTAAGCATTTCAATAACCCTTACATAAAATACGTACTTGTTCTTTCCGGCGACCAACTTTACAAGATGGATTTTGGAAAACTTCTAGATTTTCACAAGGAGAAAAAATCAGAAATAACTATAGGCTGCCATCCTGTAAGCCAGGAGGAAATAAAAGATTATGGAATAATGTGTGTTGATAAACAGGGAAGGATTAACAATTTTGTTGAGAAACCGCAGGAAGAGCATCAGGTTAGAGGAATGTCTGTAAAAATAGATAAAGTTAAGCTTTATCTTGCTTCCATGGGAATTTATCTTTTTAACAAAGAAATATTAACTGAAATACTTATCAATAATAAAAAAACTGATTTTGGTAAAGAAGTTATTCCTGACTCTTTCTCGCATAAAATAACCTACTCCTATATTCACCGGGGCTATTGGAAAGATATAGGAACGATAAAGACTTTTTATGAGGAAAATATTATTTTTGCAGATTCTTTGCCTCCCTTTAACTTGTATGACGAACAATGGCAGTTTTTTACCCGGCCGAGGTATCTTCCTCCGGCTAAAATAGAAAATTGCCATTTAGACAGAGTAATAATAGGCGATGGTTCAATATTACATAAGTGTAATATTCGGCATTCAGTAATAGGATTAAGAAGTAGAATTTCTGAATCGACTAGTATCGAAGACTCGATAGTGATGGGAGGAGATTTTTATCAGTCAATAGATGATATGCAAAAGGATAAAGATAGAGGCACTCCCTTTATTGGCATTGGGAAAAAGTGTTTGATAAAAAAAGCTATTATCGATAAAAATGTACGTATCGGAGATGGCGTTAAGATAGTTAATGCCAAAAGCATCGATTCGATCGAGGCGAATGCTTATTCAATAAAGGATGGTATTGTTATCATACCTAAAAATACCACAATTCCTTCCGGCACAGTCATCTAATAATATACTTAACCTCGACCTAATTTATCTTTTAATTTATAGGTAAGGGAGTCTTGCATTAGGAGTAGGCTGTGCTAAAATTTAATGAATATGGCCAGGAAAGGTAAACGAATTAATTGGGAAATAATCTACAGAGATATGAGTAGCGAGGGGATTGCGCGGTCATTCCTTTCCCGGCGTGAGTATGTCTTAGCTAAAGACCAGCACAATGCAACTAAAGATGATAATTTTATGGCCTTGGCCATGGCCATAAGAGATAGGATTATTGAACGCTGGATTCATACTCAACAGAGATACCATAAGGATAACGTAAAAAGGGTGTATTATTTATCTTTAGAATTTTTAATCGGCCGTCTCTTAGGGACAAATATTTTGAATCTAGGTATTTGGGATGAGGTAAAAGAGGCCATGGAAAGTTTAGGCTTTGACCTTGAGGAGCTCCGCGAGTGTGAACTAGATGCCGGTCTAGGTAACGGCGGCTTAGGCCGCCTAGCAGCTTGCTTTTTAGATTCCATGGCTACCCTAGGCATACCAGGACACGGCTATGGGATAAGGTATGATTACGGAATTTTTAATCAGAAAATAGTTAATGGCTATCAGGTTGAACGTCCTGATAAATGGTTATATAAAGGTAATCCTTGGGAATTCTTGAGACTGGAATATACCACAAAAATAAGCTTCTACGGACGCACAAACATAATTACTGATAATAAAGGGCGCGAGCATATCGAATGGATAGACACAGAAGACGTTTTAGCGGTGCCTTATGATATCCCAGTACCGGGATATAAAAGCGATGTTGTGAATACCTTACGGCTTTGGTCAGCCCGCTCTAGCGATGAGTTTGATTTTAAGTATTTTAATGACGGAGATTACGAACAGGCAGTTTATAATAAAGTGTCTTCAGAAATTATTTCAAAAGTACTTTATCCTAACGATAATGTTTATCAGGGTAAAGAGCTGCGCTTGAAACAGGAGTATTTTTTTACTGCCGCCTCCATAGCAGATATTATTCGGCGTTTCAAAGCCGAGAATTCTGATTTTAAGAAGTTTCCTCAAAAAATAGCCATTCAGCTTAATGATACCCACCCTTCTTTGGCTATTGTTGAGCTTATGAGAGTATTGGTAGATCAAGAAAAAATTGACTGGGATACTGCTTGGGGCATAACCATTGATACATTCGCCTATACAAATCATACTGTTATGTCCGAAGCTTTGGAAATTTGGCCTGTTCCTATGCTTGAAGAGCTTCTTCCCCGGCATATGCAAATTATCTATGAGATAAATATGCGTTTTATAAATGAGGTTTTAAGTAAATATCCCGGTGATGATAAGCGTATAAGCCGGATGTCTATAATCGAAGAGGGTGAGCCTAAAAAAATTCGCATGGCTAACCTTTCAATAATAGGGTCACATTCGGTAAACGGAGTATCGCGCCTGCATACCGACCTTATCAAAAGCGATATTTTTAAGGATTTTTATGATTTTTATCCCCAGAAGTTTAATAATAAAACTAACGGCATAACTCAAAGAAGATGGCTTCTAAAATCAAATACTAAACTTTCTGATTTGATTACCAGGGCAATAGGAGACAACTGGGTAACAGATGCAAGCTGGTTAGAGAAACTTCTTCCCTTTAAAGATAGCATTGCTTTCAGAAGGAAATGGCAGCAAATAAAAACAGCAAATAAAAACGCTTTAGCAGAATATATCCGCAAAACTATTGGTATTGCAGTTAATCCCGAGTCTATGTTTGATGTCCAGATAAAACGCATGCATGAATATAAGAGGCAGCTGCTTTTCGGACTTTTTATTATTTCTCAATACTTAAAAATAAAAGATAATCCGCATAATAGGAATATTGTGCCAAGAACATTTATCATCAGCGGTAAGGCCGCGCCAGGTTATTTTATGGCCAAGTTAATTATTAAGTTTATTAACAATATCGCCGGGGTCATAAATAAGGATAAAGATATAGGCGATAAGCTGAAAGTTGTATTTTTACCTAATTATCGGGTGTCTTTGGCTGAGAAAATATTCCCGGCTTCGGAGTTATCCGAACAGATATCAACTGCCGGCACAGAGGCTTCCGGAACTGGCTGTATGAAGTTTATGATGAACGGAGCCTTGACTATCGGCACTTTTGACGGGGCTAATATTGAAATCCAGGAAGCTGTGGGAGAGGATAACATTTTTATTTTTGGCTTAAGAGTATCGCAAATTCAAGCCTTAAAGCTAGCTGGTTACAACCCCCAAGACTACATAAAGACCTCTAAAATCCTAAAAAGAGCTATACGCCTCATTCAGAAGAACTTTTTTTCTCCAAGTGAGCCTGATATTTTCGAACCCATTATTAAGCATCTATTTGGCCAAGACCCTTATTTTGTTTGTGCTGATTTTGACCATTATTGTTTTATCCAAAGTAAGGTTTCGAAAATCTATCACAACAAAAAACTTTGGATAGAGAAATCGATTGTCAATGTTGCTAATTCCGGAAGGTTTTCCAGCGATCGTACCATTAAAGAGTATGCACAGCATATTTGGAATATTCCTTATAATCATCCCCAAGAGCTTGCCCAGACAGCCATACCCGGTTGATAAGGAAGTTTGATATTGTCTCATTCGGAACCTTTTTTAACCAGAAAGAGTATACTATCATAACTCATTAACAATTAAGGAGTTATGATTTTTTAAGCCTGTTTATTCATTTTTTATTCCTTGAAAATCCTTGCTAATTAAGCCAGAGTATGATAAATTATTGTCCGAATAAAAAGTTTCTAAAGCTAGGGATATTCCTGGTATATTTTGGTATAAACTCGATTTTATGGAAAAAAACTATTCTAATTTTTTACAAAAAAAGCTGGATGAGGAGAATTTTAATAAGCTAGTTGCTTTAGATAGCCTTGAAGTAGTTAACTTTATAGGCGAGTATGTAGAGCTTTGCAATCCTAAGCAGGTCTTTGTGCGCACGGATTCATCTCAGGATATAGCTTACCTGCGCGGTAAGTCTATTTTGCTGGGAGAGGAGAAAAAACTAGCCTTAGAGGGCCAAACTATTCATTTTGACGGTTATTTTGACCAGGCCAGGGATAAAAAGAACACAAAATATCTGGTTTCGAAAGGTGCTAATGCCGGTAATTATTTGAATAGCGTAGAAAGAGGTGAAGGTCTAGGAGAGGTAAGAGGCTTTCTAAAGGATATCATGACCGGCAAAGATATGTTTGTCTGTTTTTTTTGCCTGGGGCCGGCTAATTCTGAATTTTCTATTTTTGCAGTCCAAATCACAGATTCTGCTTATGTAGCCCATTCCGAAGATATCCTTTACCGGCCGGGCTATGAACAGTTCAGGAATAATAAGCTAAGGGGTAGTTTTTTTAAAATGCTTCATTCTGCCGGTGAACTCGAAAATCATGTGAGCAAGAATGTGGATAAAAGAAGAGTATATATAGATTTAGAAAATAACCTGGTTTATAGCGTTAATACCCAGTATGCCGGAAATAGCGTAGGGTTAAAAAAACTTTCTCTTCGGCTTGCGATTCAGAAGGCCTCTAGAGAAGGCTGGCTTGCCGAGCATATGTTTTTAATGTCTGTTTCCGACCGAGAGGGTAAAAAATCCTATTTTTGCGGTGCCTATCCGAGTATGTGCGGGAAAACCTCTACGGCTATGCTTTCAGACGAGCATATTATAGGCGATGATATAGCTTATTTACGGATAAGAAAGGATGAAGTTTATGCAGTAAATGTAGAAAGAGGTATCTTCGGCATCATAAAAGATGTTAATGCCGGGGACGACCCGGTAATATTTAAATTTTTAAACAGCAAAGGAGAAATTATTTTTTCTAATATTTTAGTGGATGAGCAAGGAGTTCCCTTCTGGATTGGCAAAAGTAATCAAATGCCTCAGCGGGGAATTAATTTTTCCGGAGCCTGGTCGTCCGGTAAAACTGATGAGAGCGGAAATCCGATATCAATTTCTCATAAAAATGCCCGCTATACAATAAGGTTGGAAACTTTAGAGAATGTTGATGAGAATTTAGAAAATCCTAAAGGGGTGGCAATTAAAGGTTTCATTTATGGAGGAAGGGATTCGGATACTTCTGTTCCGGTTGAGGAAGCTTTCAATTGGCAGCAGGGTATAATTACCAAGGCAGCGAGCCTAGAGTCAGAAACGACAGCTGCTACTTTAGGTAAGGAAGGAGTAAGGGTTTTTAATCCCATGGCTAATATGGATTTTTTGTCCATACCTTTAGGTAAGTATATAGAGATGAATTTGGATTTCGGCAAAAGACTAAAGTCGCCGCCTTTAATATTTTCTGTAAATTACTTTTTAAAAAACAAAGACAATATGTATTTAAATGCCATAGAAGATAAATTAATATGGCTTAAGTGGATGAAGTTAAGAGCAGACAAGAAAATAAAAGCCTTGATTACGCCTACGGGCTTAATTCCTAAATACGAGGATTTGAAGACTTTATTCAAAGATGTACTTGGAAAAGAATATACAAAAGAGGCTTATACTGAACAGTTTAGTTTACGCCTACCGGAGAATTTAGCAAAAATAAAAAGAATAAAATCCATCTACAAAGGTTTGCCAGGCCTACCGGCCTGCTTATTGCAAGAGTTAGAGGCTCAAGGGAAAAGGTTAATAAAGAGTCAAAAAGAGTTTGGAGATTGCATAGAACCTAAAAATTTTCAAAGCACAGAGTAAAATGTCAAATAATAACAACCTAAAGCAGTTAAAATTATTTAAAAAAGGTAAAGTAAGGGATGTCTATGATTTAGGTGATAAGCTCCTGATGGTCGCTACTGATAGAATCTCTTGTTTTGATGTTATTTTACCTACTCTTATTCCCGATAAAGGAAAAATTTTAACTAAAATTTCCTTATTTTGGTTTTCTTATTTTACTGATTCTGTAAAAAATCATCTTATTTGCGCTGATTTAGCAAACTTGCCGGCGTCATTAAAAGGAACAGAATATGAGCTAAGGGATAGATTTATGATTACTGAAAAATGCGAGGTTATTCCTTTTGAGTGCGTGGTAAGAGGTTATATTTCCGGTTCCGGCTGGAAAGAGTATAAAGCCAAACAGAGTGTGTGCAGTATAAGTTTGCCCGAGGGCATAAAAGAGTCTCAAAAATTGAGTGAACCTCTTTTTACCCCGGCTACCAAAGCTGAGTCCGGCCATGATGAGAATGTGAGTTTTGATTATATGAAGAATTCAATCGGCAAGGATTTAGCGGATAAACTAAAGAATATAAGTATTGATATCTATACCAAAGCTGCCGATTATGCTCTAGCCAAAGGAATAATTATTGCTGATACCAAGTTTGAGTTTGGAATTTCAAAGGGAGAGGTTACTTTAGTTGATGAAATATTGACCCCTGACTCTTCACGTTTTTGGCCTAAGGCTGATTTCCAACCGGGGAGGCCGCAAGCTAGCTTTGATAAACAATTTGTTCGTGATTACCTTGAGTCTTTAGATTGGGATAAAACCCCGCCAGCTCCGGCCTTACCGAATGAAATAGTGAGTAAAACTCAATCTAAATACGAGCAGGTATTTAAGATGCTTACCGGTAAAGATTTCTCAGAATAAGCAGTTTCTTTTCAATATTATTGACAAGTAAACTCCGTTAGAGAACTTAACTCGGCTTCGTCGGTAGCTTTCTCTAAAGGGGGTAAATAATCCATAGTATTCTAGAAATTTAAAAGAAGCTAAAAATATAGAGGATAGGTAATGAGAATACTAGTCTGCATAAAACAAGTTCCGGATACAACAGATGTAAAAATTAACCCTGAAACTAATACTTTAATAAGAGACGGCGTTGCTTCAATAATTAACCCTTTTGATATGTACGCAATCGAAGAAGGCGTGCTCTTAAAGGAGCGTTTCGGAGGGGAAGTCGTAGCTATTACAATGGGCCCTCCTCAAGCCCAAGAGGCTTTAAGAGAGGCCATCTCTTTAGGCGTGGATTCAGTAATTCACCTTTCGGATAGAGTTTTTGCCGGTTCTGATACCTGGGCTACCAGCTTGATTTTGGCTGAGGCTATAAAGAAAATAGGTGATTTTGACCTGGTAATTTGCGGCAAACAAGCCTCAGACGGAGATACTGCCCAAGTTGGCCCGGGGATAGCCACTCATATTAATTTACCGCAGGCTACTTACGTGCGCCGGATAGATACCATTCACCTTGATACTAGTCCTCAAATAATGGTTGTAGAAAGGCTTTTGGAAGAAGGTTATGAGTTGCTGGAGCTGCAGTTGCCGGCACTTATTACTGTAGTAAAGGACCTAAATACGCCGCGCCTGCCTTCCTTACGGGGAAAAATGGCAGCCCGGAAGGTTGAAATTCCTACCTGGAGTAATAAAGAGTTAAATATTAGCGAGGATAAAATCGGGCTCAAAGGTTCGCCTACTCAGGTAGTCAAGATATTTACGCCTCCTCAGAAAGAGAGTGGAAAAATATTTGAAGGCGATCCGGAAGAAGCCACTACCAAATTGGTAGAGGAGATTAAGGACATCTTGTAGACAGGTATGTATTTGCCCGATAAATAATATTATAAATATGTAGGGACAGGGCTTAGCCCTGTCCGTTACAAATAATTAGTAACATGAGTGGTATAAAAGTAATTTTAGATAAGTGTGTTGGCTGCGGTTTATGTCTTAAAGTTTGTCCAACGCAGGCAATAACACTGGAAGATAAAAAGGCTATAATTGACCTGGATGCCTGTACTCTTTGCGGAGCCTGTATAGATAGCTGTAAGTTTCAGGCTATAGAAATTGTACGTCAGACTATTGTAAAAGATGATATATCAGCTTATAAAGGAGTCTGGGTTTTTGTCGAGCAAAGAAACGGTGTTATCTCATCAGTTGTTTTTGAGCTTTTGGCCAAGGCCAGAGAATTAGCCAAAGATCTTAATACTTATGTAGGTGCTATTCTTTTGGGCTATGGAATCACTGACAAAGCTGGAGAGTTAATCCATAGGGGGGCAGATAAAGTTTTTGTAATTGATTCACAAGCTTTACAACATTATATTTCCGAAAATTATACAAGCGCAATTGCCGGGCTCATCGGCAAATACAAACCAGAGGTTATTTTAGCCGGCGCAACCACTACCGGAAGAAGCTTGGTTTCCAGGATAGCAGTGAGTATTTATGCCGGTTTAACCGCTGATTGCACCGGTTTAGATATAGATAAGGAAAAAAAGATTTTAATCCAAACCCGGCCGGCTTTCGGCGGAAATATTATGGCTCAAATTATATGCCCTAATTTTAGGCCGCAAATGGCTACGGTTAGGCATAAAGTGATGCCGGAATCAGATAATGATCCTTCAAGGAAGGGCGAGATAATAAAAGAAAGTTTTGATGTTAATAATCAGGATAAGCGTATAAAATTTTTAGATTTTGTTAAAGAGGCTATTTCTACAGTAAATTTAGCCGAGGCGGATATAATTGTATCGGGAGGAAGAGGCTTGGGTGAGGCAGGAAATTTTAAATTAATCGAAGAGTTAGCTGAAAGTATAGGAGCGGCCGTGGGTTCATCACGGGCTTGCGTAGACGCAGGCTGGATTCCTTATTCGCACCAAGTAGGCCAAACCGGAATGACTGTTTGTCCAAAGATATACATTGCCTGTGGTATATCAGGCCAGATTCAGCATTTAGTAGGTATGCAATCATCAAAGATAATTATTGCTATAAACAAAGACGCGGATGCCCCCATATTTAAAGTTGCCAATTACGGTATTGTCGGTGATTTGTTTAAAGTAATACCTCTTTTAACTAAAAAGTTAAAAGAATCCCCCAAGGAGTTAGCTAACAAAGATTAGCACTTAACTTCGGAACGTAATTTTTCGGTTTGAAATTTTGCGCTGGGGAGTTTTTATGGTAAAATAAAGATAAATAATTTATTTACACTTCATTAATTTTTTAATATGCACTTAAAAGAAGTAAACATACTCGGTTTTAAATCCTTCCCGGAGAAAACTTCTCTTAGTTTTGGAACCGGAGTAACAGTAGTTGTCGGTCCAAACGGGTGCGGGAAATCAAATATCTTTGATGGGATTAAATGGGCTTTAGGTGAACAAAGTCCTAAGTCTTTGCGCGGCTCTAAGATGGAAGATGTTATTTTTAGCGGTACTCAAAATTACCCGCCTCTAAATTACGCTGAAGTTATTTTAACTTTTTGCAATGAAGATAGATATTTGCCTATAGATTATAAAGAAGTATCTATTTGCCGGCGCCTTTATCGTTCAGGCGAAAGCCAGTATTTTCTTAACAAGAATATAGTAAGGCTAAAGGATATTCAGGAATTATTTATGGGGACCGGAGTAGGTGAGTCTACTTATTCGTTTGTTGAGCAGGGGAAAATAGAGATATTTTTAAGTTATAAACCAGAGGATAAGCGTCTAATTTTCGATGAAGCAAGCGGAATAGTTAAATATAAGGAAAGAAAAAAAGAAGCTTTAAGAAGGCTGCAGGATACAGACGAAAATTTGTTGCGGCTGGAAGATATATTATCTGAACTTAGAAGGCAAATTCGGTATTTGGAAAGGCAAGCAGCAAAGGCTAAAAGGTATAAGAAAGTCCAGAAGGAGCTTATAGAGGTAGAAAAGGATATAGCAGCTTTACAGTTTGTTGAACTTCGGGATAAAAATAAGAAAATACTTGAAGAGCTAAACATTTTTAAAGAAAAAGAAGCTCAAAAAAATAGCCGGCTTAAAGAAGTTAATTCCCAGTGGGAAGAATCAAACAGCCAGCTAAAGCTATTAAGGGCTAGCCTAGAGCGGGCCGCTACGGCTATTGTCTCCTTGCGGGCTCAGATTGAAAGTTCAGATAGCCACATTGCCATAGGTCGGCAGAGAATAAATGAAATCCAGCAGAGAAATTCCAATTTAGAACTTACAAAGAAGAATTTAGAGGAGAGGCTAAAGCTTCAGCAGCTACGCAATAAAGAAGAAACCGAACGCTTGGCCGCTATCGCCAATAGCGTTAAAAACATCGAGGAAGTTCTCAAAAAAATAGAATTGGATAAAGAAAGTCTCAAGGCAAGGATTGAGAAAGCAAAAAAAGGCACTACCAGAGAAAAAACAACCATATTAGATTTAGAAGGTAGAAAGGTCCAGTTTCGCAATACTTTTATAGAGCTTCAAACAAAATTATCTTCTTTGTCCAACCGCAAAAAAAGATTGCTTTTGGATAAAAGTAAACTTCAAGCTTTACTCCAAGAAAACAAAGAAAGCATTCAAAGAGCCGAGCAGGAATTTGCCAAAGCTGAAAATTCATTAGAGGCTCTAGAAGACAGAAGAGATAATTTGGTTAATAACGAAAAGGAACTGAGCTCTTCTATTGAGAGCCTTAAAGCAAAATTAATTGACAAAGAAAAAGAACTGTTAGAGCTAAACGCTACTTATGAGTTCTTGAAAGATTTACGTATAAAATACGAAACATTTTCAGTAAAGAAAAAAATTACTGTTATTTTTGATGAGGAACCTAAAGGTATCAATAAGCTGGTTGCCTCTTTACAAGATGTAGAGTTTAAAAAGGAGGGTGACTCTTACCGGGCTCAAATAGAGGTTAAGGTAGTTTCTTTTGAGGAGAAGCAATTAGAGGAAAAGATGGCTTCAGTCCAAATAGAGATAAGAAACTTAAAATCAGGACAGCAAGACCTAGAGGGGAGAAAAAATAAACTGGTCGAAAACATTTCTGTTGAGAATGAACAATTACAGAAAGCAAGGAGCCAATTACAAGAGAAGACGCAGCAGAAAAATAATCTCAGGCGGGAAGCCCAGAGGTTTGAAGAAGAATTTGAACTCTTGGCCGATGAAGAAAAAATCACCCTTGAAGATATGGATGATTGTCAGTTTAAGCAGGGCCAGATAAAAGGAGAGCTATCTGTTTGTGAAGATAAATTAGATAAGGCCAATGAAAGCTTATTAGAGGTTCAGGAAATTATCTCTAACGGTTCAGAAAATACAAAAGAGATGGATATTGAGATAATGCGCAATTTATCCCAGATACAATCTTCACATAAGGAAAAGGAATCTTTAAGTTCTAAAATAACATTTTTTAAAGATGAAATTAATAATATTGTAAATAATTTAGAGCAAATAGAGAAAGAGGAAGAGGAAAGCATATCGCGTATTAAATCCTTTAATGAGCAGCTTAAACGGTTAGAGGATAAAATCAAGGATGATAAAATTAAGATTGAAGAATGTACCTTGAGAAAGAAAGGCTTGGAGGAGGAAGAAGCAACATTAAATACAAGAAGTGACGAGTTGAGAGAACTTATAGCTTCTTTCGAGAAGGAGATACAAGAGGTAAAGGACTCAGCCCATAATAAAGAACTGCAAATTCAAAGCGTAGAATACGAAAAACAAAAAATTAAAGATTATCTACGCCAGGTTTATAATATTGGAAGTGATGTTTCCTTTGCGGACAGCTCCAGTAAAGACAGGCAGATATTGTTGCAGGAAAAGATTAGTTTGCAAGGAAAAGTAAAATCTTTGGGAGAGGTTAACCTAGTTGCAATTGAAGAGTTTGAAGAGCTTAGAAAACGCGAGAATTTCCTAGATACTCAGAAGCAAGACCTAATAACTTCGAAGGAAAATTTAAAAAAGGCAATTAGTAAAATTAACCGCACTTCCAAAGATATATTTTTAGAAACTTTTACTAAAATTGAAGGGGAGTTTAAGAAAAACTTCAGGTTTTTATTTAACGGAGGAAAGGCGAACCTGGTGCTTGTGGATCCAGATAATGTTTTAGAGTCAGGCGTAGAGATTGAAGTTCAGCCGCCGGGTAAAAAGCTGCAAAATGTTTCTCTTTTATCAGGCGGAGAAAAAGCCCTGACCGCTATAGCTTTGATTTTTGCTATTTTCACCGTAAAACCTTCTCCTTTATGTGTTCTTGATGAAATTGATGCACCTTTAGATGAAGCAAATGTAGATAGATTCAACCATCTTCTAAGACAATTTTCTGCCTCGACACAATTTATCATAATTACCCACAACAAAAAAACCATGAGCAATGCTTCTTGTTTGTATGGCATTACTATGCAGGAGAAAGGGATATCAAAACTAGTCTCTGTTAAGTTTGCCGAAGAAGAAGTAGCTGCTGCCCGCTAACTAGCTCTCCAGAAGTATCGAACCATTTTATTATAAGTTCTTGAGTTTTTTTTATTTTCTAAGGGCTATGCTTACTTTGCCGACAGCAGTGATTTAAGAGAGATCTCGAAATAGAGAAAAACTATTTTTAGGCGGGAATTACTTTATTTTTTCCTTTTCGTTTTGCCTCGTATAAAGCTTCATCGGCTTTTCTTATCAGATTTATTTTATCTTGAGCATCTTGGGGGTAGGTGGAAAGACCGATACTTACTGTAAATTTATTGTTTAAAATATTCTTTTGCTCAATAGATTTTCTGATTCTTTCAGCTAGCCTCCCAGCTTCCTTTTTATTGTTAGCAGGCAGGATAAGGGCAAATTCTTCTCCTCCGTAACGGCACAAAATGTCTATTTTTCGGCAGTTCTCCCGAAGAGCAAGGCTTATCCGCTGGAGGGCATCATCGCCTTGGAGATGGCCGTTAGTGTCATTAAATTTTTTAAAATCGTCAAGATCGATCATTAGTACTGACAGATGAGAATCAAGGGATTGAGCCTTTTTAATTTCTTCATCTAATTTGTACTGAAAATATCCATAATTCCAGAGAGAAGTTAAAGAGTCAGTATGCATTTTTGTAAGCGTGCGTTCAAAATTTTGAGAGTTTTTTATAGCACCCGAGGCTTGTTCGATAAACATATTAAAAAATTTTATATCCTCATCTTCTATCAGTTTTTTAGTTATATTATTATCAACGATAATTATTCCAGTAGGTTTTTCGTTTATCCATAATGAGCAGATTAAAAATTCTTCCAGCTCCAGCTTTTTTACTATAGGATCGCCAATTAATTTAGTTATTTTTTTTATCTTTATATACTTAGTGCCTTTTTGGTATAGATTTTCGAATAATATACCGCTCTTTTTATTGAGAGGAAAGCTGAGCGACTGGATGAGTTTCATGAATTTCGGTTTAGTTCCGTCTTCTTTTAAGCGATTATAATTAACTATTAAATCGTAAAGGTCTTTTTCCTCATCTTCAATATGCTGCCATATCTCATCAGCTTCTTTTGAATCCATTGAGCCCATTCCCATGAAGCCGTTTATTTTTTTTGCTTCTTCATCAATGAAGAAAATTACAGCCCGATTAAAGCCGAGACCTTGACGAGCAGTTAGTCCGGTTAATATTATGTAGATTATTTCTTCAAGCCTAAGAGTAGTCCGCATTGCTTTGGTGAGTTCATAGAAGACGTATAATTGGAAACGAGACTTTTCTAATTCTATTTTCAATCTTTTGATTTCATTTTCCATGTTAGTTTATAATAATAGGGCTGATTCTATTTTTTTACCCCGTTAGAGAACGAAGTTCTCTAACGGGGTTTACCAACCGTCTTATCTCTTTAAAGTGAATATTGGCTTTAGTGCTATATCAATTAAATAGCATATTTGCCAATAAAAGTCAACATCTTAGGTATGGGCTTTATAAGTTTTAAGTCCTAAGTATTAAG
>JAMXCX010000098.1 GCA_024542985.1 Candidatus Omnitrophota bacterium | reverse complement strand
GTATTCCCTTGAATATGTTTCCGGTCATGTTTTCCATTGGAAGAATGCCGGGTTGGGTTGCCCAATGGAAGGAAATGATTGAATTACCGGACGCAAAAATCGGCCGTCCGCGGCAGATTTATATCGGTAAAAATGCCCGCAATTATATTCCTGTTGGCCAGAGAAAATAATTTACCCCGTTAGGGAACGAACCAGTATAACTTAAATTTTATATGCCGGATGCAAAAAACAATGTCAAGCCCAAGATAAAAATAACTATAAATAAAAAATGGTGCAAGAAATGCGGCATTTGCAGTGCCTTTTGTCCTAAGGAAGTATTTACTTGCGATGATTTTGGTACGCCGACAGTTAAATATCCCGAGAAGTGCATTAAATGTATGCTTTGTGTAGTAAGATGCCCTGATTTTGCCATTGAAGTAGAGGAAATAAAGGAGAAGGTAAAGAAAAAATGAAGCCCTGGGGATTAAAACTTATACTAATTAACTAAACCGGAGACTCTAAATTATGAATAAAAAAGTAACAGTCGTGGGTGCTGGTTTTGTAGGCGCAACCTGTGCCCGGCGTATAATTGAAAAAGATTTGGCTGATGTTGTTTTAATTGATATTGTTGAAGGCTTAGCTCAAGGTAAGGCCCTCGACCTTATGGAGTCAGCTCCCCTTGAAGGCTTTGGAGCAAAAATTGTCGGAACTAACAATTACGAACAGGCAAAACAAAGTGATGTAGTTATTATTACTGCTGGATTGGCAAGAAAACCCGGCATGAGCCGAGATGATTTACAGGTAACTAATGCTAAAATTGTCAGGGAAGTTGTTAAAAATATTGCTGCCTCCAGTCCCCAGGCAATATTGATTATGGTAACAAACCCCTTAGATGTAATGAGTTATCTTGCGCTTAAGGTTTCCGGATTTTCGAGGCGAAAAGTAATCGGAATGGCGGGAATTTTGGATTCAGTCCGTTATCGTTACTTTATAGCCGAAGCTCTTTCTGTTTCTTCTTCTCAAGTTCAGGCTATGGTTTTAGGCGGTCATGGCGATTCAATGGTGCCTTTGCCAGCATATTCTAGCGTTAACGGCATACCCATAACTCAACTTTTGAGTTCAGAAAAAATTGAAAAAATTAATGCTCGGACTCGAAAAGGTGGAGCTGAAATCGTAGGTTTACTTAAGACCGGCTCAGCCTTTTATGCTCCTTCAGCTTCAGTTGTCGAGATGATTAAAAGCATTCTTTATGATGAAAATAAGATTTTACCTTGTTGCGTATATCTTCAGGGCGAATACGGCCTAAAAGATATTTATTGCGGTGTGCCGACAAGGCTTGGGAACCGGGGAGTTAAGGATATTGTTGAGATTGAATTAACCGCTCAAGAAAAAGCCGCTCTTAAAAAGTCAGCTGAGGGAGTAAGAGAAAATATAAAAAAGTTAAATTTAACTTAAGTTATTTTTCGAGGGTTGATTTTTTCTAAAAGGAAATAGATGCTGTTTCCGAAAACAAAGACTAGAGTACGATTTTGTCAAGGAAATGAAGCCTGCGCCGAAGCCGCTCTTGCTGCCGGTGTACGTTTTTTTGCCGGCTATCCTATAACTCCTTCCACAGAAATTGCTGAAATTCTTTCCCGAAGGCTTCCCCA
>JAMXCX010000097.1 GCA_024542985.1 Candidatus Omnitrophota bacterium | reverse complement strand
CTCCTATCAAGGCTACGATAGTGAATACTTTTATTTTCATTGTCTCTCCTTAAATATGGTGGCGGCGAGTGGACTTGTTCAATGAAACTTACGTTTTTTCAAGCTCAAAGAGCGAAGAAAAAATGTATAGTTGAATTAATCCCGACAAATTAAATGAAGTCGGGGAACCACCGACAAAACGAGTATGAGCCCCGTTAGAAATTTATAATAACCTGGCGGGAAGCGGATTTGAACCGCTGACATAACGGGTATGAGCCGTTCGCTCTACCAGCCTGAGCTATCCCGCCAATATAAATTTCTAACGAGGTAAGCCGTTTGTTCAATGAACACATTACTTTTGGAACCTCCCGATATTTCGGGGCGAACATAAGTGATAAGTGCGAATTTCCCGCATTCCCTAAATTTTTTTATTACGGTGTTACGGGATCCCGATTGCTATCGGGAAATCCTGACTATTATGCTAACAAGCTGCGCCGCTAAGTTAGAAAATTCAGATTATATCATAGTATTAAAAATACCTATAGCAAATTTTTTTATGCTAAACTACTCAAAACTAATAGTTATTTATTATACCTTAACCACGACTGGAAAGAATACTTCTGCCGGCTAAATTACTATCTCAATTTTTTCTATAATGATACGCGGCCTGATTTCAATCCGCAAATCGTCTAGATAGGTGTTGGTTTCAAAATCTTTAATATCAAGTTCATAAATATCTTGTTCAGATGTAGGCTCTATCCTTTTAAAAGACCCAACCACAGAATAGTTTTTATAAAGATTGACACTTTTTATATCACTGTCTGTGCTAATATATATTTTTATTGTAAGAGGTATTTTTTGGTGGGGAAACCCAAATTCTTTAAAATCAAGTTTGTATTTATCCACAGTAACAGTATAATGCAGTTGCTTCTCACCTTTCTTTCTTTTCCTGGTCATCTTCCACCAAGAAACATGGGGAAGAACTTCAAAACTCTTCATATTAAAAATATATTTTCCTGTTCTACGGTTGAATATATAATAAGCTGCTAATAAAAAATTCTTAAAACCTTCTTTTTCTTGTGAGCCACGAAAATATTCTTCAGACACAGCCAGATAATACCTGCCCAAGTAGGTATCAACCTCCTCCCGAGTGGAATAAAGACTTTTTGCTATCCGCAGTTCATTTTCAGTTTCAATATTTCTGTTTTCACGAAAATAGAACCAACCCAGCTTCAAATGATATAAAAAATTTACTGAGTTTAATTTTATTGCTTTTATATATAATTTTTCTATACCTATTTTATCAATAGACAGCTCTTTCTGAAAACCTGAATCATTCGCCTTTAGCCTGGTATCTGCCTTTTTAGCGTAATAATCAGCATTACCTGGGCTAATTCGTATCGCCTTAGATATAGCTGAATCCAGCTCCCGGTAATAAATCCTTTCTTCTATTTTAAAAGAAGGTTTTTTTCTAGAAATAGCTTTCTTATACAAAAGAGTAGCTTTGAGATTGGTAAAGACAAAAAAAGAACAAATAATAATAATTAGACTTACTGCAGCCAAAGATATATAGCCTTCAAATTCGCTAACTTGTTTTTCTCTCATTATTATTCGCAATATTTAAATATCTCCTATGCGTAAGACTAGTTCTTTGTAATTAAATCATTCTTGTTGGTAAAAATGAGTAAATGTGCATTTGTACAACAGGCCTAAAATCAACCAAAACATAAATCCAACTGCCGGGTTCTGAAAACCAAAATCAAACAAATTATGAATTATTACCCCGATAAGTCCGCACATGCCTCCTATTACTATATTTTTCACAAAAGGATC
>JAMXCX010000010.1 GCA_024542985.1 Candidatus Omnitrophota bacterium | reverse complement strand
TTGAATTTCTTGATTTTTGGTATTTTAAGCTATATTGTCGGGCATGCAAAATTTGCAAATTACCTTTTTATTCCTCATATCGCCGGCGCAGGGGAATTAACTGTTCTTTGTTTTTCTTTAATGGGGGCAGGCTTAGGGTTTTTATGGTTCAACTCCTATCCGGCTGAAGCCTTCATGGGCGATGTAGGGGCTTTAACTTTGGGAGGAATAATAGGAGCCATAGCTCTATGCATAAAACAGGAATTTCTCCTTTTTATAAGCGGTGGGTTATTTGTTCTTGAAGCGGTGAGTGTTATCTTGCAGATACTTTCGGTTAAATTGAAGGGAAGAAGGTTATTTAGGGCAGCCCCCTTACATCACCATTTTCAGATATTAGGATGGAAAGAACCGAAAATAATTACCCGCTTTTGGATTTTTTCTATTATGTGCTCAGTTTTAGCTTTACTCACCCTCAAGCTACGATAAAGGCAGAAAAGTAGCACTCTAATTAAAAATTCAAAATTAAAAATGAAAAATTATTTTTTCTGTTAATTTTTAACTTTGCATTTTGAATTCGCTTTATTGCTTTTAACTAACTGGTTAATAGATATGAATTTAGATAATTTTAGTAAAGTTTGCGTTGTAGGTTGGGCTAGAAGCGGAATTTCTCTTTGCCGGTTGCTTTTATCGCTAGGCAAAAAGGTCAAGATTAGCGAAATCAAAGAAAGGAAATGTTTCCCTGCGTCTTTGGTAAATGAGTTTGGTCAAAAGGGCGTAGAGTTTGAATTTGGCGGCCATAGCCGTAATTTCATAAAGGATTCACAATTATTAATTGTAAGCCCGGGCGTAGATACTTTACATTCTCAAACTATTAAAAGTTACCAAAGCCAGAGGATACCCTGCGTGGGGGAAATAGAATTTTCTTCTTGGCTCACAAAAGCAAAAATTGTAGCTGTTACCGGTACTAACGGTAAAACAACTACAACTTATTTAGCACATAAGGCTATTAAAAAAAGAAAAAGAAGAGTGTTCTTGGGCGGCAATATTGGTACACCTTTTTCTTCTTTTGTTTTGAATACTAAAAAAGGGGATGTTGTTGTTCTTGAAGTAAGTTCTTTTCAGTTGGAAACCACTTTTAAGTTTAGGCCCTATGTGGCTGCTTTTCTTAATATCGAGCCTGATCATTTTGACCGCTATGGTGGCTTTAGGAAATACTTCCAAGCGAAAATGAATATTTTTAAGAATCAAGGGAAGAAAGACTGGGCTGTTTTAAATAAAAATATGACTTGTCTCGATTCCATAGAGAAGAGACTAAAATCTAGAATATTACATTTTGGCAAAGAATTCCCTAACGAAAATTTTTCTTGTGTTTATAGAATAGCTAAAGTTTTCGGTGTAGATAGAGATGAATGCCAGAGGGTATTTTTGGCATTCCGCGGCCTAGGGCATCGTTTAGAGTTCGTGAAAAATATCAAGGGAGTTACTTTTATAAATGATTCAAAGGCTACAAATCCGGCTTCAACTGTCTGGGCGCTTAAAAATACCAAGAAAAAAATAGTCCTCATCGCCGGTGGTAAAGATAAAGGCCTGGATTATTCTGCGATTTTAGATTATTCAGATAGAATACGAAAGATAAATCTTTTCGGAGAGGCTTCTTATAAAATAAGGAAATCATTAAATTCAGATATAGAATCAGAAATGTTTTCTTCGCTGGAGGAGGCGGTGAGAGCTTCTAAAGCAGACGCGTCTTCCGGAGATATAGTCCTTTTTTCTCCGATGTGTTCTAGCTTTGACATGTTTTCTGACTACAAAGAAAGGGGCAGCAAATTCATGGAAATAGTGAATAGCCTTTCAAAATAGAATCCATAGTTAGGATAAGATTGGCCGTTGGTTTTTAAGGCTCAGTGAAGTTATAAAAACTGATTCAAATGATTATCACACAAAATAAAATCAGTAAACTTAATCTTAAAGACGAGAGAAGGTTTATTTTTAGCCTCATTTTAGGTATTACTCTTCTGGGCCTTCTTATGGTCTATGAATCATCAAGCATTTACGCTTTTAAAACAACTACAGATGCGGCCTATTTTTTTAAACGGCAGGCATTATTTTTTATTTTAGGCATATTATCGTTTTGCTTAACCCTGCTTTTGGATTTAGAATTGTTAAGGCGCTATAGCAAAGAATTTTTACTTTTTACGCTTTTTTTTCTGGTAGTAGTCGTTCTTCTGGGTAAAAATATAGGCGGAGCAAGAAGATGGTTGAGCCTAGGCAATTTTAATCTCCAGCCCTCAGAGATATTAAAAATATCTTTTTTAGTTTATTGTGCTGATTATTGTAGCCGGAGAAAAAATCTTATAAGAAGCGTTAAAGCAGGACTCATGCCTTTGGGATTAGTTTTGGGGCTTGTGTGCGTTTTGCTGCTTTTGCAGCCTGATTTGGGAGCGGCTGTTTTCTGGGTGGTTTGGCTTCTTATTTTTCTTTTTGTCTTCAAGGCGAAGAATAAACACCTTATTTTTATTATTTTTTCTGGTTTGGCAGCTATGATATTGTTGATATTCCAGCGTCCTTATCGGCTTCGCAGGGTAGTTTCCTATCTTAATCCTTTTTCTGACCCTCAAGGAGCCGGTTTTCAACTAGTTCAATCCCAGATTGCTTACGGTCTGGGAGGTATTTGGGGGGTTGGACTGGGTGAAGGCAGGCAGAAACTGTTTTTTCTTCCTGCGGCCCATACTGATTTTGTTTTTTCTATTATTGCTGAAGAGCTTGGTCTCCTGGGCTCCTTAGGGGTAATTTTTGCCTTTTTTTTAGTATTTCACAAGATGTTCGTTATTGCTTTGGTTTCTGATAATGGGTTTAAAAAAGGCATCTTATGGGGCGTTGTTTTTATATTTTTCTTAGAGGTCCTAATGAATATTGGAGTAAGCTGCGGGGTTTTTCCTACTAAGGGTTTGCCTTTGCCATTTATGAGTTATGGAGGCAGTAATTTAATAGTACACTATATTCTTTTAGGTTTATTTTTTAACGCTTCTCGAGAGGAACAGGCAGGGAATAAATAACCAACCCAACAGGGTGGTCTGTTGACCAAGCTCCAAGAAACAATAACCAAACAATGACCAATAACCAAATTCAAATAACCAAACATATTTGTTTGATTATTGGATATTGAATATTGGAATTTGCTTGGAGCTTGTATCTTGTTTCTTGGTTATTGATAATTTTGACAGAACCATTTATGCCAATAGGATAAGAGGATGAAAATACTTTTAGCTTGTGAAAGAAGTGCCGGGCATATTTTTCCGGCTTTGTGTTTTGCAAGAAAGCTCTTAGGCACTAAGAGCAATCTTTCCCAGGCCTCAGCCGAGGCGGTCTATTTTTTTATCACATCGGCATTCCTCAAAAGTTATATAGAAAAAGAGGGGTTCAAGGTTGTGGGTAGAGCTCTCCGGTTTAGAAATTTGTTCATTGAAGGTATTTTTAGGCCTCTAGAAGCATTATATCTTATTTTAACTTTAAGGCCCGACCGCGTCATTGGTTTTGGCGGCAGAGATAGTTTCTTTTTGGTTCTTTTCAGCGCTCTTCTTTTGATAGAAACAACTATATACGAACCAAATATAAAGATGGGCAGGGCTAATAGATTTCTCTCTCCTTTTGTGCATAAGATATTGCGCGCATTTGAAGATTCTAAGCAGAACAAAAAAATAACGACAGTTGGAGTTCCCTTAAGAGAAAATATAAGAAAGATAGACAAGGCCGAGGCGCGTAAAATGCTGAATTTCAATGAGAAATCAGTCCTCCTTTGTTTAGGGGGTAGTCAGGGGTCAGCCTTTATAAATGCTACCTTTGTTAGGTTTGTTGAACATTTTCGCGAAGATTATCAGATAATTCACCTTACAGGTAAAAGCGGATACTCTCAGATAATAAAAAGATATGAACGGATAAAAAATAATAAATTTATCAAAGACTTTTATTATATGATGGAGGTTCTTTACAGCGCGGCTGACATAGTAATTTCCCGTGCCGGCGCAAGTACGCTAGCTGAAATAGCATTTTACCGCTTACCGTCGATTTTGATACCCCACCCTAAAGCCGGCGGCCATCAAAAGCAGAATGCCTCCTATTTTAAAGAAAGGGAGTCTGCATTTGTTATTCGGCAGGATAATTTTTCTTTTGATAGTTTTAGCAGTTTATTAAAAAAACTAATTTGTGATAAAAATGTCAGGCACGGCATCAGCAGTAATTTAGCTAAAATAAAGCTGGGGATTGATTTTGAGAATTTTTGCACTAGTACTTATTTTTAATATTTTGAGCAGTGTAAGTTTAGTTTCTTGCGTCTATGCTAAGGAAAAAGATTTTAGGCAGTTGCGTTCTTCCCATTTTTTAATTAATTATCGCAAAGATGTAGACGAAGGTTATATTTTTAAGATTCGAGATATAGCCGAAAAATTTTATAAAGTTATAACTCAGGAATTCAATCTCGTAAGGGATAAACTATGGATATGGGAAAACCGAGCTGTTCTTTATATAGCCAAAGACAAAGCTGATTATTCGAAGAGCTTTAAATGTTTTTCCTGGTCTGCTGCCTGTGTTGATTATAATAGAAAAATAATCTATACTTATCAGAATCACTTAAACTTTGAAACTATACTGGTCCATGAATTAACTCACATAATTTTTCGGGAGTATGTTAAAGGCGGCAACCTTCCTCTTTGGCTGGAGGAGGGTGTTGCTGTGTATATGGAGAATAAGTATGGTAGGGGATCTTATGGTGGTACCCTAGGGTTTCTAAAGAAAAAAATAGAAGATGATTCATATATAAAACTGGTGCAGTTAAATAATATAACAACACAAGTTTTGGCTAAGAGTTCTAAAGAATATGTTAACCTTTTTTATATAGAGTCTTTTTCTTTGATTAATTTTCTTATGAAAGAGCATGGTAGTTATAGATTTTACCGCTTTCTTTATTATCTGAGGAAAGGGCATAATACGGAGAAGGCTTTAGCCAGGGCTTTTTATTATTACAAAAATCTAGATATAGTAGAGCGAGAATGGAAAAAATTCTACCAGGAATAGAAAATATTTATCTTGTCGGTATAGGAGGCGTAGGCATGAGCGGCCTGGCTCTGCTTTTAAAAAAGAAAGGTTTTAATGTTTGGGGTTCCGATACAAAAAGCGGCCCTAATGTTAAAATGTTGGAATCTGAAGCTATCGAGGTATTTATCGGCCATAAGGCAGAACATATAAGCTCTAATATTGACCTTCTTGGGTACTCTTCAGCTGTGGGGAGGGATAATTCTGAAATACTACAGGCAAAAAAATTAGGTATAAATATTTTGAAAAGAGGCCAGCTTCTAGCAAAACTTTGTCAAGGCAGAAAAGCCGTTGCTGTAGCCGGAAGTCATGGGAAAACTACTACTACTTCTCTGCTCGGGTATCTTTTTACTAGTTTGGGGTATAGCCCGGCAATATTTTTGGGAGGCTCTCCCCGGGATTATTCACCACAAGCCTGTTGGGGAGATGATTATTTTATAATTGAAACTGATGAAAGCGATGGCAGTTTTCTTTACTGTCATCCTTGGGTTTCTATAATTACCAATATAGACTTTGAACACCTGGATTATTATAAAACAATAGATAATTTAAGGATGAGTTTTTTACAATTTGCGCGTCAGACAAAAAATAAAGTTTTCGGTTGCGGAGATTATCCTTTCGTCTTAGATGTCATATCCAAAGTAAAGGGTATTAGCTTTGGCTGGTCTAAACATAATAAGGTTAGAGGATGTAATTTTAGATTTGATGGAAATTACAGCTATTTTGACTTATACATTAAAGGTAAATTTATCGTTACTGCTCAAGTGCCACTTTTAGGAGAGCACAATTGCTTGAATGTTTTGGCTGTCTTTGCTTTTTTTAATTATCTTGGTGAGGATCTCAACAAAGTTAACCAGGCACTTACGTTTTTTAAAGGCACCAAGAGACGTTTTCAAATCACAGCTACTGTTAACGGCGTAACATTCGTTGACGATTATGCTCATCATCCCACAGAAATAAAGGCGGTACTAAAGGCAGCTAAATTATTAAAACCAAAACGTATATTTGTCATTGTTCAGCCTCATCGGTTTTCGCGTGTAGAATTGCTTCAGGCTGAATTTGAGGAGTGTTTTTCTGAAGCCGACAAGGTGGTAGTAACCGATATTTATAGTGCAGATGAGGAAAATCCGGGTACAATTAGTGCGGAGTGTTTTTGCAGTAAAGTGGCTAAAAAAAATACCGGCGATATAGAATATATTCCTAAAAGTCGCCTTCATAAACTTATTCCTTCTTTGGTTAAAGAGGGTGATATCGTTTTGGCCTTAGGCGCTGGTGATATAAATATTTTAGCAGAAGGAATTATAGATGAATTTAAGAAAAATAGAAATCAGGCGCAATGTTGACCTTAAAAAATATACTTCTATCAAAATAGGAGGACGCGCAGACTGCCTTTTTGTTGTTAGCACCATTAGGGCCTTAAGGCAGGTAATTAAGAAAACAGCTTTTGAGTTTTATGTACTGGGCAAGGGGTCTAATTTGCTTATAACAGATAGAGTGATTAAAAAACCGATTGTAATGCTTAGCGAGAGTTTTACTTATATAGAGCAAAACGATGACAATTTTAAAATAGGCGCTTCAACTCCGCTTTCTTTTTTGATAAAATATTGCCTTAAGAATAATTTAGCAGGTTTGGAGAATTTGGTAGGTATTCCTGCTACGGTAGGAGGTCTTTTAGTTATGAGCGCATCTTCTTTCGGGGTTAATATAGCTAGTTGTCTCCAAGAAATTGAGGCCATTAACAGAAAAGGAGAATTGGAGACGTTAAAGAAAAGCAATATTGTTTTTGGATACAGGTCTTCTTCCTTGGAGGATTACGTTATTCTAGGGGCCAAGTTTCGTTTGTCAAAACAGGCAGCCTTAAGACAGAAGATAAAAGATTTGTTAAAAAAGAGATTAGATTCTCAAGACTTTGATTTTCCCAGCTGTGGCAGCATTTTTAAAAACCCTAAAGAATTCGCAGCGGGTTTTCTTATTGATTCCTGCGGGCTTAAAGGATTGCGAAAAGCCAATGCTCAAGTTTCGAATAAACATGCGAATTTCATTATTAATTTAGGAACAGCTAAGTACAAAGATGTTGATTATCTAATCCAGAAAATTAAGGATAAAGTTCATAAAAGATACGGAATTATTCTGCAAGAAGAAATTAAAAGGTGGTCCTAAATAGCGTGTAATTGCTAAATATTATTTATGAATATAAAGGGAATTAAAATAGGTGTTTTAGGCGGTGGGGTGTCGCCGGAGAGAGATGTTTCTCTCATCTCAGCTAAAGAAGCACAAAGTGCTTTACTTAGGGCAGGCTTAGAGGCAATCTTTGTTGATATTACCAGCTCTTTACTCTCAGATGTTAAAAAACTCATAGCTTCTCATAGTCTTGATTTAGCTTTTATCGCACTTCATGGTAAATTCGGTGAAGATGGTTCTATCCAGCAGATTCTGGAAGACTTGGAAATACCTTATACTGGTTCAGGGCCGAAGGCTAGCTTTCTAGCTATGGATAAAACATTGTCTAAAAATATTTTTATTAAAGCCGGTATACAAACACCTAATTTTAGTGTTTGTGTTGGTTCCCAGAGTCTGCCTAAAGATATCAAATATCCCGTTGTGATAAAACCTGATTTTTCCGGCTCAAGCCTGGGGATATCCATTGTAAGAGAGGAATTTGATTTGAAAAAAGCACTTGATAGGGCATTTTCTTATTCTAGAAGTGAGGTAATATTTGAAGAGTATATTGAGGGCAGGGAATTGACAGTCGGAATTTTAGAGGATAAACCCTTGTCAGTGGTAGAAATTGTCCCTAAGAATAGCTATTATGATTTTGATGCCAAATATGCTGATGGCAAAACTGATTTTATTGCCCCGGCACAACTTGAGAATAGCCTGTATAAAAAAATCCAAAATCAAGCCCTAAAAGCTTATCAGATTTTAGGTTGTAGGTATTTTTCCAGAGTGGATTTCCGTTTAAATACGAATAATATACCTTACGTCTTAGAGGTAAATTCAATACCGGGTTTAACTTCCCATAGTCTTTTGCCGCTTTCAGCAAAAGAATGTGGTATTGGTTTTGATGCTTTAATTTTGAAAATGGTACGACTAGCATTATATGCGAAGAAAGAGAAACAGAAGACTCAAAAAAATTAATTTTAAATTACCGTTTAAGCTTGGCCGTAAGGTAATTTTGATTATTGGGTTTATCATTCTAATGTTAGCCATTTTAACCGGTCTAGGGCACCTTACCTATACTTGTAATATTTTTAAAATACGCAAGGATAACATAATATCTAATGTACCTTTGAGCGAAAGCTTAAAGGAATCAATTGTAAACCAGTCATTGTTTGAGCTGGATATTAAATCAATCTCTTCCCGGCTTATTCGTGAGCATCCAGAATATAAAGAAGCCTATGTTTTTAAAAGGTTTCCTTTCTCAGTAGTGATAGATGTTAAAAAGAGGAAACCATTTGCTCAGATAAAGGGGAGAAAATTCTATTCCTTAGATAGAGAAGCAGTAATCTTGAGTGCTGGTAGTAACCAGTCTTTTGAAAAACTAGTATTGATTGAAATCAGCGATAGAAACCGTCTTTTTAATATAGGCGATCGCATCCGCGATAAGAGGTTAAGCCATGCTTTTGAGCTTATTGAAGTATTGCAAAAAGGTAAATTTGCCAATTATTTTAGGGCAGAGTTGATAAACAGTACGCATTTACAGGGGACTTTTTTAGTTTTAGAGTTTGAAAGTGTTTCTGAAGATAGTAAAATTCCAGCCAGAGGTATAAAAGTAATACTTGGTGAAAGTGATCTTGAACGCAAGATAGCAATACTTAAGGATCTTTTGACCCAAAGCTTAAAGGATAAATTATCTTTAGTTAAATATATTGACCTAAGATATAAAAAGGTGTATGTGGGGTTTAAGAGGTAGATAAATGAAAGGTGCTTGCGCGATTGTTTTAGATAGCGATAGGATATTTATTTCCTTCGCTATTTTAAAAAGGGGTTATTTAACATTTTTAAAAGAGGTCGAAGTGTCGATATCGCGAAAGAGCAGTAATGCAATAACTTACTTAAAGGAAAATGCAGAAATCATAAATCAAAAAATAAAAAAACTAGAAAAAAAATATTCGTTTCGGGTAGAGAAAATATTTCTTGAGTTGCCTTGGGCTTTTGCCAATAAAAGAGTGGTTGAGGAGTCATATACTTTAAAAAGGAGAAAAAGGATCACTTCGCGAGATATTTCCTCTGCGAAAAAAAGTCTAGAAGATAGATTTTTGGATTGGGATGACTTTTGTGTACATAATGTTGTAATGCATTATACAGTAGAGGGTGTAGATTATGATAGGCCTCCTTTAGGTGTATGGGGACGAAAGATGAAAGTTCGTTCAATGTTGGTATGGGTCAAGGATAAAATATACAAAGAGGTCGAAGACATTTTCGATAATTTAGATAGGAATTTTGCAGGATTCGTCTCTCCTCAGCTAAGCATGCTTTTTTCGGCATTTACAAAAAAAGAAAAGACGCAAGCTGTGGTGAGCCTGGATTACAATAACAGCCGTTTTATGATCAGGGATAGAGATGATTTCTTTTTCAGCAAGGAAGTTGATTTTGGTTTAAAAAAAATAATAGAAAAACTTTCAAAAAGATTTCTACTGTCTAAAACGTTGGCAGAGGAAGTATTTTATCGATATGTTTCTTTTAAGGAGATACCTTACTTTAAAGAGATAACTGTTAAAAAAGGCTCAGGGTACTTGAATTTAAGTACTCAGGACGTGAATTCTTTCATGAAGGGCTACATTCAAAGCCAAATTTCGGTGCTTTTAGAGCAAGTTAAAAAAGTTACAAAAAATAATGATTTTGTGATTTCTTTTATAGGTAGGTTAAATAAGAAAGAAGGGTTTTACACAGTTTTGCGGGATTGCTTGAGCTGTTCTTTAAAGTCACCTCTTCAGAAAACCAGCTTGTCTTCTTCTTTCGGATGTTTGCGTTATGGAGTATTACGCTTTTTAGAAAGAGATCATAAAAAAAACGAATCATTATTACAATCTATTTCCAATATATACAAGGGATACTTTTAGAGTTGCTGGAAGCGATAGAAAAGGTTAAGATTTAAGGTTGAGGTTGAGATTGGGATTATACATTAAAGGGTTATATTAGGGCTTAAAATATATCATGGATGAGATTGAGATTTATGATGATTTTTTAAAAAGTTTAAGGGTAGCTATCACTAATTCTTCAGTCTATTTTAACAAGCACCCTATTTTTGTAAAATCTATCGAGGATTTCGGAGAGAAACTTGAGAAGGTTTTTCCATTATTAAACCCTTTAAAGTTTGGAATTACACCTACTTCTTTATTATTTAGCGATAAAGTCCTGGAAGGTACGAGGTTATACAGCGATGTGGCTGAATTTTTTCATCGGCGCAAGATAAAAAGCATAGAAATTAAGCCAGGGGTAACCGGTAAAGAGTTAGTTAGTTTTTTGGCGTTGATGAATTTGTCGGCAAAAAATATCCTGGAAAACGGAGGGCCTCAAAATATTTTAAAGCAGAGGAATGTTTCCCATATAGTGGCCGAAGAATTAGATTATTCACAGCTTTTAAAAGGTGAAGGCCAGGAATTAAAAGATATATGGTTTTATATGTTGAAAAAGAGCTTTGGTAAGCAAGGCGGGGTTCCTATAGAGGAGTTAGCTGATGGTTTTTCAAAAGTATTGACAGAGCTCAAGGTAGAAGATTTATTGATAGACGGGGAAGATGGCCCAGCTATAAACAAGTTTTTAGTATATCTTAAAGATAAGGATAAAAATAAATTTCTCAAATGTGCCAAGGGTTTAACTAAACTAGTTGCAAGGAGCGGAGATTTATCTAAAAAAGATATTCGCCAAAAGCTAGGGACATTTTTCCAGAGTATAGAAACCGATGATTTTTCCCAGATGCTTCTTGATGAGTTCGAGAAAGGCGATGAGATAAATTCTTTAAGCATAAAATTATTTTCTAAGCTACTTGATAGAAATGAGCACGAAAAAGTTGCTTCTTCTTTGGCTGATAAAATCAAGAAAAAAGATTGGTTGCGCAATAACCCTAAACTTCTAGAAGGAATTAAAGATTTGATTTCCTTGCCGGAGGCACCTTATATCGCACAAATTTATAAGCATAATCTTTCAGAATTGCTTGAGAATGTTTCTTTAAATCAAGGTATGTCTTTTGACCGAAATCAACTAGAGAATAATTATCAGCTTACTCTTCTTGATTTATTTATTTTAGAGACAGATACCTTTCAGCTAGAGCTAATAATCGATAATATTATGCGTGAGTGTGAAAAAAGAATCGAACTTAATAGTTTCAAGTATTTAAAGAGCGTTGCGCAAGCATTGGAAAAAAAACGTAAAGATAATCCATCCTTGGGAGATATTTTTACAAAGGTTGAAAAAGGTATCAGTCAGTTTATAGAGTCGGCAGTTTTGGCTCAGAAATCTATATCGGATTTTGAATATTTTTTGAATATCTTAAAAATAAGCACTTTGGATTCTCAAGCTTATATCAGTGAAATATTCAATGAGAATAAGCTTAGTTTTTATAGTTTGAGCCTATTTTTTAAATTCTTCAAGGAAGATTTGAATATTTTTTGCGAAAATTTAGACAAAAAAATTACCGATGCACTATTCTTGAAGAAACTTATAGAAAGTTTGCAGAAAATAGATTCCTTCGAAAGCCTAGAAGTGCTCAAACACATTTTTTATTCATCTAATGATTTTATAAAGATAGAAATACTTAAGCTAATGCTGGGGTTGTCGGTTTATGATGAGAAGTTTCTTTTTTCGATTCTTAAGAATCTAGATTTTATGCAGCGGAAGCTGGCGTTCATCATTCTCATTAAACGGAGCCAATTAAAGAACCAGATAGCTCAGGCGCTTTTAGCGATTAGGAATCCTTTTGGCTTGCACAGCAGGCTTATTCAGGAAAACTTAAAAATTGTCGCAGAAGAACCATTTAAAGGCTTAGAGAATAGTTTATTATTGTTGACTAAGTATAGATTTTTTTGGAATCGGATTATAAGGCAAACGGCAAAAGAAATACTGGATAAACTAAATGGCTGATAATAGCACTAATTTTTTAACAAATTTTATGGCATCTTGGCAAGTAGCCAGGATTTATGAAACTAGCCACCCTAAGTTTGTTGAATCATTGGAGAAGGCATATAAGAGCCTTGGGTCTCTCTTGGAATTGCAAAATGAAGTGGTTATAGGTGTTGTGGGGGAGGAACTGACCAGCGGAAAGGAAATATTTTTTGAATTGAGCAAAAAAATGCAATTAGCTATCGGACATCTGAAATCAATAGGAGTAGAGAGGATTATTTTTAACAAGGGGGTAACTAAAGACGAAATAGTAAAACTTATTTCCTTTATAATAACTCCTACCGAAAATTTGAAACTTGAGCCACAGAATTATTTATTAAATTTGGGCGTTAAGAATATAGAAGTAGGTAAAATTAAAGATTTTGGCCAAGGCCACTATGTTGCAGCCGTAAGGGGTATCAATAAGATTGGGCATTACGAGGACTGTCTTGATAAGCTATCAGATTCTATTATTTCATTAATCGATGACAATACTGTTGATGGCCACAATTTTACGTTTATATCAAACAACATTATGGAAAATTTGATTGGCAGCTATCAGGAATTTTTCAAATTAAAAGAAATCAAAAGTCATGATATGGCAACTTTTATGCATATCCTCAATGTCAGTATTTTATCTATATACTTTGCCAGCAAATTAGGGTTTTCGAAAGAAGATTGTTTGAGTGTGGGCCTCGCAGGATTGTTTCATGATATAGGTAAACTTTATATTGGCAGAAGGATAATTCAAAAAACTGGCAAGTTGGACGAAAGAGAATTCGGTGAAATAAAAAGCCATACTGTGCTGGGAGCTGAAATTCTTCTCAGGCATGTAGATAAGCTAACGATTTTACCGGTTGTAGTTGCTTTCGAACATCACCTAGATTATGATTTGGGAGGTTATCCGAAAGTATATTTTGTCCGTAATCTTCATATAGCCACCTTGATTGTTTCTATATGCGATGTTTATGATGCTCTTATGCAGAGGAGATCTTATAAAAACGACTATCCCCCAGAGATGATTTATAACATAATGATGAGAGGTAAGGACACTAAGTTTTCAGCCCAACTTCTAAATAAGTTTTTTAGGATAATGGGAATTTGGCCCAGAGGAACAATTGTTTGTTTGGAAGATGAAAGGATTGCCATAGTAAGGGAAGTAAACGAAGAGGCCATATTTTCTCCCGCGGTCGAGGTAATTTCTGAGCGCTCAAGAAGAATAATTGATTTGAATAAGAAAAAAAATATAAAGATAAAACGCGCTCTTAACCCTTTAAAAGAAGGGAAAAAATACCTGGAGTTAATATAAGCCCTGAAAATAGTCTTATTCTTATTCACACCTGCCTGCGGTAGGCAAAGAAAATCCCTGTTTTCAAATCGGGGATGAATCCCGTTAGAGATTTGCAAGGATGAAGGTTTATGTTTTTTTTGTGGCAGGAAGTAATAACTAAAGAGTTGTTCTTAACGACAGAGCCATTTTACGATCGCCCAAAGATGACCTATCTCTAACGGGATGAATGTGTGTGTGCTTGGCGATATTGATGCTAGGGGATGAGAATTTTTGGCTACTGGGCAATATGCAGCACAAGTTTTGAAGAATTTCGCCAGGAAGAAGCAAAAAACCTAAGCTTTAGCCCGAAGAGGTTTCATTTTTTTATAAAGATATTTACCGTTTCTGGTAATTATGATAATATTGACTAATTGTAAATTTTTGTTAGCAGGATATTAATAATGAAAAAAATTCATATTCTTCACATTTCTGAATTTGGCGGTCATAGCAAAGCAGCGCAAAATTTAAAAGAAGCTCTTTTTTATAAGAGCACAAACATAGATGTTTTCACTCACAATAGTTTAGGGTATCTTTATCCTCGAGGAGAAAAGGTACTCGATTTTTTTTATACAATTACCATAAAGCATTTTCCTAATATCTGGAGAAAGGCTTATGACCGTGATAAAGTAATAAAAACCTTAACGCCTACTCGCAGTTTGATAAACCGGCTTAGTTTTAAAAAGCTGGGAAAACTCATAACATTATATAACCCGGATTGTTTTGTAGCCACTCAAGCCTTTCCTTGCGGACTGGTGGGAGACTTTAAGAGGGAAAAAGGGCTAGAGACTCCTCTTGTTGCGGTTGTAACCGATTATCATCCCCACCGGTTTTGGGTCCATTCCTATGTTGATAAATATGTTGTTGCTTGTCAGCAGGCCCGAGATTCATTAATTGCTGAGGGAGTTGAGCCTAAGAAAATAAAAGTGCTAGGTATACCTATTTCCGTAAAATTTTTAACTACTTACCCAAAAGAGCAGATTAGCAAAGAATTAGGGTTTGCTAATGATTTGAGTTCGGTATTGATAATGGGAGGGGGGTTAGGAATTGGCCCAATCGAAACTATCGCCAAGAAACTAGACTCTTTAGAGCATAATTTTCAGATAATAGTCGTGTGCGGTAGAAATAAAAAGCTTTACGATTGGTTTGTAAAAAAGAAAAAAAAGTTCAAAAAACCTATTTTTGTGTTTAGTTATATAGACCAGATATACAAGATTATGGATTTTTCCGATATGATTATTACTAAAGCCGGAGGCATAACTATTTCCGAAGCTTTGGCTAAAGGTATGTGTATAATAGTTACTAACCCTATTCCTGGTCAAGAAGACAGGAATGTGGAATATCTTCTTAAAAAGCAAGCTGTAATACAAGCCGATAAGGCTACAAAAATAGGCGAGGTTGTTGATGCTTTGTTGAGAGATAAAAAGAAAATGTATTCTCTTAGAGAGCGAGCTAAAGATAATTCTTTTATTGACTCTTCGTTGCGCATAGTTGATTTAATTTTTGAGTTGATAAGCTGATGTATTATCTTTTTGTCCTAGGTAGTGTACTGAGTCTCATTTTGCCCCGCAGATTTTGTTATGTGCTTGCTAAATTTCTCGCGACTTATCAGTTTTATATCTCCCGCAAAGACAGGGAAGCCGTCATCTATAATCTTTCTGCAATATTTGATGATAGAAAAGTTCGAAGGAAGTGTGCAAAAGAGGTTTTTATAAATTTTGCCTATTATTTAGTTGATTTTTTTAAATACCCTAAATTAAATCCTGATTTTATAAAAAAATACGTAAAGATAAGCGGTTTAGAAAATTTGGATGATTGTCTTTCCCAGCATAAAGGAGCTATCGCGCTTACAGCGCACTTAGGAAATTATGAATTGGCGGCAGCAGTTACAGCTTCTTTCGATTATGCTCTTTCTGTGATTGCTCTTCCTCATAAAGACCAACGTCTGAATCGTTTCTTTGATAAACGGCGCCAGGCAGCAGGAATGAAAGTAATTTCTACCGGAGTTGCTATTAAAAGTTGTTTCTGGGCTTTGCAGCGCGGTGAATTATTGGCTTTGCTGGGAGATAGGGATTTTTCTGGGAAAGGCATAAAGTTTAAAATGTTTTCTAGATGGGCCTATTTTCCGCGGGGAGCTGCATTTTTTGCTTGCAAAACAAATGCTAGCATTGTTCCTGCATTTCTTATTAGAAAGAATAAGTATTTTTATCATTTGTATTTTGAAAAGCCTATTGTCAGCGGTAGAGATGGATTTAGAAGTGAAGCTGATTTAATTAAGCAATATATTCGCGTTTTAGAAAGTTACATAAAAAAATATCCCAATCAATGGTATATATTTGAAAAATACTGGCTCTCGGAAGAAAATGCAAAATGAAAAATGCAAAATGAAAAATTCCGGAATATCATATAAGGGAAAACAACAGGATATATTTTCTACTATTTTTAATTGTAAATTTTTAATTGGAGCAAAGCGATAATGAAAGTTTGGGTCGTAATTCCTGCTTATAATGAAGCTGCGACTCTATCTGGTATTCTTTATCAATTAAAAGAAAAAGAATTATCTGTTTTGGTGATTGATGATGGCTCGATAGATCATACTTATTCTCTTGCTAAAAGTAAGGCGGATTTAGTAATTAAAAATGACAGGAATCTTGGCAAGGGCATGTCTTTAAACGCAGGCATTTCATATCTTATTAAAACTGAAAATTTTGACTACGTGCTTACAATGGATGCTGACGGCCAGCATAGTTGCGAAGATATAGACAATTTCTTAGGTGAGGCTAAAAGGGGAGAATGTTTTGTTATCGGTAACCGGATGATAAATCCTTCAGGTATGCCGAAAATCCGTATGTTTATTAATAGGTTTATGTCATTTATTATTTCTAAGATAGCTGGCCAGAAAATTCCTGACACTCAGTGCGGTTTTCGTCTTATTAAAAGAGAAGTCTTAGAGAAGATGATAATCAAAACTAATAAATTTGAGATAGAAACAGAACTTATCATAAAAGCTGCCCGGCTAGGATTCTTTATTAAAAGCATACCTATAAAAAGTATTTATTTTAAAGGTTTTCATAGCAGAATAAGCCCTTTTATTGATACCGTAAGATTTTGGCGTTTTATTATTCGGTCACGACACTAAGTCTTATAGAATTTTTATAGCTTAATAAATTTAAGATGACAGTAGCAGATGACTCCTTTAAAGAACTTCGCAGTGAAATGGTTTCACGGCAAATCTTTAGCCGAGGCATTACCGGCCCTAAGATTTTAGAAGCATTTAAGAGCGTTGCTCGCCATGTTTTTGTTCCTGATAGTCAAAAAAGTTTTGCTTACAATGATTGCCCTTTGCCTATAGGTAATGACCAAACTATTTCTCAGCCTTTTATCGTAGCTCTGATGACAAAGACTTTAGATGTTAAAGCCGGGATGAGTGTTCTTGAAATAGGCACAGGCAGCGGTTATCAGGCTGCGATTCTTGGTTTTTTGGGGGCAAAAGTTTACAGCGTTGAGTGTATTGAACCTTTAGCTAAAAAGGCGCAGGAGTTGTTTAGCTTGCTAGGATACAAAATAGCAGTTAAGATAGGTGATGGAACTTTGGGCTGGCCTGAAAACTCACCTTACGACAGAATTATCGTAACTGCCGCTGCTCCTGAAATACCTGAAGCCTTGATTGCTCAACTTAAAATAGAGGGAAAGTTAGTGATTCCCTTAGGTAAAAGATTTACTCAGGATTTAGTTGTCGTTTGTAAAATTTCTCAAAACGAAGTTAAGAAAGAAAGTATTTGTGGGTGTCGCTTTGTACCTTTGGTAGGTAAATATGGATGGAATTAATTTATCTGATTGGATTCTTGCATTGCCAAAAGAATTATTAGTAATAGGCATAGCTTCATTACCAATTCTTGAATTAAGGGCTGCAATTCCGATTGGCTGTAAGCTTTTAGGAATATCTGCTTTGGGTAAAGTTTATTTTTTATCCTTATTAGGCAATTTGATTCCGATTTTCCCTTTGCTCTTATTTTTTAAATATTTTTTTCAAAAATTGCAAGATATGGCAGTCTTGGGAGGATTTTTTCGGTGGTGGTTTAAGAGAGTAAAGAGAAAATCTAAGATGGTTGAGCGCTGGGGTTTCTGGGGTTTAGTCCTTTTCGTAGCAATACCTTTGCCGGTAACCGGAGCTTGGACCGGAACAATAGCTGCTAACTTGTTTAAAATAAAAACAAAAAGAGCATTTTTGGCTATTTCTGTCGGAGTTATTATTGCTGGTATAGCTGTGAGTTTGATTGTAGCCGGAACGATTGGACTTTTCTTTGTAGGCAAATAAAAATTTTAAGCAAGACTAGCCGCGATGACATTAAATATGATGATGAAGATAGTTGAAAAATCAATCCTGGCTGATACTTCAGGTGTGAAAATTGTCAGGTTAGAGGTATTTTTTCCTTCAGTTGCTCAAAAAATAAAGCCAGGCCAGTTCGTAGTAGTTATGGCGGCACAAGAGGGTGAGAGAATTCCCTTGACTGTGGTAGATAAGGATATTGCCAAAGGCACTATTATTTTAATTGTCCAAGAAGCCGGATTTACAACCCGGCTAATAGGCAAGTTAAATCCTGGGGATTCCTTTTATGCCTTGCTTGGGCCTCTGGGGCAGGCTACCCCCATAAAAAGATACGGTAAGGTAGTTTTAGTAGGCGGAGGAGTAGGTATTGCTGAAATATATCCGGTAGCCAAAGCTTTAAAGGAAGCCGGCAATCAAGTAGAAATTATAGTGGGAGCGAAAGAAAGGGATTTATTAATTTTAGAGAGAGAACTGAAGGCGGCCTCAGATAGATTTTTTGTGGCTACAGATAACGGTTCTTACGGCCAAAGAGGCTTTACTACCGATATATTAAAAGAATTACTCCTAAAGAAGGATGAAAAGTATGATTTAGTTTATGCGGTGGGGCCGATTCCGATGATGGAAAAAGTTTCCTTAATTACTAAAGATATTGGGATAAAAGCAATCGTCTGTTTAAATGCGCTTATGGTTGATGGTACAGGTATGTGCGGGTGTTGTCGAGTAAGTATTGGGGGTAAGACCAAATTTAGCTGTATTGACGGGCCGGATTTTGATGCTCATTTGGTAGATTGGCAGGAATTAGAAGCAAGAAATCGTATTTACCAAGAGAAAGAAAAGCACATCTGTAATCTTTATAAATCTAATGACTAAAGAAGCAATAAAAGCCAAAGAACTAAGTCCCCTTAAGAGAATAGGAAATTTCCAAGAAGTTACTTTGGCTTACGGTGAAGAAGAAGCGCTCGAAGAAGCCAAGCGGTGCCTGCAATGTAAAAACCCTGTTTGTATTTCTGGTTGTCCTGTGGAGATAGATATTAAAAAATTTATTTACCAGATTACTCAAGAAGACTATAAAGGAGCCTATTTTACCATTAAGGAAAAGAATAATTTTGCTTCAATTTGCGGCCGGATTTGCCCGGCAGAGTATCAGTGTCGGAAAACTTGTGTTTTAACCAAGACGGGTGAGCCTTTTGCATCTCCTGAGGCAATCAATATCCATTTTTTAGAAAGATTTGCCGGTGATTATGGAATAGAACACAATTTACAGCCAACCGTAAACCGGATCTCAAACACCGTAACTCTTGGCCCGAAACCCGAAATCCCTAAGGTGGTAGTTGTTGGTTCAGGTCCGGCCGGCTTATGTTGTGCCGGAGAGTTAGCGCGTTGCGGGATAAAAGTAGTTATTTTTGAAAGCCTTCACAAGCCGGGAGGAGTGTTGAGGTATGGCATACCCATTTTTAGATTACCTCAAGATGTTTTAGAGGCGGAAATAGACTATCTAAAGACGCTGGGGGTTGAGATTGTTACCAATATTGTTATCGGCAGAGCTAAATCTTTAGAGGAATTACGTAGAGAATTCTCAGCTGTATTTTTAGGCCTTGGTGCTGGAGTGCCGTATTTTTTAAACATTAAAGGAGAAAATCTTTGCAATATTTATTCAGCTAATGAATTTTTGACCCGGGTCAATTTAATGGGAGCCTATAAGTTTCCTGAATTTCATACCCCGGTTAATATAGGAAAAAAGATAATTGTTATAGGCGGAGGAAATACTGCTATGGATGCTGCCAGAGTTGCTTTGCGCCTCCAGAAAATGAACAAAAAAAAGCCTGACGTCAGGATATTTTATCGTCGTAGCGAGGTTGAGATGCCGGCGCGCCGCCTTGAAATTGTACATGCTAAAGAGGAAGGCCTGAAGTTTGAATTTCTGGTTCAGCCTATAGAATTTAAAGGTAATTCTAAGGGGTGGCTGGGAAAAATAAAATCTTTAAGATGCAAGCTAGGTGAGCTTGATTCCTCAGGGAGACGAAGGCCGGTTGCGCTTCCGGGAAGCAAGTTCAATATGGCTTGCGATATGGCAATAATTGCTGTTGGTCTTGGCGCCAATAAAATTCTTACCAGTGTTACTAGGGAGTTAGAAGTTGATAAATGGGGTGACATTATCGTTAATTCTGTTACTATGGAGACATCAATAAAAGGCGTATTTGCTGGAGGTGATATTGTGGGCGGAGAAGGTACTGTTATTGAAGCTATGAGTATGGCCAAAAAGGGTGCCCGTTCTATTATAAAATACCTCTCTAGTTAGATTTTTAACAGAGTACTGATCTAGAAAATTAAAAAAGGAATAAGCATGGAGATAGAGCAAAAACAAACAGGACGCATATTATTTGAGCAGAGGTTCATTAGCGAAGATATGCTGCAGGAGGCTCTTAAAAATCAAGAAAAGTCCGGCCAGCAAGTAGCACGCTATTTACTGGAGGCTAATTTCATCACAGAGAAAAATTTGGCCAAGTGTGTTTCTAATCACCTAGGTATTCCTTATATCCCTTTGAGAGCTTATGACATACCTGAGGAAATAATTAAAATAATTTCGGTGGACCTTGCAAGAAAGTACTGGTTAATTCCTCTAGACAGAATGAAAGATGTTATTACGGTTGTGATGGTTGACCCTCTTGATACAAAGGCAGTAAGAGAAGTCGAAAGCTCAACAGGGTATAAAGTCCAGACCTTCGTAGGAATTGCTTCTGATATATTAAAGGCAATTGAATATTATTATGGAGTTGACATTAAAGAAAAAAAGCTAAAGGGAGAAGAACCGGCCCCTCTTTCTGTAAAAGATAATATTTATGATGGTCCGGAGCGCCGAAGGTCAGTCAGGTTAAATGCCAAAATTGATATACATTTTCCGGAACAGGACTATTATAGAAAATCGCAGATAAAAAATGTTAGCCGTCATGGAATCTTGTTTGAGTCCAAAAATATCTTACCCCTGGATGCATTTGTTATACTCCAGATAAATTTGCCGAAAAATTTTAGTTCTTCTCCGATTGCAGCGGTTGCACGGGTCGTAAGAACAACGCAGGCAGGAGCGGATAAGTTCGATATTGGTGCAGAATTAGTCAAAATACCTAAGGAGGATATGCAAACAATAATTGACTACGCCCGTAGGCCAGGGGATAGCCAGAAGTAGCTTTTCAATAATCCGTTATAGATTAAGTATGGCTGGTATTTGAAGCATAAAAAAATTCTTGACAGTTTAGTTTTAATTGGTATATTTGGTGAAAGAACAAGGGCGTTCTTTCTCTATTTTAAGAGGTAGGGAGAGAGCGCTTTTTTTATTTGAAACACTGCTTAAAAAATAGGCATAAAGTGCTTAAAAAAAGGAGGGTGTGATGATTCAATGGCCAAAAAGCAATGACGCGCTGGGTACTGTGAATCGTGGCAATCCTTGCGAATCTGGATTGTGTACATTGTGCCGTGCAGATTGTAAGGGAAAATGCGAGACTTGGCTTTCAAGTTTAAAAGGAAGAAAGCTATTGTATCCAAGAGACTTCGGTGCCATCACTGCAGGTAGTGCTAACACAACTCATGTTGGAGTAAACTATAATGGTTTGCGTATTGATGGTTATAACTATGGAGCATGTGGATTACCAAAAGGTCTTTCTAGTTCAGAAGATGATTGCATTTTTCCTAATGTAAGCCTTAGCGGAGAATTCGGAGCTAAAATTAAAACAAAATTCAGAGTTCCTGTAATGACCGGAGCTCTAGGTTCAACTTTTATTGCTGCTAAATATTGGGAATCATTCGCCATCGGCGCTGCTTTAGTTGGATATCCGATAGTTGTCGGTGAAAACGTAGTAGGAATTGATAAGCAGGCAGAGATTAAAAACGGTAAAATAGCCAAAGCTCCTGAATTGGATAGAAGAATTGAAACTTTCCTGCGTTATTACGACGGGTATGGCGCAATTATTGTTCAGCTAAACGTTGAGGATACTCGCAACGGAGTTGCTGAATATGCAATTGGTAAATACGGCGATAAGGTAATTATTGAGCTTAAGTGGGGCCAGGGAGCAAAGGACATTGGAGGTGAAATCCAGGTTACAAGCATTGAGTATGCCTTGTTTTTAAAAAACAGAGGTTATGTAGTTGATCCTGACCCAGCTGCCCCTGAAGTTCAGGAAGCCTTTAAACATAAAGCTATAAGGTCTTTTGCCCGCCACAGCCGCTTAGGCTATACCAGCCTTTCTTCACGCGAGGCGGTAAAAGAAAACTTTATGAAGTCTGTTGAGTACCTCCGTAAGTTAGGCTACAAGAGGATATCTTTAAAAACAGGTTCTTACGGCATGGAAGCTTTGGCTATGTCAATTAAGTACGCCTCTGAAGCAAAATTAGACTTGCTTACCATCGACGGTTCGGGTGGCGGAACAGGCATGAGTCCTTGGAATATGATGGAAACCTGGGGTGTTCCTTCGCTTCACTTACACGCTAAAGCTTATGAATATGCCAAGATTCTTGCTGATAAAGGCGAGGATGTGGTAGATATTGCTTTCGCCGGCGGCCTGGCAAAAGAAGATCAAATTTTTAAAGCCCTTGCTTTAGGCGCACCATTTACAAAGTTAATCTGCATGGGGAGATCTTTGATGATACCTGCATATTTAGGATCGAATATCGAAGGAGTAGTTAATCCTGATGTTAGACAGAAAGTAAACGGAAATTGGGATAAATTACCTTCTTCTGTTTCTGAGTTTGGAATGGGCCCGGAGGAAATATTTGCTGGTTATTACGATGTCCAAAAGAAAGTTGGTAAAAATGAGATGAAAAATATTCCCTTTGGCGCAATAGCCGCTTGGACCTTGGCTGATAAATTAGCCGCAGGTTTACAGCAGCTAATGGCCGGAGCCCGTAAATTTTCTTTGCCGGAAATCACCAGAGACGATATCTATGCAGCTAATAGAGAAACAGCCGCTGAAACAGACATTACTTTTATTACTGAAAAAAATGATACCGTTGCTAAAGAGATTATGAAGTCAGAGTCAGGCGTGCGCGTATCCTAGAGTATATACATAATTAAGGCCACAAAAAAACACCTCCGGATTTTTCGGAGGTGTTTTTCTTTTTGTAGACAAACATTTATCATAGAAGTATACTTTGTTAAATATGCAAGAAACTAAAATTACAATTATCGGAGCCGGAGTCGTAGGTTTAAGTATTGCTTATGTGCTTTCAAAATTTCACCAGGATATTGTTGTTTTGGAAAAGAATGATTCTTTTGGCCAGGAAATTTCATCTCGCAACTCTGAAGTAATTCATGCCGGATTATATTATCTTCCGGATTCTTTTAAGGCCCAAACTTGTATAAGAGGCAAATATCTCCTATATGAACTTTGTTCTAAATATAACATTCTTTATAAAAAAACAACAAAGCTAGTTGTTGCCTGCAATGATGAAGAAATTAAAAAAATAGAAAAAATATATTATAATGGCCAAAAGTGCGGGGTTAAAAATTTAAAATTCTTAGACTCTGGCGATATTGAAGAATTAGAACCTCAAATTTCTGCCAAATTCGGATTTATATCTCCGGATTCAGGCATAATTGATTCTCATTCTTTGATGAATTTTTTCTATACCAAAGCTAAAGATAATGGTGTGACTTTTTCTTTTTGTACAGAAGCAGCAGCTTTGGCCTGGCGAGGCTCGCATTATAAAATTACTGTCAAAGAGCCTAAGGGGGATACTTTTTCTTTTCAAAGCCAAGCTGTGATAAATGCCGCAGGTTTAAATTCAGATAAAGTAGCCCAAATGGCAGGTATAGATATTGATAAGTATTTTTATCGGCTTAATTACTGTAAGGGCCAATATTTTCGTATAGGTAATCCTAAAAAATTTTCTATTTCTCATCTCGTTTATCCTTGCGCAACGCAAATAAGTTTGGGCATTCATATTACTCCGGATCTAGGAGGAGGCTTGCGTTTGGGCCCGGATGCAAAGTATATCAGCGAAATTAATTATCAGATTGATGAGGCTGATCAAGGTTGTTTTTACGAATCAGTTAAGAGATTTTTACCTTCTTTAGAGGCGGAGGACTTAGTGCCTGATACGGTTGGAGTAAGGCCAAAATTGCAGAAAGAGGATGAGATTTTCAAAGATTTCATCATACAGCATGAAAGCGATAAAGGTTTGCCGGGATTTGTTAACCTTATTGGCATAGAGTCTCCGGGACTGACAGCTTGCCTGGCTATAGCAGAAATTGTGAAAAAAGTTTTAAAAAATGCTTGACAGCCTGAATTCAAAATGTTATATTTAAGCTGACGAGGAAGTTGTGATGAGGCAAAGGTGCCCCAAGCAAAGATAAGCTTGGGGATTTTTTTTGCCAATTTTGTAATTGAAGCACAGTGATGTGCTAGAACAAGGGTGTCATTAATGAAGTGATGCCTTTTTTTGTCCCGAGGGGCTGCATTTAACAAAGGTGTTTTGTTGTCAATGATGATGATAGCAGGATACCTTTTCTTTTTTTAGGGGGTGATAGTAGAGATGAAGAAAATAGAGTGTATCATACGGTCAGAAAAATTAAAAGATGTGGCAGATAGGTTGTTGCTTGCCGGTATCGGAGGAATGATGGCTACAGAAGTTAAAGGTTTTGGAGTGCAGACTACAAGACCGCAGCAGTATCTCTTCTTACCTAAAACCAAAGTTGAGATTTATGCTCTTGATAACCAAGTTGATGAAATTCTAAACGCTATTAGCGAATGCTGCCGCGATGATAAATTTGGCAGTGGTAAGGTTGCCGTGCTCCCAATGGAGGAGTGTATGCGAATACGAACCGGAGAACGGGGAGAAACTGCCATTTTTTAACTTTTAAAAGCGGGAGAATGATGAATGAATAGGGTATATGAGCAATTAAATATTTTTAAAAAGGATGGTTTATATGATACGAATATTTAGACCAAAATTGGGGAGACTATTTTTACTAGTTTCGCTATTGACTATTTGCGGGGCTGGTTTTGCTTTTGCCGAAGCTAGCGTCCAAAGTAATGCTAAAGCTATTGATACTGTCTGGACACTTGTTGCGGCATTTTTAGTGTTCTTTATGCAAGCTGGATTTGCTATGGTTGAGACCGGTTTTACCCGGGCCAAAAACGCCTGCAATATAATGATGAAAAATCTTATGGATTTTTCAGTGGGTGCAATTGCTTATTGGGCTATTGGGTTTGGTGTAATGTTTGGAGCAAGCGCTTTTGGGCTTTTCGGTAGTGATGGTTTTTTCTTAAGTGCAGCAAATCCTTCCACTGGGGAGGGGCAATGGCAATTTGCTTTTTGGATGTTTCAAGTAGTGTTTGCTGCCACGGCGGCAACAATAGTTTCTGGCGCCATGGCTGAGAGAACGAAAATCAGTGCCTATCTCTGGTACAGTGTGTTTGTCAGCGCGATAATATACCCTGTTGTTGGGCACTGGATCTGGGGTAATGGCTGGTTAGCAGCTAGAGGAATGATTGATTTTGCTGGTTCAACAGTAGTTCATTCAGTAGGTGGCTGGGCAGCTTTAGCCGGTGCTATAATGCTGGGGCCAAGGCTGGGAAAATACAGCAAAGATGGTTCTTCAAGGGCTATACCTGGTCATAATATCCCTTTGGCGGCCTTAGGCGTGTTTATCCTCTGGTTTGGTTGGTTTGGATTTAACGCCGGGAGTACAACTGCCGGTACAAATTTAAGCATAGCAGTAATTGCTGTAACTACAAATTTAGCTGCTGCAGCCGGTGCTATTTGCGCTATGTTTATTGCCTGGATAAAATTTGGAAAACCTGACACTAGTATGGCCTTAAATGGAGCTCTTGCCGGATTGGTAGCTATTACTGCTGGTTGTGCCAATGTTTCGCCTTTGGGTGCGATTATGATTGGGGCAATCGGAGGAATTCTGGTTGTATTCAGTGTGGAGTTTATAGATAAGGTGCTTCATATAGATGACCCTGTAGGCGCTATATCAGTGCATGGAGTATGCGGTGCCTGGGGGACATTAGCCGTGGGTTTATTTGCCCAAGAAGCTTATGGTGGTACAAATGGATTATTTTTCGGAGGAGGAATAAGCCAGTTTATTACTCAAGTTATAGGTGTAGTTTCAGTATTTGTTTGGGTTTTTGGGGCAGCCTTAGCTCTTTTTGGGATAATCAAGGCTACTGTGGGTTTACGAGTATCTAAAGATGAGGAGCTCAAAGGGTTAGACATTGGTGAGCACGGCATGGAAGCTTATAGTGGTTTTCAGATATTTACTACCCAGTAAATTTTGTATGTATTTGTTAGTACTACATCCGTTGCGCTATATACTGGGTAAATTTGCACCTTGAGTACAAGATGCTAAATTTACCCAGATTCGGCGGATATTAATTTTCCGCCGAAGGCGAAAAATCAAGGAGGTAAAAAATGAAGTTAATAATAGCAATGGTTCAGCCACACAAACTATCGGATGTGAAAAAAGCACTTTTTGAGGCCGATGTGCACAAAATGACAGTTACTAATGCTCTTGGTTGCGGTCAGCAAAAAGGTTTCACTGAAACTTACCGGGGAGTAATTCATGAAGTAAATCTTCTTAAGAAAGTTAGATTAGAGGTTGCGGTTAATGAGGATTTTGTAAAATCTACGATTGCGGCAATCATAAAGGGAGCGCGTACCGGTAACATTGGAGATGGGAAAATATTAGTGGTTGATTTAGGGGAATGTATAAGGATAAGAACAGGGGAAAGTGGCCATGAGGCAATTGGTTGATTTTAAATAATTTCTAAGGGGGTAGAAGTAAATGGAAGAAGCAGTAGCAAAAAGAACAGAAACAGTTGCTATGCGTTGGGACGGACAAGTAAAGGCAAGCGACATTAAAAGAGTAAACGACCTAATTAAGCAGCACAATATTCAGATTGTAGACTTAAAGTTTAATGATTTGCCCGGCCTTTGGCAACATTTTTCCATGCCGGTGTCGGAATTAACCGAAATCGATGATCCAGTATCAAGTATCTGGTCTGAAGGTATTGGTTTTGACGGTTCTTCAATCAGAGGTTTTCAGAAAATACAGGAATCAGACATGATTTTGATGCTTGATCCATCGACTGCTGTTCTTGACCCTGTATGTGAAGTACCGACTTTAAGCATCATTTGTGATATTTATGACCCTTTAACTAAACAACCTTACAGCCGTGATCCCCGCTATGTTGCTAAAAAGGCAGCCGAGCATGTAAGGAAAGCAGCCATTGCTGATAAAACTTGCTGGGGACCGGAGATGGAATTTTTTATATTTAATGATGTTAGGTTTGAGCAGAGCGAAAATGTTTGCTACTATAAGGTAGATTCTATTGAAGGTGAGTGGAACTCAGGCCGGGATGAAAAACCCAACCTGGGGTATAAACCTCGCTTCAAGGAAGGTTACTTTCCTGTTCCGCCGCACGATTCCCTACAGGATATAAGGAGCAAAATAATTTTGACTATGATTAAAGCCGGTATTCCGGTTGAAGTTCATCATCATGAAGTTGCAACTGCCGGTCAATGTGAAATAGATATGAAGTTCGGCACCTTGGTGAATATGGCTGATAACTGCCTGATGTATAAGTATATCGTTAAGAATATGGTCCGCAAGTTCGGAATGACAGCTACTTTTATGCCTAAGCCTCTTTTTGGCGATAACGGCAGCGGAATGCATACCCATCAATCGCTCTGGAAAGACAACAAGAATATTTTCTATGACAAAAAGGGATATGCCGGTATAAGCCAAATAGCTAAGTACTATATCGGCGGTTTATTAAAGCATGCAGCGGCAATTTTAGCTTTTGCCGCTCCCACAACAAATTCTTATAAGAGGCTCGTACCTGGTTATGAGGCGCCGGTAAATTTAGTATATTCTGCCCGTAACAGAAGCGCTGCAGTAAGAATACCTATGTATACTGATAATCCTAAATCCAAGAGAATTGAGTTTAGGCCTCCTGACAGCGCAGCTAATCCTTACCTGGCTTTTTCTGCTATGCTTATGGCCGGAATAGACGGGATTATTAATAAGATTGACCCGGGAAATCCGCTGGATAAAAATATTTATGAGTTATCACCTTGCGAAGCTGAAGGAATACCCAGCGTACCAGGGTCATTAGCAGAAGCTATAGACGCTTTGGAGAAAGATCATGAGTTTCTCTTAAGAGGCGATGTGTTTACTAAAGACGTAATTGAGACTTGGATTGAGTACAAGCGCGAAAAAGAAATTGACAGCTTGCGTCTAAGGCCGCATCCCTATGAGTTTTACCTTTATTTTGACATCTAATTGCTAACATTTCCTAGCTCTATCCGCCTTAAGCGCAGGCGGGCCTGGCCTGCCGGCAGGCAGGGTTAGGGTAAAAATCTTAAGGGCGGTTTTATGATTCTGTTTATTAAACATATTAATATTGAAGGCCCGGGCTCTTTCCAAAATTTATTGAATCAAGCCGGCTGCGAAATTAGAATAGTAGAGCTAGCTCAGGGTCAGAGCCTGCCTCCGATAGAGGAATGTAGGGCCGTTGTTTCTCTAGGCGGGCCGATGAGCGTGTATGAAACTAATAAGTACCCGTTTTTAGTAGATGAAGAATCTTTCCTGCTGCAAGCTATCCATAAAAAAATTCCTGTTTTAGGTATATGCTTAGGGGCTCAAATACTGGCAAAAATATGCTTAGGGAAAGTCATAAAATCACCGGTAAAAGAAATTGGCTGGTATAAGGTTGCGCTCAACGCAGAAGGCAGGAAAGATCCCTTATTCAGCGGACTTAAAAATAGCTTGAAGGTATTTCAGTGGCATGAAGATACTTTTACTATTCCCCAGGGAGCAAAACTCATAGTGGAAGGTAAAGGGTGCAAGAATCAAGCTTTTAGAATTGGCAGTTCTGTCTGGGGCCTGCAGTTTCATCCTGAAATAACCAGTCAGTTAATTAAAACTTGGACAGATTATTACAGCCAATCACTTGATGTTCAGAAATTACTGAAGGGTTATTTTAAGTATCAGGATATATATTTAGAACAGGCAAGAATAATTTGTTCAAATTTCAGCAGTATTATTGCTAAGAGAAAAGAACAGTCGGCGGTTTAGTTTTTTTTAGGCTGTTCTGCCTATATTTTAAGCAAAAAATGATTACAGTTTTAGTATTAGAAGACGAAAAGAAAATTTATGAGTTGCTTTCGGAGGCTCTACGAAAGCAGGGGTATTCTTTTGTAGACGAACCTCAAAGCGGCGGTATAATAAAAATCATCAAGAAAAATAGTGAGGCAGTAACTTCTCTGGGTGAAAAAATAGTGGAGCTTAAAGACAACTTGTTTATAACAAAAAATGGTCAGGTTTATCAAGCTATGCTCGAAGAAATAGAGAGACCTTTAATTGAAGCAGTTTTAGAGCGTGCAGAAGGCAATCAGCTAAAGGCTGCTAAGATTTTAGGTATAAATCGCAATACTTTACGGTCGAAAATTAAAAAATTAAGTATTAATGCCGGAAAATGGAAAGTTTAAAAAAATGAGATTACCAGGATTTCCCAAAAAACAAGGTCTATATGACCCGCGGTTTGAACATGATTCTTGTGGCGTAGGATTTGTTTGTGATCTTAAAGGCCGTAAGTCCAAGGATATTATTACTAAATCTTTAAAGGTTTTAAAACGTCTGGCTCATCGGGGGGCGGTCGGTTCAGATCCCAAAACCGGCGATGGAGCCGGACTTCTTATCCAAACTCCTGATGAATTTTTCCAGAAAATATGTCAAAAAGCAAAAATAGATTTACCGGCCTTGGGTTCTTATGGCAGCGGTTTAATATTCCTGCCTACCGATAATAGGGAACGTAAAGCCTGCCGGGACGTATTTGCTAAGGCTATTAAAGAGCAGGGTCAAATTCTTTTGGGTTGGCGTGACGTCCCTCTGGATAATTCCGGAATCGGAGCCACTGCCCGAGATACCGAACCTATAATCAAACAGATATTTATCAAAAGTAATCCGGCAATTAAAGACCAGCTTAACTTTGAACGTAACCTTTATATTATTCGTAAACTCGTTGAAAACGAAATCAGGGGTCTTAATCTAAAGCAAGAGTCTTTTTTTTATATCACTAATATTTCCAGCCGCACTTTCTCTTATAAAGGCCTTCTAATGACTCATCAGCTGGAGGATTATTTTCTTGATCTTAAGGATGAGAGTATTAAAAGTTCACTGGCCTTAGTTCATTCACGTTACAGCACAAATACTTTTCCTACCTGGGATTTGGCCCAGCCTTTTAGATTCTTGGCTCATAACGGAGAAATTAATACTTTAAGAGGCAATATTAACTGGATGCAGGCCCGAGAGGGGCTCCTGATGAGCGATTTATTCGGTAAGGATATTGAAAAATTAAAACCGATTTTAATTTCCGGGGTTAGTGATTCAGCCACTATTGACAGTGCTTTTGAACTGCTGGTTTTAGGCGGAAGGTCAATCGCCCACGCCATGATGATGTTAATCCCGGCAGCTTGGGAACAAAATCCTTTATTAGATGAAAGCCAAGTTGATTTTTATAAATACCACGCTTGTTTTATGGAACCTTGGGATGGCCCGGCAGCGATTGCTTTTACTGACGGAATTAGTATAGGAGCAGTTTTAGATAGAAATGGTCTTCGTCCGGCCCGCTATATTGTGACTAAACAGGATTTAGTAGTAATGGCTTCAGAGGTAGGTGTTTTAGATATTAAGCCTGAAAATATCGCCCTTTCGGGAAGATTAGAGCCGGGTAAGATGTTTTACATTGATACTGAACAGGGCCGGATAGTAAGCGATGAAGAAGTAAAGCAAACCGTGTCAACTGCTAGGCCTTATGGTGAGTGGTTAAAGAATAATTTAGTTGATCTTGATAATGTAAAAACTCACAATAAAAAACACCCGGAAGAAAGCCTGCTTGCTTTAATGAAGGCTTTTGGTTATAGCCGCGAAGATTTAAAAATGTTAATCGTGCCCATGGCTCAAAAAGGCCTTGAGCCTACGGGCTCAATGGGAAATGATACCCCTCTGGCGCTGTTATCTAAGAACGCTCAAAGTTTATATAATTATTTTAAACAGCTTTTTGCTCAAGTTACTAACCCGGCTATTGACCCTATAAGAGAAGAGTGCGTAATGAGTTTAATTAGCTTTGTGGGCCGGCAGCAAAATATATTGGAAGAGGCTCCCGAACATTGCCATAAGCTTTTGGTAAAAGAGCCCATACTTTTTGATGAAGATTTAGAAAAAATCCGCAGTATAAAAGAAAAAGACTTTAGAACAAAAACAATTTCACTTTTCTTTAAAGCTAATGATAAAAATGCTTTTTTAAAGAGCCTAGATAAAGTCTGCGCCGAGGCTCAAAAAGCAATAAAAGAAAATTATAGTTTTATTATCCTAAGCGATAGAGGAGTTAATAAAGAATATGCCGCCTTACCGGTTCTCCTGGCAATGGGAGCAGTACATCATCACTTAGTGCGCAAATCAATGCGTACTCAAATCGGCATTGTAGTCGAAAGTGCCGAACCTCGTGAGGTTTTTCATTTCGCGCTTTTATTCGGCTATGGCGCAGATTGTGTTAATCCTTACTTGGCTTATGAAACTTTACAGTATTTAATCAGTGACAGGATGCTGGAAGGTGACTTTAAAACCGCAAGAAAACAATACCGCAAAGCTCTTAATAAAGGAATTTTAAAGATTATTTCTAAAATGGGTATATCTACTTTGCAAAGCTATAGAGGAGCCCAGATTTTTGAAGCCCTTGGTTTAAATGATGAGGTTATTGATAAGTGTTTTTCAGGAACAGTTTCTCGTATCGGGGGAGCAGGCTTTGAGGTAATTCAAAAAGAAACTCTTATGCGCCACAATCAGGCTTTTGGGGAAAGTGAAATCGAGAGCCCGGTTTTAGCTAGCGGCGGATTATACCAATGGAGGAGAGACGGTGAATTTCATCTTTGGAACCCGGAAAGTATTTCAGCCATTCAAGATGCAACCAGCGCTAATGATTACCAGCGCTATAAAGAATTCACTCAATTAATAAATGAGCAATCGAAAGCCCCCACGACTCTTCGGGGTTTATTAAAATTCAAAAAAACAAAACCGATATCAATTAATGAAGTTGAACCGGCAAAAAACATCCTCAAGCGTTTTGCAACCGGGGCCATGAGTTTTGGTTCAATTTCCCGCGGCGCCCATGAAACCTTAGCTTTAGCCATGAATAGATTGGGAGGCCGTTCCAATACCGGAGAAGGCGGAGAGGACCCTCAAAGATTTACACCTTTACCTAACGGCGATTCAAAGCGCAGTTCAATAAAGCAGATTGCTTCCGGACGTTTCGGTGTAACCGCAAATTATTTAACTAATGCTGATGAACTTCAAATTAAAATCGCTCAAGGTGCAAAGCCCGGTGAAGGAGGCCAACTCCCCGGACATAAAGTAAGTGTAACTATTGCTAAAACTAGATACACGACTCCGGGTGTAACTTTAATTTCGCCGCCTCCGCATCATGATATTTACTCTATCGAAGACTTGGCCCAGCTTATTTTTGATTTAAAAAATACTAATCCCCGGGCTCGCATCAGCGTAAAATTAGTATCAGAAGTGGGAGTAGGTACAATTGCTGCCGGAGTTGCTAAGGGCCATGCTGATATGATTTTGATTTCCGGAGGAGACGGCGGAACCGGAGCATCTCCGATGAGTTCAATCCGCCATGCCGGACTTCCCTGGGAGTTAGGCCTATCTGAAACTCATCAAACTTTAGTTTTAAATGATTTACGTTCTCGGGTCAGACTGCAAACTGACGGCCAAATGCGTACCGGAAGGGATGTCGTGATTGCGGCAATTTTAGGAGCAGAAGAGTACGGCTTTTGCACTGCAGCTTTAATTGTTATGGGCTGTGTAATGCTGCGGCATTGTCACCTTAATAATTGTTCAGTTGGGGTGGCCACTCAAGATGATATTTTACAGAATAGATTTAAAGGAAAGGTTGAACAGGTTGAGAATTACTTTCGGTTTGTGGTCAAGGAAGTACGGGAAATAATGGCCCAGCTCGGTGTAGGCACAATTGATGAACTAATCGGAAGGACTGATTTTCTAGAAAAAAATGAAGATATCCTTCCCTGGAAAGCAAAAAATATTGATTATACAAAAATTCTTTATAAGCCCCAAGTTCCCAAAAATATCGGGATATATTGCCAAAAACCTCAAGACCACGGCATTAATAGCGTTTTAGATAGGAAACTAATCAAATTGGCAAAGCCGGCTTTGGAGAAGCAAAAACAAGTCCAAGAAGAGCTAGAAATTAAAAATGTTAACCGCACAACCGGAGCAATGTTGAGCGGTGAAGTCTGCCGGCTTTACGGCGATGCCGGTTTACCCGAAGATACAATCAATTTTAAATTTAGGGGTGTTGCCGGCCAGAGTTTTGGAGCTTGGTTGGCTAAAGGAGTAACTTTTGAGCTGGAAGGTTTAACTAATGATTATGTAGGTAAGGGTATGTCCGGAGGAAAACTAATTATCTATCCCGGTAAAGCCGCCGATTACAACCCTCAAGCTAATATTTTAATCGGTAATACCACCTTTTACGGGGCAATAAAGGGAGAGGCCTACATTAAAGGCCTAGCCGGGGAGCGTTTTTGTATTCGTAATTCCGGTTTATACGCAGTAGTTGAAGGAGTAGGAGATCACGGCTGTGAATATATGACCGGAGGAAGAGTAATTATTCTAGGCAGTACCGGGAGAAATTTTGCTGCCGGGATGAGCGGAGGAATTGCTTATGTCTACGATAAAGACTCTACCTTTAAAGATAGATGTAATTTAAGCATGGTTGAACTTCAAAATCCCGATTCGGAAGATAAAGAAATAATCCACAATTTAATTCATAATCATTACACTTATACCCAGAGTCAACCGGCGAAAGAAATTTTAGATAATTTTTCTCTAGCCCTGAATAAATTTGTAAAAGTTATGCCTATTGAATATAAGCGTATCTTAGAAGCTAAAAAAGCACCAGAAAGTTTGCAGTTAGGAGAGGTATCTGATGGCTGAAGTAAGTTGTAAGCCGTAAGTTGTAAGTAATAAGTAGTAATAAGCATGAAAGATATAAAAGCATTTTTAAAAACAAAACGCAAGGTTGTTTCCTATAGGCCGGTTTGTGAGCGCATTAAGGATTACAAGGAAGTTGTTAATCCGCCTAGATCTGAACATTCAGAAGAGCAAGCCTCAAGATGTATGGATTGCGGAGTACCATTTTGCCATTGGGGTTGTCCTATAGGTAATTATATCCCGGAATGGAATGATGCTGTAATCTCTCAGCAATGGCAGAAAGCTTTTCAGCTTCTCAATGCTACTAACAACCTTCCTGAGATTACCGGTCGAGTTTGCCCGGCTGTTTGTGAGTATTCTTGCGTTTTAGGTATAAATGATGACCCGGTTACTATAAGAGAAAATGAGTTAGCAATAATTGAATATGGTTTTAAAAAGGGCTTTATAAAACCTGAGCCGCCTAAAAAAAGAACTGGCAAAAAAATAGCAGTTATCGGTTCCGGCCCGGCCGGCCTGAGTGCCGCAGCCCAGTTAAATAAATGCGGCCACAAGGTAGTTTTATTTGAAAAAGACAAAAAATGCGGAGGGGTACTTCGTTACGGAATTCCTGATTTTAAATTAGAAAAATGGGTAATTGACCGTCGCCTTGATATTTTAGAAAAAGAAGGTATTGAGCTTAGAGTTAAAACTCAAGCAGGAAAGGATGTTACTGCCAAGCAATTATTAGCTGATTTTGACGCCGTAGTGATAACAATTGGTTCGCGCCTACCCCGAGATTTAAAAATTGAAGGCCGGGAGTTAAGAGGAATCCACTTTGCTATGGATTATTTAATGCAGAATAATCGCCGGGTCAGTGGCGAAGATATATCAAACCAAGAGCCAATCGACGCTAAAGGCAAACGCGTAGTAGTAATCGGCGGAGGAGATACTGGCTCGGATTGCGTAGGTACTGCTAATAGACAAGGTGCCTCTTGCGTGGTTCAAATCGAAGTTATGCCTAGGCCTTTTGAGTGCCGCACTAGTGATTATCCCTGGCCAAATTACCCCTTATTACTTAAGACCTCATCATCGCACCAGGAAGGAACTGACCGTCAATGGGCAGTTTTAACCAAAAAGTTTATTGGCGAAAACGGCCAAGTAACCAAGCTTTCATGTATACAGGCAGAATTTACTAAAGAAGCTCCGAATACCTGTCCGGTAATGCATGAAATTCCTGGTTCTGAATTCAAAATAGAGGCTAATTTGGTAATTATTGCCGTGGGTTTTATCCATCCCGAACATCAAGGTTTAGTTAAAGATTTAGCCTTAGAGTTGGATAAGCGGGGAAATATAAAAACTAATCCAAATTTTATGACTTCCAAAAAAGGTGCATTCGCTGCCGGAGACGCCAGAATAGGCCAATCTTTAGTCGTTAACGCCATTTCTGAAGGCCGAAAAGCTGCGCATTCAGTTGATACCTACCTTATGGGTAAGAGTAACTTACCCATCCTGTAATCCAGATTTAATTTTACTCTTGTTTTTCATGAAAGAGCGAGATATAATTTGCATTCAGGCTTTAAAATGCTATTTACGTCTAAAAAAATAGATAATAATTACAGGTAAAAATTTTAAAAGATAGCCGTTTATTTTTGGTATTAGAAAAAATAAAATTAGATAAGTTTATGAGGGAGGGGAAAATGGAGGGTTTAGAAGCTCTAAAATGTGAAGTCTGTAAGGTAGGAGCACCACTAGCAACAGAAGCGCAAATAGGTGAATTTAAGCTAAAGATTCCCGAATGGAATATTATTGAGGAGAAAAATATAAAAAAATTAGTTCGTGAATTTAGATTTAATAATTTCAAAGAGACTCTTGCCTTTGTTAATGAAATTGGAAAATTGGCAGAAGAACAAGGGCATCATCCGGAAATGCTTGTTGAATACAATCGACTTACTGTTTGGTGGTGGACCAATAAAATTAAAGGATTGCATCGCAACGATTTCATAATGGCAGCAAAGACAGATAATATAATTAAATAATTTTTCTGATAATTCGGTCTAAGGATACTTTATATTTGTAATTACCGGATACGAATAGTTTACCCTGTTAGAGGAGGGAGTTCTCTAAAGAATGGGAGGGGTACCAGCGCAAAATTTTGAATTGAAAAAATAAAAAGATAGCTATGGATAAAAAAATTGCTTTTTTTGACGCCAAGCCCTATGACCGGCAATCTTTCGAAGAAGTAAACAAAGAATTTGGATTTAAAATAGTTTATTTTGATGCCCATTTAAGCTCTAAGACAGTTGAAGTTACTCAGGGGTTTGACAGCATTTGTGTTTTTGTTAATGATGCTGTCAACAAAGAAGTTATCGGCCATTTAGTAGAACATGGAGTAAAGATAATTGCCTTACGTTGCGCGGGGTACAACAATGTAGATTTTGTAGCTGCTTATGGAAAAATTCCTGTTGTAAGAGTTCCGGCCTATTCTCCTTATGCTGTGGCCGAACATGCAATAGCCTTGATGTTGTCATTGAATCGCAAAACGCACAAAGCTTATTATCGTACTCGTGACGGAAACTTTGCTATTAAAGGTTTGCTTGGCTTTGATATGCATGGTAAAACCGCAGGCATAATCGGAACCGGAAAAATAGGAAAATGTTTAGTGCCTATATTAAAAGGATTCGGTATGCATGTTCTGGCTTATGATCCCCATCCTGATACAGGATATGCTGATTCTGTGAATATTAAATATGTAGAGTTAGAAGAGCTATATAGAAAATCAGATGTTATATCGCTCCATTGTCCGTTAACTTCAGAAACTGCGCATATGATTAATAGAGAGAGTATAAAGCAAATGAAAGATGGTGTTATGATAATTAATACCGGCCGAGGGAAGTTAGTTGATACGGTAGCTTTGATAGAGGGTCTTAAAAGTAGGAAAATAGGCTCAGCAGGCCTTGATGTTTATGAAGAGGAAAGTGAATATTTCTTTGAAGACTTATCCTCTGAAATGATAAGTGACGATGTGCTCGCGCGTTTGTTAACCTTTCCGAATGTATTAATTACCTCGCATCAAGGATTTTTTACTGCCGAGGCTTTGCATAATATTGCCAAAACTACCCTTGACAATATTACTGAATTTTTCAATGATGGATATCTTAGAAATGAAGTATGCTACAAATGCGAAAAACCATGCTTGAAAGAACAAAAGAAACCTTGCTTTTAGGATGAATTAGCTGACTTAACTTTAAGGAGCTTGCAAGGTGATGGTGCAAAAGATATTTATTATTGTGGTTTTACTTTTTACCTTTCGAAAGAGCCTTTAAGGGTTATTTTTATAAGTTTAAATAAAAAAGTCTAACAAATCTAAAAAATTCCTGCTATAATATTTTCAAGGGAGAAAAGTCGATAATGAAAAAATTTATAATTATCCTGTTATTATTACTGATGCCACTTGTACAAGGCTGTGCTAGTTTAGGAACCCTTATTTCAGCCGGGGCCAGTTATGCTCTCTGGAAATTAATTAACGATTGACAGGATAATGTAAATTGGCTTTAATTTTTAGGGAGAGTTGGACAATCCGGCATACCTACTTAGGTAATACCCTTAAAAGCCGGGACTATAAAAATCAAAAATTCACCTTGGGGAAAAATAATTAAGAAATGGAGAATTTTCAGAGAAATAGGGGGAGTTTGGTTAGGGAGTTATTCATTACCAGAGAATATTTGGGAGGTGGTGCTTATAGGCAAATAGAGAGTAAAATTTATGTAGGGTGTTAAAAATTTAAGGTAGATTTAGAAACTTTAAAAGGAGGACTGAAAAATGGGTAATTGGAAAGCTCTTGTAGCAGAACCAGTGCAGGAAATGTTGACAAAGATAGCAAATTTTATCCCTTCATTAGTCGGTGCCTTACTCATCTTGATCGTAGGTTGGATTATAGCCAAGGTAATCCGAGGAGCAGTTAAAAAGTTACTTAAGTTTTTACATTTTAGTACTCTAGCTGATAAATCCGGCATATCAAAAGTATTAAGCAAGGGCGAGGTAAAAGTCACTGCGAGTCAGATAATAAGCGGCCTGGCTTATTGGTTGGTTATGATTATGACTTTGGCGATGGTAGTTAACGCTTTAGGCTTAACTGTGGCCTCACAGCTCTTAGAAGGCCTGCTTGGCTATATCCCTAAGGTTATAGCGGCTTTGTTTGTTTTAATCTTGGGTTTATTTTTGGGGAACCTCGTTTACGGAGTAGTGCATACTGCTGCTAGTAACGCTGATTTACCCAAGCCAGAATTGCTCAGCAATATAAGTAAAGGAGCAATTGTAATTTTTGCAATAACCATTTTTTTAAAACAGCTAGGCATAGATCCGCTTCTTGTATCAACTACTTTTAATATTTTCTTTGCCGGCCTTTGCCTTGCTTTATCTTTAGCCTTTGGATTGGGCGGAAGGGATATAGCAGGAAGATATCTTGATGAGCTAAAGCAAAGACATTCTAAGAATAGCTAAAAGCTCAGAAGCTATTTGTTGATTTTAGATTATAGATAATATTATTGAGAAATCCGGAGGCAAAGTACAAGCAATGTATGCCTTATTGGGCAGTTATGATTTGGCTTTTGTCGTTGAGTTTTCAGAGTCTTTAGAGGCAATGAAAGCCTCAATATCAGTTACTAAGTTAAGTGATATTTCCTTTACTACTTTTCCCGCTATTTCAGTAGAAGAGTTCGATAAAGCAATTGGCTGAGGTCTGCTATCGGTTCCTGCATGAGATTATGAGAGAGGTCTTTGGCAAGGCTGACTTTGTTTTGTCCAGAGAAACAATTTTCTCCTATCAGACAATTTTTACCTCCGCGCTTTAAAACCCTTATAAATATTAGGATATTCTAGTAAATATTCTGTGAGTTTACTTGACAAAATGACACTAAAATTGTATCATTTAATGAAAAAGGGGGTGCAAAATGAATAAAATTCAATTTATAACTACAGACGAATTAATAAATTTGATGGCTTCTAATAAGCCTTTTAAATTGGTTGATGTTTTGAGCAGAGAGCATTATAATTTCGAGCATATAAAGGGGGCCATTTCACTACCTTTTGAGCAACTAGGAGAAAAAGCTATCGATTTTCTTAACAAAAAAGACACGATTGTAGTCTATTGCGCAAGCTTTCACTGCCAGGCGAGTACAAATGCTGCTAAACAGTTAATGGCTATGGGCTTTGAGCATGTGCTGGATTACAAAGGAGGCTTAAAGGATTACAAAGAAGGGCGGTTGCCGGTGCAGGGGAGTATTTGCGGTAGCTTTGAAGGCAAGAGAAATACTTGCATTGTATAGAGCTGCTAATTAATTTGGCTTAAGCTAAAGTTTAAAAACGCTGAATCTTTCAAGGGCGCCAGTTCGTTTGGGAGGAGCGAACAGGCGTCCTTTTAGGTTAAAGCCATAAGCCCTTAGCCTATGGTCACTATATTTATCTTTAAAGCTTTTCCTGCCTTTAAATCCTTGGTATAATTACTTATAACTATAATTAAAGTGAAAGTATTTATCAGCGATTTACATTTAGGTGATGGTTCAAGAAGCGATGATTTTCATCGGGATAAAGAGTTTCTTGGATTTCTTGAATTTGTTAGTCTTGAGGCTGAGGAGCTGATTATTCTGGGCGATTTTCTTGAACTCTGGCAAGCTGATTTGGATAGAGTTTTGTTTCAGCATAGTGGAATTATAAATAAACTTCTAGCCCTTCGGGATAAAGTAAAGCTCAGCTATGTAATCGGAAACCATGATTATATACCTTTTGTAAAATTTAAAGATTCAAACTGCGGAATCGCCCTAGAATACCGCGACAGTAAATCCGGAATTGTTGCCGAACACGGCCACCGCTATGACATCTTTAATCGTTATAAGAATTCCCTAAAAATCATTAAATGGCCTCCGGGTAAATGCTTTTCTTTATTCCTGGCCGGTTTAGAAAAATTAATTCACCCTGATATTGATAAATGGACAAAGAAAGCAATGGAAGGTTTAGATGAGTTCTTGCAGGAAGCTGTGTTTATAAGAAATAAGATTACACCGGCGACAAAAGAATATATTAAAAGAGGCGGGCATTTTGTTGAGTTTGAAGAAGCAGTAAAAAATCATATGAACAAAGGGGCAAGAATAGTTATTTTTGGCCATACCCATAGGCCGCAACTTGAGATTGTAGGCAAGGGGATATATGCAAATTGCGGGAGCTGGTCCGATACGGCTACACCGACTTATATAGCTTATTCTAAAGATAAAATTGCTCTGAAAGAGGCACTTACTAATAAAGTAATTAAACAACTTCCAGTGAATTGACGATATTAAAGGGTAGGCCAACAGACCACCCGGAGTAGGCCTTTGGCTTGTTGGGTAGTTCTTAATTGGCTTGACGGCGGGGATTGAGTGATTTAAAATTAAATAATATGGTTTCTAAAGGGTGGATAAAAAGACTCTTCGAAGAAATAGCTAAGTGGCGCAATGAAGGCCTTATTGATGATACTCAGGCTAGCCGTATCCAGGCTAAATATGCCGAACGCCTGGAATACAACCGCTTAATTAATACTATAGTTACTTTGGGTTCTATCCTTGTTGGATTAGGAATTCTTCTTTTTGTTGCCTCTAACTGGGATAAAATAAGCCGGCCCTTCAAAATATTGATAATATTTTCAGTAATCTCAGGTTTTAATATTTCCGGGTATTACTTTCGCTGCGTTAAGGATAACTATCCTGGGCTAGGAGAGGGCTTTCTTTTAATAGGTGCGTTTTCTTTTGGGGCAGGAGTGTGGTTAATAGCCCAGATATATCAGATACACTATAATTTTTCTGCAGGAATTCTATTCTGGATATTGGGTATTTTGCCGCTGGCTTTTGTTTATCGTTCCTGGATGATATTAACGCTTTCTTCAATATTAAGCTGCGTTTGGCTGGGTTCATACTATACTTATTATTCTCAGCGGGCAGGCTATGGGTTTTTCATATTAGCAGCGGTTTTGATTTCCTTATGCTACCTGCGTAAGCAAAGATTCTCTTTATTTGTTATACTGGTTGGTATTACCATGTGGCTTACGCGTTTTTGGGTTCTAGCCTACCCTATGGATAGAACTTTCACTGACAAGGGTTTTATCGGGCACGTAATTTTGGTTACAATCTATGGAGCCTGGGGAGTTATTTTGTACGGCTTAGGTATATGGCATCAGCGAAGCAGCAAGTTATTTAGTTTTTCTTTTCTTTATAAATTCTTAAGCATCATTTTTATTGCCTTAGGTACTTATTCACTTACCTTTACTCATCATTATGATAAGGGTGAGCATTTAATCAGTTTACCATTAGGGATAAATTTGCTGATTCTCTTTTTATCTGCAGGAGGCATTTTTATTTTTTACCGCCTGTATCGTACTGCAGACAATAAGCCTGAAATTAAAGAAATTAAATTAGTTTTGTGGTTATTTGTTTTACAGGTCATGGCAATGCTTTTGTCATTCTCGTCAGTGCGCACAGTTTCTTTGAGTTATAATATTATTTTGTTATTCCAGGCTTTAGGGTTTATTTATATCGGGTTTTTAAAAAGCAATGAAGGAATATTTCGCTTAGGAATTGCGATTTTCTTTTTAGATATATTAAGCCGGTATTTTGATATTTTCTGGAAGATGATGCCCAGGTCTTTGTTGTTTATATTGGGAGGAGCGATACTTATCGGCGGAGCAGTATTCGCTAATAAGAAACGGAGAGAGTTTGAAGAAAGAATGCTAAAGGGCGCTAGCCAATGAAGAAAAAGAATTTACTTTTCATTATATTAGGGCTTCAGATATTTTTTTTAAGTTCGATGATATGCTTTCATAGTGTTAAATTAAGCCGGGCTAGAAGAATTTTTTTAAAAACTATTCCTTATGATCCTGTGAGTCTTTTTCGCGGTCATTTCGCGGTCTTGCGTTATGAAATAAGCACATTGCCGAAAGAGTTGTTGAAAGATACTAAATCTGAAAATTTAAGAAGCGGGGATGAGCTTTTCGTAGTGCTTAAAAAACAAGGCGATTATTGGCAGGCTGAGAGTATATATAAAAATCGCCCCAAAGATAAACACAAACTTTATATTCGCGGCAGGCTTCCCAGCTATTATAATTATAGCTATGCTTATCGCAAGACTCTTAATTTGCATTATGGAATAGAGTCCTTTTTCTTAAATGAAAAATCGGCCCAAGAGGTAGACAGGGTTAATAGACGAACTGATTGGCGCCAGGTCCAGGATTTACGGAAAAAGCGGATTGAACAGTTAGACCCTGAGACTAAAAGAATTTATAAAAGCGGTATTTCCCGTTGGAGCCTGGATAAATGGGAAAAGGAATTTGAACTTTGGGTAAAAGAAGACATTATCAGCAAGGGTGTAAAGGATATTATTATGAAAAAATACAACAGCGCTCTTCTTAAAATAGGAGAAGTGACTAGAAATCCTCAAAGATTAGACAGAAAGCCGGTTATAGTCGAAGTGGCTATTGATAAAAATGGATATGGTTACCCTACGAGATTGCTGCATGAGGGTAAGGAATATAGGTAGCTGCTTAAAGTAATAAGAGCTATCCCGCCAGTAAATATAAACAACGACAATTAAATAGTAAAGATGAGGGCTGGGCTCATTTATCTTTAATTATGCATAGCATCCTCGACTGAGCATTCAGTCACAGTAAAAAAGATATCAGGTTCTTTAGAATTTAAGGTTATTTCTTCCTTTAAAATACGGGAGATGTCTTCAGGACAAAGTTCCTCCCCCAGGCTTACTATTTTAAAAATCTTTATTGTTTCCTTTTTCGTTCTCGCCATTTATACACCTCCTT
>JAMXCX010000096.1 GCA_024542985.1 Candidatus Omnitrophota bacterium | reverse complement strand
TGCAGATTTAGAATAATATTCCGTTTAAAAATTTGATAACACAAAAGAACCAAAACCGCAACTTTTCGTGGATTCGTACAGCAATTCTCGGTGAAGATTCAAAGTGGTTAATAAAGCGGTTTTAAGCGATGATTGAAATATTTTTTTCACGGAGTCATTTTTTTAGAAAAATCATAACATATTGAAATAATTAGAAATATTTGCCTAGACTTTTGCCTCTATATGTTGTATACATATCATTATGTTATACAATATGCAGGGGATTTAAGTGCATCTCAAAAAACATCTCAGCTTCAGTGCCCTCAGAAAGACACTGTCTGATCGATTTAATCAAATCGACGATTTCCGCCAAAACGGAAAAATCGACTACCCCCTGCATGATTGCCTGATGAGCGGTTTTGCCATGATGTTTTTTCAAGACCCCTCTTTACTCGCCTTCCAGCAGCGTATGCAAGACAGCATTGAACAGAGTAATCTCACTACCGTTTTTAGTGTCAGTGACATTCCTAAAGACTCCCAAATGAGAGATGTCCTCGATTTGGTGCCGCCACAAGCAATAGAACCGGTTTTCTCTGATTTTTTAAACAAGCTCCAACGCGGTAGACATCTTGCCCATTATCAGTTCATCGACGACATGTATCTAATCCCCATGGATGGATCCGAATACTTTTCTTCAGAAAAAATCCATTGCCCCAGCTGTTTGCTCACCCAATCAAAAAAGGGCAAACTTCGCTACCACCATCAAATCCTGCAGCCCGCCATCGTTCATCCGGATAAAAGACAGGTGCTTCCGCTTGCTCCCGAGCAAATTAGCAACCGCGACGGGACCACAAAACAAGACTGTGAAATCAATGCCGGCAAACGCTGCATCAAAAAGATCCGAAAAGCGCATCCAAAGCTTAAAATCATCATCACCGGCGATAGCCTCTACTCGAAACAACCCTTTATCGATGAACTGAAAAAGGCCAAAATGTCTTTTATCCTGGCAGCCAAACCAAAAGATCATAAGGTGTTGTTTCAATGGGTCAACGAGCTTTTCCAACTGGGCGAAGGCGGTGATTTGAAATTTACCGACTCAAAGGGTCGCCACCATTGCTATCAATGGATTAATACGGTGCCCTTAAACGGCACAAAGGATGTTGATGATGTCAATTTCTTCCAATATCAGATCGTCTCAAAAGATAACAAAGTCACCTATCGAAACAGTTGGGTTACCGATTTTATCATTGATCAAAACAATGTCGTTATGCTGGTTAAAGGCGGCCGCGCTCGGTGGAAAATCGAAAATGAAACGTTCAACACATTAAAAAATCAAGGCTATCATATCGAACACAACTTTGGCCATGGGGATCAAAACCTCTCCTATGTCTTCCTTCTGCTTAATCTTGTGGCTTTTTATGTGCATCAGATTTTAGATCTCACCGATGGACTATATCAAACGGTCAGATATAAAAAATTTACCTCCCGAAAAGAGTATTTCAACCAGTTGCGCTGCACCTTTAGAATCATACTGTTTAACGGCTTCGAACACATGCTCAACTACATTCTTGACCCTCCGATGGTAAGAGCCCCATAGATCAATCAAGTTGCTCTATATTTATAACTGCCTTTTTTTAATCGCCGGCTCAACCCGGATGGAATACCTGTTGCTCAATTTCCAGACAGACCCCTTTACCGATAAAATAAACTCACTGAATCGCCCCCTGCTAACTACTCATTCGATACTTTCATTCATAAAAACCTCATGCTCAGCTAAAATACCAGTCATTTTATTTTTTACCGAGAATTGCTGTGTAATTTTGAAAGAAAACTAAATATCAGCCACCTACAGATTATATGAGAATATGTAAGTAATTGAATTTTAAGAAATTATTGCAGATACCATATTGATATGTCAGGTTTTCTGGAGGATGA
>JAMXCX010000095.1 GCA_024542985.1 Candidatus Omnitrophota bacterium | reverse complement strand
AGGAAATTGAGGATTTTAAAAACGCTTACAGCTAATAAGGCTTGATCCTATTGAGCTTTTTTTGCTATAGTGATTAAACGGTTGGGTTTTTTGCTTTTCTAGCCTCTAAGTTATTAGAATAAACAAGAATCAGGATAGCTCTTTCTGTTGTTCTTTAGGGTAGGTAATATTAAGGTGTTTATAGGCTTTTTCAGTAGTTATTCGGCCTCGGGGAGTACGTATAATAAAACCCTCTTTTAAAAGATAGGGTTCAACTACATCTTCTAAACTAATTCTGTCTTCTCTTAAAGAAGCAGCTATAGCTTCGATACCGGCTGGACCGCCATTATGTAAATTTGCTATACTTAAAAGATATTTACGGTCCATATCATCTAGGCCTTTTTTATCAACTCCTATCTTAGCTAAAGAATCATTAGTAATATCTATATCGATTACTCCTTCACCGATAACCTGGGCATAATCCCTGACCCGTTTTAAGAGACGGTTGCACAACCGCGGGCACCCTCGTGAACGCTTAGCTATCTCGGTGGCGCTATCATCGTCAATTTTTATATCAAGAAGATTAGCACTTCTTTTAACTATTGCCGAAAGGTCAGCAGAGGTATAAAAATCAAAGTCAAAAAATAATCCAAACCTGCCTCTTAAAGGGCCACTCAGCAATCCCTTTCTGGTAGTAGCCCCGATGAGAGTAAAAGGCTTGAGGTTAAATTTTACACTTTTAGCATAAGGGCCTTTATCAATAATGAAATCTATTTGAAAATTCTCCATTGCCGGGTATAAAAACTCTTCTATCACCTGGGATAGCCGGTGTATCTCGTCAATAAACAAAACATCTCCGGCTTCAAGATTAGTTAAAATCCCTACTAAGTCTCCGGCTCTCTCAATCGCCGGGCCGCTGGTAGCAGTAAATTTTGCACCCATTTGGTGAGCGACACAATAGGCCAAAGAAGTCTTACCTAGTCCCGGCGGACCGGTAAGAAGAAGATGGTCCAAAGGCTCTTGTCTCTTTTTTGCAGCCTCAAGGGAAATTTTTAAAGGGGAAATTATATTACCTTGTCCGATAAACTCATCTAAGTTTTGCGGACGCAAAGACAAATTTATAATCTGTTCTTCTTCGTTCTCTTTCCATTGATCAAGGAATCTTTCTTCACTCATAATTACAGCTCAATATATCTTAGGTAGACGTATATACAATCTGACTACGGGTTATTAAAATCGGGCCAAAAATTTCCTCCTGAACAGCAGCAATTTCCTTTAATTTTATTAATTCCAATATTGCCAAAAAAGTTACCACAATCTCTAATTTATTTTTTGCGGCAGAAAATAACTCATCCAAAGAAACTTTTCCTTTTTCCAAAATAAGATGCAATAAATCATGTATTTTCTCCTCTACCGTAAACTCATCCTTAACTACCTCAAAAAACATGCTCTTAGGGACTTCTTTTAAAGCAGTTTTAAACGCATTGATAAGGTCAAATATTGAAGCTTCGATGTATACTTCTCCTTTAGACACCTCTGCAGCGGGGCGCTTAAAATATTTATTCCGCTCCAGTTCTTTATCTCGCAAAAATTCTGCCGCTTCCTTGAATTTTTCATACTCAAGAAGCCTTTTTACCAGCTCATCGCGGGGATCAGTTTCATCTTCTTGGGGCTCTTGGGGTTGAGGCAAAAGCATCTTTGATTTAATGTTAATTAAATTTGCAGCCATGACTAGATATTCGGAGGCAATATTTATATCCAAAAGCTTCATAAACTCCAAAAACTTCAGGTATTGATCTACAACCTGTGTTATTGGTATATCGTACACGTTTAGATGATCCTTTTTTATCAAATAAATAAGTAAATCAAGAGGGCCTTCAAATATATCTAACCTAATCTTCATATTTTTACAGTCGTAAGCTATAAGCTTTAAGTTATAAGTTAAGAATCATAACTTTTTAATTAATCCGAACAGCATTTTACCAAT
>JAMXCX010000094.1 GCA_024542985.1 Candidatus Omnitrophota bacterium | reverse complement strand
CGAATAAAGACACAGAGAAAGTGTTAAAGATTGAATACAATGAGGCATTCTTCAATGAATGCCTTTTTTTGGATGAAGACGTCCTTTTTACCGGCGAAGATCGCAAAAAAGGACGTTTTTTATTTTAAACATTAAGAGATAATAAAAATGAAGATGCTAAAGATCACTCAAGAAGAAGCTGACTCAATGTTTGTTAGTCTATCTCAAAAATATAGGATTATTGCTCCCGTAGAAAAGATAGGTGAGGGTAGATTTTCAAATACTTCCCTTTTGACTTACGATGAGGTGAAGAGCTTTGGGGAAATAGAATTTTTTAAAAAGACTTACTTTTCACCAAAGGAGATCTTAAACCCTATCCGCCAAAGTTTATTTGAATTTAAGAGAAAGGATATCCGGGAAATTTGTGAATTGATCCCTCCCAGTATAGTTTTTTTACGGGCTTGCGATATCAATGCTATTCATGTTACAGATGCCCACTTTTTGAATAATGAGAAATTTAAAGATATATATTATAAGAGGCGACGGGATCGAGTGAAATTATTCTTGATGGAATGCAAGGAGCCTTTCGAGAGTTGTTTCTGTGTATCGATGGGGGCCAATAAGACCGAGGACTACTCAGGCTTTGTAAGAAAGGTAGATGACGGTTATGAAATAAAAGTCACCGACAGTGAACTCGAGAATGCTTTTTCAGAAGGCACGCCAAAAGATGTAGAGCCGGCATTCGTAGAAAAAGATAAAAACCCCATTACCATACCGGGAGATATAGAGCCCTCTTTATTTGAAAATGATATATGGAAAGAATACTCTAAGCGCTGCAACGCCTGTGGGAGGTGTAATACCTCCTGTCCGACCTGCACCTGTTTTACTATTCAGGATATATTCTCCGAAAACAGTAATAATGCCGGAGAAAGGCGCAGGATTTGGTCTTCCTGCCAGGTGAAGAATTTTGCTATTCTTGCAGGCAACCACGATTTCCGAATTCCCAAAGGGGATAGAATGAGATATAAAGTACTACATAAGATAAGGGATTTTCGTAAGATAACAGGCTTCAATATGTGTGTAGGATGCGGACGGTGTGACGATGTCTGTCCGGAGTATATAAGCATGTTTAAGTGTATAGAGAAGATAAATAAAATAACTGCGAAGAAGAAGAACGATGGATAACATATATTTGAGCAAGAAAGCAAAAATTTTAGGAATAAGGAAACATACGCCGACAGAATGGTCATTCAATCTAGGTGTACGAACGGAAGCGGTTCCCGGCCAGTTTGTTATGGTATCCCTACCGGGCGCAGGCGAGGTTCCTATATCTATCAGTGGGTATAATGCTAATTCTATAGAGCTCACCATAAGGAATGTCGGGAAAGTTACTTCACATATCTCGAAAATCAATCAGGGGGACTACCTTTACGTAAGGGGCCCTTATGGGAATGGATTCCCATTGCAGGAGTTTGTTGGCAAGCACCTCCTCATAATTGCCGGAGGTTCAGCCATAGCTCCTGTCAAGCCACTAATCGAGCATTATATCAACAATAGTCAGTTTCAAGTAGATGGTATGGATATTATCGCAGGCTTTAGGTCCCCGCGCCATATTCTGTTCCATGACGAACTAAAGCAATGGAAGAAAAAATGTGAAGTTAGAATTACTGTAGATAGGGATGAAGATTATGCCTGGATGGGGAGCATAGGTTTTGTTGTAGATTATATTAAGGAGGTTCAAAACATAAGCGAGGATACACGGGCAATAATCATCGGGCCGCCTTTAATGATGACTAATTCAGTAAGGGAACTCTTCCAGCACGGGGTGAAAAAAGAAAATATATATCTTTCTTTCGAAAGGCATATGAAATGCGGAACAGGGAAATGCGGGCACTGCCGCATACGGGATAAATACGTGTGCCTTGATGGGCCGGTATTTAACTACGATGAGGTAAAAGAGCTCATAGATTGAAAGGAGAAGTAAAAATATGTACTTAGAATCAGTAAATATCATATCAAAAGCTGCAAAGGTCAAAATCGAGTATCTCAAGAGATCTATCCTCTCATATATGACTTCCTCCGTTTTGGCAGGGACATATGTAGGTATAGGCATAGCTTTGGTATTCTCTATAGGGGCGCCATTGGCGGGTAGCAGTTCTATGTTCTTGAGGCCCTTGATGGGGGTCTCTTTCGGAATTGCCTTGACCCTCGTTGTATTTGCAGGCGCCGAACTCTTTACGGGGAAT
>JAMXCX010000093.1 GCA_024542985.1 Candidatus Omnitrophota bacterium | reverse complement strand
TTTGCCATTAATACTATTGTATGAGTTGGGAGTATTATTCTCTAAATTTAGCTCTAAAAAAAGGAGCAGCTTATGAAGTATGCCGTAGCAGTATTGACTATTAGCAATCAAGGCTCTAAAAGCGAAAGCAGTGATAAGTGTGGAAAAATAATTATCGAGATGCTAAAAGCGCATTCATTTGAAGTTGTTAAATATGAAATCATCCCTTCAGAGTTTAGTTTAATCAAGGAAAAGCTGATAAAATATTCCGATGAGCTGAGAGTAAATATGATTTTAACCAGTGGCGGAACAGGATTCTCAAGCTGGGATATTACCCCTGAGGCTACAGAGGAGGTTATTGAAAAGAAAGTTCCCGGCATACCTGAAGCTATGCGCTCGGAAGGATTTAAAAGTACAAAAAAAGCTATGCTTTCAAGAAATATCGCCGGCATAAGAGGCAAAACTCTAATAATAAATCTTCCCGGTTCATCCCGGGGAGTCCAGGAATCATTAGAGGCGGTTATTGAAGAGCTATCGCGCGGCTTGAATATGATTTTAAGGATTCAGAATTAAATGCTACTATGGAATATATTTTTTGTTTTTTTTCGGATAGGTTTCTGTGCCTTTGGCGGCGCCTATTCATTTTTACCTCTTTTGGAAAAGGACCTTATAGAAAACTATGGCTGGCTAACCAAGGAAGAATTTTTAGATGTTTTAGGTATAGTGAAGATTTTTCCCGGAGCAATTTCTATTAAGTATGCTACTTATACCGGCTATAAAATAGCCGGCTTGCCCGGTGCAGTTATGGCTAACTTGGGCAATATAGTTGCTCCTATTTTGTTCATTATGCTTGCTTTTGGGTTGTACGCAAAATATAAAGATTTTCCCCGGGTGAAGAATGCTTTTAGCATGATTCAGCTTGTGGTTTTTGCGATGATAATAGCCACAGCGTTTCAAGTGATAAATGTAAATAATTTTCTGAATATAAAAAGCCTGGCTGTGGTTACCATCGCTTTTTGTTTATTTTGTTTCACAAAAGTACATCCGGCCTTAATAATTATCACGGCAGCAGCTTTGGGTATTGTAATCGGCTAGTTAAGCCGAATATTTTTTTGAAGTGGTATATTATTAAATTAGCCGGGGAAAAAGGGAGGTTTATATGAGTGATACAGCAAAATTGATTATTGAAGGAAAGACCTACGAGTTACCGATAGTTATCGGCACCGAAGGAGAACACGCGATTGACATAACCGCTCTGAGGTCTCAGGCGTCTTACATAACTCTTGATCCGGGATTCGGCAATACCGGCTCTTGTCAAAGCGCAATTACTTTTATTGATGGCGAAAAAGGAATACTGCGTTATAGGGGGATACCAATTGAGCAAATGGCTGAGCATTCTACTTTTGTGGAGACTGCATTCTTAGTTATTTACGGTAAGCTTCCTTTAAAGGAGGAGTTAGATGCTTTCTCTAAGAGTTTTACCAGGCATTCAATGATTCATGAAGATATGAGAAATTTTTTTAAAGGTTATCCGGCCACTGCCCATCCTATGGCTATTCTTTCTTCTATGATTTGTTCACTTTCGTGTTATTACCCCGAACTGATAAAATTGGAACCAACTCCCGAAGAAATTGATACTATTACAGTTGAGCTTATATCTAAAGTTCGTACCATCAGTGCTTTTTCTTACAAGAAGTCAATCGGTGGGCCATTTATATATCCGCGCCATGACTTAAAATATGTTGCTAACTTTTTACATATGATGTTTTCTTCTCCGGCAACCGAGTATAAAATTGACGAGGATGTTGTGAAAGCCTTAGAAACATTATTGATTTTACATGCCGACCATGAGCAAAATTGCAGTACCTCAACTGTACGTTTAGTCGGCTCTTCCCGGGCTAACCTTTTTGCTTCAATTTCAGCCGGAATATGTGCTCTTTGGGGCCCTTTACATGGCGGCGCTAACCAGAAAGTTATTGAGATGCTTAAGGAAATTCATGATGATGGCGGTAATCTTGCTAAATATATAGCCAAAGCAAAGGACAAAAATGACTCCTTTCGCCTAATGGGCTTTGGCCATAGGGTATATAAAAATTTTGATCCCCGGGCAAGCATAATCAAGAAAAATGCCGATAAAATCCTAAATAAATTAGGTGTTCATGACTCTTTACTTGAAATAGCAGTAAAACTTGAAAAAATAGTTCTCAAAGACGATTATTTTATTGAACGCAAATTATATCCCAATGTTGATTTTTATAGCGGCATAATTTATCATGCTTTAAGTATTCCCTTGAATATGTTTCCGGTCATGTTTTCCATTGGAAGAATGCCGGGTTGGGTTGCCCAATGGAAGGAAATG
>JAMXCX010000092.1 GCA_024542985.1 Candidatus Omnitrophota bacterium | reverse complement strand
CCGTGAATTATCTCTTCGTTAATTGAAACACAACAAGAAGCCGGATACCCCATAAACCCCTTAAATGCCGGCTCCATCCCAGGATTAAGCCTGATCTCCTTCTCAATAAATCCTTCGATATCTTTTGTAGAAATGCCCGGTTTAAGGAATTTATTTACTTTTTTTAAAATGACAGCCGCTACTTTGCCAGCTTTTCTCATCGCCAGTAAGTCATCCGGAGTTAGCGATTTTATCATCTCAGTATTTTTTTTACTCTTTCAAAGATCTCAAGTTTATTCCCCCGGCCGTCGATATTAACTAGTTTACCCTTAGCCTGATAAAAATCTAAAATACTCTTGCTCTCATTAGAAAATACTTCCCAACGTTTTTTTATAACTTCGGGATTGTCGTCCTTCCTCTGAATCAACTCTCCTCCGCAACTATCACATATCCCTTCTTTCTCAGAAGACTCCTCCTCCAAATGATAATTAGCTCCGCAGCTACGGCATATACGCCTTTTGCCAAGACGATTTATTATTATTTGCTGGTCTATGTCTAAATAAATAAAAAAATCTACATCGGCATTGCTTTTCTTCAAAATACCTTCTAACCTTTTGGCCTGTTCTAGATTGCGCGGGTAACCTTCGAGAATAAATCCCGGTATATTGATATTCTCTTCAATTACCCTAGAAACTAAATTATCCGGAACAAGCAAGCCTCCTTCCATGTAACTTTTTACCTTTCGACCTAATTGGCTATCCTTCTCGACTTCCCCTCTTAAGATATCGCCTAAAGATACTCTTTTTATATTCAGATACTCAGCAAGCATAGCCGCTTGTGTTCCTTTGCCTGAACCCGGAGAACCAAAAAGGATTATTTTCACCTTATTAGACCTCACTCATTTTAAATCCACACTGCTAAAAAATCTATGCCTAATCATTAAATTTGCAAAAGGTCTAAGGAAATTCATCTTCTTCCTTTCAAAGATCCGCCCTTGATAAAACCGTCATAGTGACGAATAAGTAACTGCCCTTCAATCTGTTTCATGGTGTCAAGTGTAACTCCCACCATAATCAAAAGAGTGGTACCTCCAAAAAGCGAAGCCAGAGCATACGAAGGAACATTGAATGTATACATAATAAAATTCGGAAAAATAGCTATAATACCGATATAAATTGCACCTATAAATACAATCCTCGTAGCAACAAAATCAAGATAGCTTGCCGTAGGCTTACCTGGCCTTATCCCGGGAATAAATCCTCCGTATTTTTTTAGATTATTCGATATCTCCAAAGGGTTAAAAACCATTGCCGTATAAAAATACATAAAGAACATAATAAGAACAACAAAAATAATATTGTACCATAAACCCCTTTGCTGGGTAATGCTCTGTAAAAAACTAACAAATCCTATCGTTCTAGGCAAAAACATGGCTATTGTAGCGGGAAAGGAAATAACACTACTAGCAAAAATGATTGCTATAACGCCTGACATGTCTACTTTTATGGGTAAGTATGTGCTTTGACCGCCATACACACGCCTGCCGACAATTCTTCTACCATACTGGATAGGTATTCTTCTCTGGGCTTGAGTAAAAAGAACTACGGCTGCTATCATTAAAAAGAAAAGAGTGACTAAGATGATAACTACAAGTGTAGAAATCTGCCTTTTTGAAACATCAAGAGGAGAATACAGAATCCACAATTGGCGTAGCGACGAAGGAATGCGAGAAATAATACTTGCGGTAATAATTATCGATATCCCATTACCTATGCCTCTCTCCTGTATCTGCTCTCCCAACCACATGATAAAAATCGTTCCGCAAGTTAAAGTAAGGATAGTGACTAATTTAAATAATAACCCCGGATTAGGAACAATAACAATGCCCTGAAAATTATTAGGATTCTCAAGCCATAGTGATAAAAACAGCCCTTGAACCATGCATAAAAGAAAAGTAAAATATCGTGTGTACTGGTTTATCTTTTCATAGCCGGCCTTACCTTCTTTAGCTATTCTTTCTAAAGCCGGTACAACAGCTGTAAGAAGCTGCATGATAATTGATGCTGAGATATAAGGCATAATACCCAAAGCAAAGATGCTTAAACGGGTTAATGCTCCTCCGGTAAAAAGATTAACCATGCCCAGAATGGTCTGCCCTTGAGTTTTTGCTATTTTTTCAAAAAACTGAGCCAGAGCAAAAGTATCTACACCGGCTGTGGGAATAAAACACCCTGCACGGTAAACAATCAGCAAAGATAGAGTTATGAGTATTTTTCTTTTTAGCTCTTTTACCTTGAAAATATTGCTTATCGACTCAAACACTCTAGACTCCCTCCTGCCTTTTCTATTAACTCCTTAGCCTTAGATGAGAATTTATCTGCCTTAAAAATAGCTTT
>JAMXCX010000091.1 GCA_024542985.1 Candidatus Omnitrophota bacterium | reverse complement strand
ATAAATGAATTAATAATGCCTAATTTAAAAAAGCTTAGATTGAAAGGTGCGTCCGAAAAGTATGTTAATTTACTCAGCCATAATCTAAAAGCATTAGTTTCGCCGTTTGGACGTAGAATCACAGACAGAAAGATTAAGTTGACACCTAGAGAGATTGAAATCTCCAACATGATAAAAGACGGCCTTACAAGCAAGGAGATCTCAAGTCTTTTAAATATTTCTTATCAGACAATAGAACAACACCGCAAACATATCAGAAGTAAACTCGAAATATCGAACAAGAATGTCAACCTAACCTCCTATTTGCAGAGCCTTCAACAATAATCCGTTTCTTTTACTCGCAGTCGGTATATTTTATACCCATTCCGTATCCATTTATCCTCCGTTGTAACCACCTTATCAATTGCTATATAATAATACTGAATAGGCGCGAATCTTCATCATATTTTACCGGAACTACAATAAAGTTGTAGAGTTTTAACCATGCAAATCGATCTTTTTAAAGCAATCCCATTATTGAAAAAACTGGTGAAATTAAGGAGTTTCCAGTTTTTAGTTGTTTTTCCGAATTTGGTATTTTTTTATTTCTTTTTACTTGCTGGTGTTTTTGGCTCACCAGTGGGCAATCGCAATATTATCATCGTCTTTGTCTGGATCCTTTGGTGGTTTGCCTTAATAACATTTATGGTTCCTTTTGCCTCTCGCATCTGGTGTGCAGTTTGTCCTTTTCCTTTTTTTGGCGAATGGTTTCAGCGTCGTCGGTTAATTGGGGTAGCGGTGGGTAAACCCGGCGTCGGACGTAATCGTATGTGGGGTTTAAATAAACGCTGGCCAAAACGCTTCAGCAATATCTGGCTTCAGAATATTGGTTTTCTTACTTTGGCGACTTTTAACGCTCTGTTAGTTACCAGGCCTATTGTTAGCGTTATTGTGCTTGGCGGTCTTTTTGTAGCTGCCACAATTATTCACATGATTTATCGTCAACGGGCCTTTTGTATGTACTTATGTCCGGTGAGTGGTTTCCTTAGTTTATACGCCATGACATCAATGGTAGCAGTGCGTTCCAAAAGCAAAGATGTATGTCGGACATGCAAAACTAAAGCCTGTTTAATCGGCAATGAACACGGCTGGGGATGTCCCTGGTTTCAGCATATGGAAAAGATGGAGCGTAACAACTACTGTGGATTATGCATGGAATGTGTGAAGAGTTGCCCTAATGATAATATTACTGTCTATGCCCGGCCTTTTGCCAGTGACACTACTCTTAAAGGGTATGATGAGGCCTGGAAGGGCTTCATTATGCTTATGTTAGCACTTGCCTATTCTGTTGTCCTTCTTGGTCCCTACGGTAATCTCAAAGATTGGGCGAATATAAGTGAAGTTAGAAACTGGACAGGGTTCGGGATTTATGCCGGGACATTGTGGTTTTCGGCACTTATTGGCTTACCATTCATTTACTACTGTGCTATTTTTCTTGGCCGCAAACTTGCTAAGTCTACCGTCCCTATTAAGGAAATGTTTATACGATATGCTTATACAATGGTACCGCTGGGTCTGTTTGCCTGGATAGCCTTTAGTATCCCACTCGTAATGGTAAATGGCTCCTATATTATTGCAGTTATATCAGATCCATTGGGATGGGGATGGGATCTATTTGGTACTGCAGATGTGCACTGGACTCCAATTTTGCCTGAATATGGAATATTTTTTCAAATGCTTGCTTTGGTAATGGGACTTTATTTTTCATTAAAGAGAGGTTATGAAATTGCCGTGAAGCTTCACAATGAATCTTCTGCAGCATTAAAAAGTTTACTCCCATTGGGAATCTTGCTGTTAGCAATAACTATTATGTTCATTGCACTTTTTGTCGGATAAGGAGTTTTTAGATATGAAACGAAATATACTTCTTTCAATTTTATTTCTTGCTATTGTTGTTATCTGTACAACAGGCGCTCTTTTTATGACCTCTTTCACAACTGCTGAGCCAAAAAGAATAGACCTGATAGTTTATGCTAGAAAGTACGCCTATGATCCGCCAATTATCAGGGTAAATAAAGGCGATACTGTTTCTATCAACCTAATCACCCGTGATGTAACTCACGGCTTCTACATAGAAGGCTATGACATTGATGCCAAGATAAAACCTGAGCATTCTTCCGACTTCGGCACTCTTTATCTCAGGCATCCTTCCCAAGGACATAATTTCACGGAAGTAGACGCAATAGAGTTTGTAGCTAACAAGACCGGCAAATTCCGTTATCGCTGTTCACAAACTTGTGGGTATATGCATCCCTTTATGCTAGGGGAGTTAATAGTTAACCCTAATTATCCTTTCTGGGGAGGGGTAGGGTTTGCGATCGGCACTTTTATTGCCACAATGTTAATTTTTA